>NZ_OY726398.1:958834-1278445 GCF_963378105.1 Mycolicibacter sp. MU0102
GGGCATTGGTTTCCGATCGGCCGCCGACCGAGGAAACCGTCCGTGTCGTGGTCGATGAGGTGCTGCTGCCCAGCCTGCGGGCCAAGACCGGCGGGCAACGGCCGACCTAGTCACCGTCGGGCAGTCGGAGTTACGACGAAGCCCTGCCGCGCTCCGCCCGGTAGCGGCGCACCAGCGCGTCGGTGGAACTGTCGGTCTGGGGCGGTGGGGATGCGTCATCGGTGAGCACCGGCAGCAGTGCCTTGGCCTGCGTCTTGCCCAGCTCCACGCCCCACTGGTCGAAGGAGTCGATGCCCCACACCACACCCTCGGTGAACACCTGGTGTTCGTAGAGCGCGATCAGCTGGCCCAGCACCGACGGTGTCAGTTGGGTAGCCAGAATCGAAGTTGTCGGGCGATTGCCGGGCATGACCTTGTGCGGCACGACATCGGCGGGGGTGCCTTCGGCGGCGATCTCCTCGGCGCTCTTGCCGAACGCCAGCACCTGGGTCTGGGCGAAGAAGTTGCTCATCAGCAGGTCGTGCATGCTGCCGGTACCGTCCGCGGTGGCCAGGTCGTCGACGGGTTGGGAGAAGCCGATGAAGTCGGCCGGTATCAGCCGGGTGCCCTGGTGCAGCAGTTGGTAGAACGCGTGCTGGCCATTGGTTCCCGGCTCGCCCCAATAGATTTCACCGGTATCGGTGCTGACGGGTGTGCCGTCGGCGCGGGTCGACTTGCCGTTGGATTCCATGGTGAGCTGCTGCAGGTAAGCCGCGAAGCGGTCCAGGTCGTTGGAGTAAGGAAGCACCGCGCGGGACTGGGCGCCGAAGAAGTCGGAGTACCACAACCCGATCAGGCCCAGCAGTGCTGGCGCATTGGATTCCAAAGGCGCGGTACGGAAGTGCTCGTCGACGATATGGAAACCGGACAAGAACTCCGCGAAACGCTCCCGGCCGATGACGGCCATCACCGCTAGTCCGATCGCCGAATCCACCGAGTATCGGCCGCCGACCCAGTCCCAGAACCCGAACATGTTCGCGGTGTCGATGCCGAACTCCTCGACCAGTGCAGCGTTGGTGGAGACCGCCACGAAATGCTGGGACACCGCGGCGTCGCCCAACGCGGCGGTAAGCCAGCGTCGGGCCGCGGTGGCGTTGGTCAGCGTCTCCAGGGTCGAGAACGTCTTGGAGGCCACGATGAACAGCGTGGTGGCGGGATCCAGACCGGCGAGCTTCGCGATCAGGTCGGCCGGGTCGACATTGGAGACGAACCGTGCCGCGATGCCGGCGTCGGCGTAGTGGCGCAATGCCCGGTCCACCATCACCGGGCCCAGATCCGAGCCGCCGATACCGATATTGACCACGGTCTCGATACGTTTGCCGGTGGCACCGGTCCATTCGCCGCTGCGCAACCGGTCGGTGAAGTCACCCATCGCGTCGAGCACCGTGTGGACGTCGGCCACGACATCCTGGCCGTCGACGTGTAGATCGGCGTTGCGCGGCAGCCGCAACGCGGTGTGCAACACGGCCCGATCCTCGGAGGTGTTGATGTGCACCCCGGCGAACATCGCGTCGCGCCGATCCTCCAGGCCGGCGGCGCGGGCCAGATCGACCAGCAGGCCGACGGTCTCAGCGGTGATGCGGTGCTTGCTGTAGTCGATGTAGAGATCACCGACGGTGACGGTGAACCGTGCGCCGCGGTCGGGATCGTCGGCGAAGAACTCACGCAGGTGGGTGTCGCCGATCTGCTGGTGATGCTTGCGCAACGCGTTCCAGGCCGGGGTGGTGGAGATGTCCGGGATCTGGGAAACGGGGCTCATACCCCGACATTAGCGGCGGGTCCCCGGCGCCGGTGCGGCGCCGGACGTACAGCGGGCGCGGCGGGCTAGTGGCCGAGCCGGCCGCGGCCGAGCCGCAGCAACAACATCGCCAGGTCCTTGCCGTCCTGGCCGAGCTCGCTGTAGCGCTCGAGCACCTTCATCTCGCGGCTGTGCACCAGGCGGGTGCCGCCGGACGCCATCCGGGCCTTACCGATCTCCTGCGAGATCTCGGTGCGGCGCTTCACCGCGGCCAGAATCTCGGCGTCGAGCCGGTCGATCTCGTGGCGCAGCTCGTCAATGTCGGGCAGCTGTTGGGGTTGGGCAGACATGATCAAAACTCCAGGTTCTCGCTGTTGGTGGTTTCTGGTCCCATCGGCGATCCGGCCTCACACAACAGACGAGCCCCGGGTCGGCGAAGCGGACCGCGGGGCTTGGCGTTGCAGCTAAACCACGGGCACCGCTGACCGGTACCCGTAAAAAAATCGACGCTGCATGTCGAGCACGAACCGAGTCTGCCACTAAGGGTCGTGCCAGCGCAAAGAGTGTCGCCGGGCGGCGGTACGTTGGGTTGCGATATGACAGTGCACGCGACTCCGCAGACCGATCACCTCCTCGATGGGCTCAATCCGCAGCAGCGGCGGGCCGTGCTACACGAGGGCTCCCCGCTATTGATCGTGGCTGGAGCCGGCTCGGGCAAGACCGCGGTGCTCACCCGACGCATCGCCTATCTGCTGGCCGCCCGCGACGTCTCGGTCGGCCAGATCCTGGCGATCACCTTCACGAACAAAGCCGCCGCCGAGATGCGTGAGCGGGTGTCGAGTCTCGTCGGTCCCCGGGCCCGGGTGATGTGGGTGTCGACGTTTCACTCCACCTGCGTGCGGATCCTGCGTAATCAGGCCTCGGTAGTCCCCGGCCTGAACTCGAATTTCTCGATCTATGACGCCGACGATTCGCGCCGCCTGCTGCTGATGATCGGCCGAGACATGGGCCTGGACGTAAAGCGGCACTCGCCGCGACTGCTTGCCAATTCGATCTCCAACCTGAAGAACGAACTGATCGACCCGGACCGGGCGCTGGCCGACCTCACCGAGAGCTCCGATGACCTGAGCCGGGTGGTGGCCGCGGTCTACACCGAGTATCAGCGCCGGCTGCGGTCGGCCAACGCGCTGGACTTCGACGACCTGATCGGTGAGACGGTCGCGATTCTGCAGGCGTTCCCCGAGATCGCGCAGCACTACCGGCGCCGATTCCGGCACATCCTGGTCGACGAGTATCAGGACACCAACCATGCCCAGTACATGCTGGTGCGCGAGCTCGCCGGGCACGGCGGTTCAGCGAGGCTCGACGGGGGAGAGGCGAAGCTGGGACCGCCGAATGAACACGGCGGGCAGCCCGACGACATCCCCCCGGCGGAACTGTGCGTGGTCGGTGACGCCGATCAATCGATCTATGCCTTCCGCGGCGCCACCATCCGCAACATCGAGGATTTCGAGCGCGACTACCCCGACGCGACGACCATCCTGCTGGAACAGAACTACCGCTCCACGCAGAACATCCTCTCGGCGGCCAATGCGGTGATCGCCTACAACTCCGGGCGCCGGGAGAAGCGGCTGTGGACCGACGCCGGTGACGGCGAGCTGATCGTCGGTTACGTCGCCGACAACGAACACGACGAGGCGCGGTTCGTCGCGCAGGAGATCGATGAGCTGACCGATGCGGGCGCGGTCAACTACAGCGACATCGCAGTTTTCTACCGCACTAATAATGCGTCGCGGTCGCTGGAAGAGATCTTCATCCGCAGCGGCATCCCGTACAAAGTCGTTGGCGGCGTGCGCTTCTACGAGCGCAAAGAGATCCGCGACATCATCGCCTACCTGCGAGTGCTGGACAATCCCGGCGACGCGGTGAGTCTGCGGCGCATCCTCAACACCCCACGCCGCGGTATCGGCGACCGTGCCGAGGCGTGCGTCTCGGTGCACGCGGAGAACACCGGTACCGGATTCGCCGCCGCGCTGGCTGCAGCCGCCGAGGGTGGCGTACCGATGCTCAACAGCCGTTCGCAGAACGCGATCGCGGCTTTCGTGGCGATGCTCGAGGAGCTGCGGGCGCACCTGAACACCTGCGACGACGACCTCGGCTCTCTGGTGGAGCTGGTGCTGGACCGCACCGGCTACCGCACCGAGCTGGAGGCTTCGACCGACCCGCAGGATCTGGCCCGCCTGGATAACATCAACGAACTCGTCAGCGTCGCACACGAATTCAGCATCGATCGGGCCAACGCGCTCGCCGACCAGGACGGCACCCTCGAGGAGGAGGACGTGCCTGATGTCGGAGTGCTGGCGGCGTTTTTGGAGCGGGTGTCGCTGATCGCCGACACTGACGAGATCCCCGAGCACGGGTCCGGCATGGTCACCCTGATGACGTTGCACACCGCCAAAGGGCTGGAGTTCCCGGTGGTGTTCGTCGTCGGCTGGGAAGACGGCATGTTCCCGCACATGCGCTCGCTGGGCGATGCCCGCGAGCTGTCCGAGGAACGCCGGCTGGCCTACGTCGGCCTGACCAGGGCGCGCCAGCGGCTGTATCTGAGCCGGGCCAAGGTGCGTTCGTCGTGGGGGCAGCCCATGTTGAACCCGGAATCGCGATTCCTGCGCGAGATCCCGCAGGAGCTCATCGACTGGCGCCGTACCGACGTCACCGCCTCACCGAGCGCACCGGTCAGCGGTGCCGGCCGGTTCGGGACCCCGCGCCCGGCACCGAGCCGATCGGGCAACCGCCCGCTGCTGGTGTTGGCGGCCGGGGATCGCGTGACGCATGACAAGTACGGCTTGGGCCGGGTGGAGGAAGTCTCCGGGGTGGGGGAGTCGGCGATGTCGTTGATCGACTTCGGCAGCTCCGGGCGGGTCAAGCTGATGCACAACCATGCGCCGGTGACCAAGCTTTAGGAACCGAAGAGCCAGCGCCTGGTGGCCGGGTGCAGTGCTGCCGCGACGGTGGCGATCTCGATGAACGGGATGACGTGCACGATCCCCGGCACCCGGGCTCCTGCCAGGAACAGACTGCCGTAAGTCAGCAGGGCGATCACCGCTCCCACCGCGATCAGGTAGCGGCCGACCGGGCGCCGCAGCAGCAGCATGATCACCCCGGACACCGTCGTCCCGGCGAACACCAGGCTCAAGAACGCGACCGCGACGCAGAACAGCCGGTCGGTGTGCCACCAGCTGGCGATCAGATCGGTGGAGACCACCGAGGTGGCCCAGCAACCCACCAGGGCGAGCACACAGGCGGCGATCGCGACACCGGATGACGGGAATCGCGCCGGCAGCGACGCCGGACTGGGTTGGAAGGGGGGAGGTATCCGCGACGAGTTGGTGACGATCGGGATGGCGCCGGTGGGCGCCCGGCGGATGATGCGGCTGGGAGAACTCGCCGGATCGGTCCCGGAGGGTCTGGAAGAACTGGCGCCGGTCGGTGGCTGGTGGCGGTCGCTCACCATTCCAGGTTAGGCGAAATTGATCCCGCGCTTGGCGAGCCAGGAAGCCGGGTCGATCCGGTTGCTGCCGTTCTGCAGCACCTCGAAGTGCAAGTGCGGACCGGTCGAGTAGCCGCGATTGCCCATCTCGGCGATCTGGTCGCCGGCCATCACGCGCTCACCGACACTGACCAGCGACCGGTTGATGTGGCCGTAGAGGGTCACGGTGCCGTCGGAGTGGCGCAGCTTGACCAGCATGCCGTAGCCGGCACTGGGGCCCGACTCGATCACTACGCCGTCGGAGGCCGCCAGGATCGGGGTGCCGATGGCGTTGGCGATGTCGATGCCGGCGTGCAGCACGCCCCAGCGGTAGCCGAAGTTCGAGGTGAACGCGCCTTGAGTGGGTGCGACGAACAGCGGGCGCTGCAGCCGGGCTTCACGCTCGGCGCGCTCCTGCGCGAATGCCACGCCCTTGGCCAGCTCCTCGTTGTGCACGACGACGTTGGCCGCGGCTTTGACCGTGATCATCTGCAAGCCGTGGCTGGAAGTGGTGGTGGTGCCGTCGTTCAGCGTGGTCTTGCTGGCCGCCAGTACGGCGGGCCGGGCGACGGTCTCGCCGGACTGGTGGGTGGCGGCATGCGCGGCGGCGGCGGCCGCGCCGGCGGCCATGGCCGCGATCATCACGCGACTCTTGACAGCGCTGGCGGGCTGGCTGCGGTGCTTTCCGCGGCGCGGGGGCAGCTGGGCCGCCTCGTGCGGGCGGTAGTAGCTGTCTGAATAGCCACCGCGGGGGAACGCCAGCTGCAGAACCGGCATGTTGTCGGTGTCGGTCATGTCGTCCAGCTCAGGGGCCAGCAGCACGTCGGACGCCTCGTCGAACACGTCTTCGCTGAACGCGTCTTCGGGCCAGCCGAACTCATTGAACGGAATGATGTCGGTGACCTCGGTGGGGCTGGGTACCGACGGGCGGATCACAGCTGCCGTAGCGCCGTTTCGACGTCGAGGGAGGGCCCCACCGGAAACCGGACGCATCGGTGCACCGTGCTGCATCAGTCTGGAAGTTCCTCTGGTCGTGATCAGAACGTTATAAAGACCTGGACCTGGTGACGGTAACCACTCCCGCTGGGGCGTGGCAAGCTATCGACCAAATCCCACCGTTAATGTGAAACGAATCACGTTTTTCTGGCGGTGAGATGTGCCACAGCAGTGGTACGCGAGGAGGGAACCCCGCCGCACTCTCGATACAGTGCCTCGGGAGCTAAATCTCTCACAATCCGACAGTGCCGGCCTTCCGGCTACCCGTAATAAGACAGTGAGCCCATGGATCTTTTCGAGTATCAGGCGAAGGAGCTGTTCGCCAAGCACAACGTGCCCACGACTCCCGGTCGAGTAACCACCTCGGCTGAGGACGCCAAGGCCATCGCCACCGAGATCGGTCGGCCGGTCATGGTCAAGGCCCAGGTCAAGGCTGGGGGCCGCGGTAAGGCCGGTGGCGTCAAGTACGCCGCCACCCCGGACGACGCCCTGACCCACGCGCAGAACATTCTCGGCCTGGACATCAAGGGTCACATCGTCAAGAAGCTGCTGGTGGCCGAGGCGAGCGACATCGCCGAGGAGTACTACATCTCCTTCCTGCTCGACCGCTCCAACCGCACCTACCTGGCCATGTGCTCGGTCGAGGGCGGCATGGAGATCGAAGAGGTCGCCGCCACCAAGCCGGAGCGCCTGGCCAAGGTGCCCGTCGACGCGGTCAAGGGTGTCGACCTGGCGTTCGCCCGTTCGATCGCCGAGCAGGGCCACCTGCCCGCCGAGGTGCTCGACGCTGCCGCGGTGACCATCCAGAAGCTGTGGGAGGTCTTCGTCGCCGAAGACGCCACCCTGGTCGAGGTCAACCCGCTGGTTCGCACCCCCGACGACCAGATCCTGGCGCTGGACGGCAAGGTCACCCTGGACGGCAACGCCGAGTTCCGTCAGCCCGGCCACGTCGAGTTCGCGGACCTGGACGCCACCGACCCGCTGGAGATCAAGGCCAAAGAGCACGACCTGAACTACGTCAAGCTCGACGGCGAGGTCGGCATCATCGGTAACGGCGCCGGCCTGGTCATGTCCACCCTGGACGTCACCGCCTACGCCGGTGAGAAGCACGGCGGCGTGAAGCCGGCCAACTTCCTCGACATCGGGGGCGGCGCCTCCGCCGAGGTGATGGCCGCCGGCCTGGACGTCATCCTGGGTGACAAGCAGGTCAAGAGCGTGTTCGTCAACGTGTTCGGCGGGATCACCGCCTGCGACGCGGTGGCCAACGGCATCGTGTCGGCGCTGGGGATCCTCGGTGACGCCGCGACCAAGCCGCTGGTGGTGCGCCTGGACGGCAACAACGTCGAGGAGGGTCGGGCGATCCTGGCCGAGGCCAACCACCCGCTGGTGACCGTCGTCGCCACCATGGACGAGGCCGCCGACAAGGCTGCCGAGCTGGCGAACGCCGGAAAGGACGCTTAAGTCATGTCGATCTTCGTCAACAAGGACAGCAAGGTCATCGTCCAGGGCATCACCGGTGCCGAGGCGACCAAGCACACCGCGCGGATGCTTGCCGCCGGCACCCAGATCGTCGGTGGCGTCAACGCCCGCAAAGCCGGAACCACGGTCTCGCACAAGGACAAGGACGGTAACGACGTCGAACTGCCGGTGTTCGGCAGTGTCGCCGAGGCCATGAAGGAGACCGGCGCTGACGTGTCGATCGCCTTCGTGCCGCCGGCCTTCTCCAAGGACGCGATGATCGAGGCTATCGACGCCGAGATCCCGCTGCTGGTCGTCATCACCGAGGGCATCCCGGTGCAGGACAGCGCTTACGCGTGGGCCTACAACGTGGACAAGGGTGAGAAGACCCGGATCATCGGGCCGAACTGCCCCGGCATCATCACCCCGGGTGAGTGCCTGGTCGGCATCACCCCGGCCAACATCTCGGGCACCGGCCCGATCGGTCTGGTGTCGAAGTCGGGCACCCTGACCTACCAGATGATGTACGAGCTGCGGGACTTCGGTTTCTCCACCGCCATCGGCATCGGCGGCGACCCGGTGATCGGCACCACCCACATCGACGCCATCGAGGCGTTCGAGAAGGACCCGAACACCAAGCTCATCGTGATGATCGGCGAGATCGGCGGTGACGCCGAGGAGCGGGCCGCGGCCTACATCAAGGCCAACGTCACCAAGCCGGTCGTCGGCTACGTGGCCGGGTTCACCGCGCCGGAGGGCAAGACCATGGGCCACGCCGGCGCCATCGTGTCGGGCTCGTCGGGCACCGCGGCCGCCAAGCAGGAGGCCCTGGAGGCCGCCGGTGTGAAGGTGGGCAAGACCCCGTCGGCCACCGCGGCCCTGGCTCGACAGATCCTCGAGAGCCTGTAGCAGTTTCTGCTGAGCAGACGTGAAAGCCCCCATTTCAGCCTGAATTGGGGGCTTTCGCGTCTGCTCGCCTCTGCTCGCCTTAGGAAGGTAAAACCATGAGCATTGATCCCCGCACTCCCGTCGTCGTCGGCGTCGGGCAAGCCGCCGAGCGCATCGACGACGCTGACTACCGGGCGATGTCGCCGGTGGAGCTGGCCGCAGCCGCGGCGCAGGCAGCATTGGCCGACTGCGGGGCGAGCTCAGAGCAGGTCGCGTCGGCGATCGACGCGGTGGTGGCCACCCGCCAGTTCGAGATCTCGATTCCGAAAGCTCCTGCGCCGCTGGGCAAGTCCAACAACTTCCCGCGCTCTGTTGCGCGCCTGATCGGCGCGGAGCCGGCCCGCGCGGTGCTGGACAAGGTGGGCGGTCAGGGGCCGCAGAAGCTGCTCACCGAGTTCGCCGAAGAGATCGTGGCCGGCACCGCCGATGTGGTGCTGCTGTGCGGGTCCGACGCGACCTCAACGCTGCGCCACTTCGCCAAGGCCGACAACAAGCCGGACTTCACCGAGACCATCGACGGGCAGCTCGAAGACCGCGGCTTCGGTCTGGAGGACTTCGTCGAGCGCTACACCGTCATCCACGGGCTGACCGGTGCACCGGTGCAGTACGGCCTGCTGGAGAACGCCCGGCGTGCCCGGCTGGGCCTGAGCACCGCCGACTACCTACAGGCGATGGCGGAGCTGTTCGCGCCGATGACCAAGATCGCCGCCAAGAACCCGTTCTCGGCCTCGCCGGTGGAGCGCTCGGTCGACGAGCTGGCCACCATCAGCGCCGGCAACCGGATGATCTGCGACCCCTACCCCCGGCTGCTGGTGGCGCGCGACCAGGTCAACCAGGGTGCCGCGGTGCTGGTGATGTCGGTGGAGGCCGCCCAGCGCTTGGGTGTGCCCGAGGACCGCTGGGTGTACCTGCATGGCCACTCCGATCAGCGCGCCCAGCGACTGCTGGAGCGACCTGACCTCAGCGCCTACCCGGCCGCCATCACCGCCACCTCCGAGGCGCTCGAGATGGCCGGGATCGGCTTTGACGACGTCGCGGCCATGGACCTCTACAGCTGCTTTCCGGTCCCGGTGTTTGCCATCTGCGACGCATTTGGCCTGTCCGCCGACGACCCGCGTGGCCTGACCCTGACCGGCGGGCTGCCGTTCTTCGGCGGCGCCGGCAACAACTATTCGATGCATGCGATCGCCGAGGCCGTCGCCTCAGCGCGAAGTGTCCCAGGCCAATTCACGTTCGTCGGGGCCAACGGCGGCATGATGAGCAAGTACGCAGTCGGGGTGTACTCGACCACCCCGGTGCCGTGGAAGGCCGATCGCAGCGCGGAATTGCAGGCGCAGGCCGACAACGCGCCTGCCGTGCCGGTCACCGAGAGCGCCCAAGGCCCGGCCACCATCGAGACCTACAGCGTCCGTTACGACTGGGACACCCGGACCGGGATCATCATCGGCCGACTCGACGCCGACGGCACCCGGTTCCTGGCGACCACCGAAGACGAAGACCTGGTGGCCTTGTTGTCCGACGGCGACCCGCTGGGCGCGCCGGTGACGGTGCACGCGTTCGACTACGGCAACCGCTGCTCCCCGCGGTAGCTAGGCGCTGAGGCCCAGCTTGGCGGCCAGGCGCTCCACGTAAGCCGCCACCTCGGACTCGGACTTGTCGGGCAGGCCGAACAGGGTCTCGGTGACCCCGATCTCGGCCCAGTGCGCCAGCTTCTCGGGCACCGGCTTGAAGTCCAGCGCCACGATCTGCGGTGCGCCGTCACGGCCGGCGGCCGCCCAGGTGTCCTGCAGCAGCTTGACCGGCGCGTCGATGTCGAAGTCACGCGGCGTGGTGATCCAGCCGTCGGCACTGCGGGCGATCCACTTGAAGTTCTTCTCGGTCCCGGCCGCACCGACCAGCACCGGAATGTGCGACTGCACCGGCTTGGGCCAAGCCCAACTCGGGCCGAAGTTCACGAACTCGCCTTCGAAAGACGCTTCCTCCTGGGTCCACAGTGCCCGCATCGCCTCCAGGTACTCCCGAAGCATGGTGCGCCGGCGGCCGGCGGGGACGCCGTGGTCGGCCAGTTCGTCAGTGTTCCAACCGAATCCGACGCCCAGGCTCACCCGCCCGCCGGACAGGTGATCGAGCGTGGCGATCGACTTCGCCAGCGTGATCGGATCATGCTCGACGGGAAGTGCCACCGCGGTCGACAGCCGCACTCGCGAGGTCACCGCACATGCGGCTCCCAGGCTGACCCACGGGTCCAGGGTGCGCATATAACGGTCGTCGGGCAGTGACTCGTCGCCGGTGGTCGGGTGAGCGGCCTGTCGCTTCACCGGAATATGCGTGTGTTCCGGTACATAGAAGGTGGTGAAGCCGTGATCATCGGCGAGTTTGGCGGCCGCTGCCGGGTTGATTCCACGGTCACTGGTGAATAGCACGAGCCCGTAATCCATAGCCCCGATTAGAACGTGTTCCTGTTCGGCGGGCAACGGGGGGGTCCTTGTCGCGCAGTGTTGACCCACCGACTCGGCCCGCAAGTGCGCTAGCGTGGATGGTCGAAGCGCGCCGCACCGCCCACCAGCGCCCTGCCACAAGCACAGGAGAGGTCATGACCTACTCGCCCGGGAATCCCGGCTTCCAGCCTTCTCAGCCATCAGGCTCATACGGACAACCCACCCCGTCGTTCGCGAAATCGGGTAGTGAAGCCGAGAGCAAAGTGCCGCAATACCTCCGCATCGCGGTAGTTGCTTTGGGGCTGGGTGTCTACCTGGCGAACTTCGGCCCGATCGTGACGATCACCGATGTTGACTACCCCCTGATCCTCAGCGACGCCGGCCACACCGTTCCGCTGGCGGTGCTGGCCGCGCTACTGGCTGGTGCAGCCCTGCTGCCCAAGGCGAAGAGCTACACCGCGGTGGTCGCCGTGGTCTCGGCACTGGGTGCGCTGCTGGCCATTTCGACCGTCGCCGACGCCAGCGGCAGTTACACCATCGGCTGGGGCCTGTGGCTGATCCTGACCTTCAGCGTCCTGCAGGCCGCCGCCGCGGTCGGATCGCTGCTTCTGGAGGCGGGCGTGGTCACCGCGCCGGCGCCGCGTCCCAAGTACGACCCCTACGCCCAGTACGGTCTGCCGCCGGGCGGTAACTACTACGGTCAGCCCGGCCAGCAGGGTTATGGCCACCAGGGGCACCAGGGCCAGCAGGCTCCGCAGCAGCCTGGCTACCCGTCGTCGTACGGCAGCTACCCGTCCGCACCGTCCAGTGGCGGCTTCGGTGCGCAGCAGGCACCTTCTTCCCCTTCGACGGGCGGCTTCAGTTCCGGCGGACAGCAGGCGGCGCAGCAGGGGCCGCCGACCCCGCCGACCGGCTTCCCCTCCTACAACCCGCCGTCGCCCGGTGGGTCGGGGAGCGCGTCGACCGGTGGCCACAGCGCAGCCGGTTCGGATCAGAGCTCGACGGGTGGCCAGCAGTCGCAGGGCGGCTCCACCTCGTCGGGGCCGGCGCAGCCCTAACCCGCGCCCGCGCGCCGAGTTGAACGTGCTCGCAGCGTGACTTCGGTGACCGGCGGCAAACCAGGTTCGAATCCGACCCGCGACCTGCTACGGGTCGCATTCGGCCCGTCCGTCGTGGCGTTGACGGTCATCGCAGCGGTGACGCTGCTGCAGTTGCTGATCGCCAACAGTGACATGACCGGCGCCTCGGGCGCCATCGCCAGCATGTGGCTGGGCGTGCACCAGGTGCCGATCTCGATCGGCGGCCGTGACCTGGGTGCACTGCCGCTGCTGCCGGTGCTGCTGATGGTGGCCGGGACGGCCCGAACCACCGCGCAGGCCACCGCCCGTGGGGCCTCCTGGTTCGTCATTCGCTGGATCGTGGCCTCCGCGGTCGGTGGACCACTGTTGATCGCGGCGGTCTCGTTGGCGGTCATCCACGACGCGGCCTCGGTCATCACCGAACTGCAGACCCCGCATGCCCTGAGCGCCTTCGCGCACGTGTTTTTCGTGCACGCAATCGGCGCGGCGCTGGGAGTGGGGACGCGGGTGGGCCGGCGGGCGCTGGCCGAGACCCGGCTGCCGGAGTGGCTGGCGGACTCGGTGCGAGCCGCGATCACCGGCATGCTGGCGCTGTTCGGCCTGGCCGGAGCGGTGACGGTGCTCTCCCTGGTCTGGCACTGGGGGACCATGCACGACCTCTACGCGATCACCGATTCAGTTTTCGGCCAACTCAGCCTGACCTTGCTGGCCCTGCTGTATGTGCCCAATGTCCTCGTCGGCGCTACGGCGATGGCGGTCGGCTCGAGCGCACACATCGGCCCCGCGCTGTTCAGCGCCTTCACCGTTCTCGGCGGCGACATCCCCGCCCTGCCGATCCTGGCTGCGGCGCCGGCCCCGCCGTTGGGTCCCGCGTGGGTGGCGCTGCTGATCATCGGGGCGGCGTCCGGAGTGGCCGTCGGGCAGCAGTGCGCCCGCCGGCCGCTGCCGCTGCTTCCGGCGCTGGCCAAGGTGGCCGTGGCGGCCTTCATCGCGGCGGTGTCGATGGCAATACTCGGCTTGGCCGGTGGCGGGCGGTTGGGCAACTTCGGTGACGTCGGGGTCGATCAGCTGACGTTCGGGCCCGCGGTGTTCGGCTGGTTCGCCGCGATCGGTGCGCTGACGGTGGTGATGATCGGCGGGGTCCGGGCTGATGCGGTGGTCGGCGAACAGCGGGTGCTCCCGCCCGCCCCGCAGCGGCCCGTGGAGCCCGAACGGGGCCCCGAACCGGGCCCGGCGCCCATCACCGAGGTCGATCCCGAGGATCTCGTAGTGGTCGGGGAGCCCTTCGAGGCCGACGAGGTGTTCGACGCCGACTTCGAACCGGGCTTCCAATCAGAGCAGGTCAACGATGGCGGCGAGTTGAAATGGACGCCAGAACCCGAGCCGCCGCGAACGTTCCGGTCGCACGCGCCGACGCAGCCGCCGGGCCCGCTGGAAGACCCCGAAGACCTGATGTTCACCGACGACGACGGATACGACCGCTAAATCGAGGACTTCAGTCCCTTATATATGTCGCCTCTGGCTGATCGGATGGTAGTGCCGACCGTCCGAACTCCAGGGGGACGACATGACCGACGTCGTGAGCACCGAGCCCGCCGGCAAGAACGGCCCGTCTGCCGTCTCCAGGCGGCGGAACCTGCACATGCTGGCCGGCGTCCGGGCCGACATGCTGAGCGGGCTGATCCTGCCGCCGGGCCACGAGCGAGTGCTCGACGTGGTGGTCCTGATCTGGGTGGACGGTGTCGAGGCCGGGATGCAGATGATCGAGCCCTCGCCGCATTCACGCACCCTCGGATTGGCCGATGACCTGGCGGAGTCCCTCTACGACGAGCTGGAGAGCGCGGGGTTCTGCAGTGAATACGACGAGTTCCCAGAGTTGGACGATCCCGACTTCCAGGACCTGGCGTATGGAAGGGTCAGCAAGCTCGGCAAGATGACCCAACCGATCGGCCATCCCGAGGTCGCCTGGGACATGGTCGAGATCTGGACCGACGGCGTGGCGGCCGCACTTCGGGTCGCCCGGGATCGAGCACGGCGCTCCGCCTGATCGCCGGGGTCTTACGGTGGTCCCAGCGTCGGCTCTCCTTCGTCGAGCCTCGCTGAACCGCCGGGCTCTTGCGCCCAACTTCGCTACGTTCGCAATCACCACTAGGCTCAGTCACCGTGCAACCGATCCATGTGGCTCCCAGCGTCCCCGCCCGAATGGTGGTGCTGGCTTCGGGCACCGGGTCGCTACTCGAGTCGCTGCTGGCCGCGGCGGTAGACGACTACCCCGCGCGGGTGGTCGCCGTCGGTACTGACCGGGACTGCCGGGCGGTGGAGATCGCCACGGCGGCGGGGTTGCCGGTGTTCACCGTCCGGATGGGTGACTACCCGAACCGAGCGGCATGGGATCTCGCGCTGACCGAGGCCACCGCGGCCCACAGCCCGGACCTGGTGGTCTCGGCGGGCTTCATGAAAATCCTGGGCTCGCACTTCCTGTCCCGTTTTCTGGGGCGCACCGTCAACACCCACCCGGCGCTGCTGCCCTCCTTCCCGGGGGCGCACGCGGTGCCCGAGGCGTTGGCCTACGGGGTCAAGGTCACCGGCTGCACTGTGCACCTGGTGGACGCCGGCACCGACACCGGCCCGGTGCTGGCCCAAGAACCGGTGGCCGTGTTCGACGGCGACGACGAAGACTCTCTGCATGAACGCATCAAGAAAGTGGAGCGCAAGCTCCTGGTTGACGTACTGGCCGCATTGGCGACCGGCGGCGTGACCTGGAACGGACGAAAGGCAACCCTAGGATGACCGACGGCAAGCGACCGATTCGTCGGGCGTTGATCAGCGTCTACGACAAGACCGGACTGGTTGACCTGGCCGCCGGCCTGCACGCGGCCGGCGTGGATATCGTCTCCACCGGATCCACCGCCAAGACGATTGCGGCCAAGGGCATTCCGGTGACGCCGGTGGAGCAGGTGACTGGCTTCCCTGAGGTGCTCGACGGCCGAGTCAAGACTTTGCACCCCCGGGTGCACGCCGGGCTGCTGGCCGACCTGCGCAAGCCCGAGCACGCCGCGGCGCTCGAGGAGCTGGAGGTCGCAGCGTTCGAGCTGGTGGTGGTCAACCTGTACCCGTTCAGCGAGACCGTGGATTCCGGGGCCGGTGAGGACGAATGCGTCGAGCAGATCGACATTGGCGGGCCCTCGATGATCCGGGCGGCGGCCAAGAACCACCCCAGCGTTGCCGTGGTGGTCGATCCGCTCGGATACGACGGTGTGCTGGCCGCGGTCAACGCTGGCGGCTTCACCCTCGACGAGCGGAAGCGCTTGGCGTCTTTGGCATTTCGGCACACCGCCGAGTATGACGTCGCGGTCGCCAGCTGGATGTCGTCGACGCTGGCACCCTTCGAACAGGCCGGAGAGCCGCGTCAAGCAATGCCGGAATGGTACGGGCGCACCTACCACCGCGCTGCGCAGCTGCGGTACGGCGAGAACCCGCACCAGCAGGCCGCTCTCTACTGTGACGCCGGCGCGTGGCCGGGCTTGGCTCAGGCCGAGCAGCTGCACGGAAAAGAGATGTCCTACAACAACTTCACTGACGCCGACGCCGCGTGGCGGGCGGCGTTCGATCACGAAGAGACGTGCGTGGCCATCATCAAGCACGCCAACCCGTGCGGCATCGCGGTGTCGGCGACCTCGGTGGCCGATGCCCACCGCAAGGCGCACGAGTGCGACCCCCTGAGCGCGTTCGGCGGCGTCATCGCGGCCAACACCGAGGTCAGCGTGGAGATGGCGGAGTACGTCAGCACCATCTTCACCGAGGTGATCGTCGCGCCGGCCTACGAGGCCGGGGCCGTGGAGATCTTGGCGCGTAAGAAGAACATCCGGGTGCTGTTGGCCTCCGAGCCGCTGCGTGGCGGCACTGAATGGCGCCAGATCAGCGGTGGGCTGTTGATGCAGAGCCGCGACGGTCTCGATGCGCCGGGGGACAACCCGGCGAACTGGACGCTGGCCACCGGCGAACCGGCCGATGCGGCCACCCTGGCCGACCTGGTCTTCGCCTGGCGGTCCTGCCGCGCGGTCAAATCCAACGCGATCGTGGTCGCCGGCGACGGCGCCACCATCGGCGTGGGCATGGGCCAGGTAAACAGGGTCGACGCCGCCCGGCTGGCGGTGGAGCGCGGGGGCGAGCGGGTTGCCGGTGCGGTCGCTGCCTCGGATGCGTTCTTCCCGTTCCCCGACGGCCTGCAGACGCTGACCGCTGCCGGGGTGAAGGCGATCGTGCACCCGGGTGGCTCGGTGCGCGACGACGAGGTGACCGCGGCGGCGGCCGAGGCCGGGATCACGCTGTATCTGACCGGGGCGCGGCACTTCGCGCACTGAGCTAAGGCCCGTCGTCGTCGGCACTGGAACCGTTGTCGCCCAGCAGTTTTTCGGGGTGGTGGTAGTGGTTGACCCGCGGCTGACCGTGGTCTAAGTGTGGCGGCGGCAGGGTCTGGGTGGTCCCGTCGTGGCGCTTGCGGGTCTTCCAGCCGCCTGAGGTGATCAGCTGGTGGTGGGGGCCGCAGCGCAGGGTCAGGTCAGTGATGTCGGTGCGTCTGGTTTTGGCGTAGTCCTCGTCGTGATGCACTTCGCAGAAGTAGCCGGATATGGGGCAGTTGGGGTGCGAGCACCCGCGTTCTCTGGCGTAGAGCACGATGCGTTGCGCCGGCGAAGCCAGCCGTTTGGTGTGGAACAGGGCCAACTCTTTGGCGCCGTCGTAGATGCGCAGGTAGTGGTGGGCGTGGCTCGCCATGGCGATCACGTCGCGGATGGGCAGCCAGGTGCCGCCGCCGGTGTGGGCTTTGCCGGTGCCGGATTCCAGGTCGGCCAGGGTGGTGGAGACGATGATGGTGGCCGGTAAGCCGTTGTGCTGACCGAGGTTTCCCGAGGCCAGCAGGGCGCGGCCCATGGCGGTCAGGGCATCGTGATTGCGTTGGGCGGCGCTGCGGGCATCGGCGTCGATCTGGGTTTGGGACGGGGTGCCGCCGGTGCAGGGCGTCGCGTCGTTGGGGTTGCACATCCCCGGCGCGGCCCAGCGAGCCAGTACGGCATCCCAGGTGGCGCGGGCTTGCGGATCGAGGTAGCCCTTGATCGGGGTCATGCCGTCACGGTCTTGGGAACCGAGCACGATCCCGCGGCGTTTGGCGCGATCGTCCTCGGTGTAGTTGCCGTCGGGTTGCAGGTGGTCGGCCAGCCGTTGGGCGAGTTTGGCGAGTTCATCGGGACGACAATCCGTACCCAATGCGGTGAGGTGTTGTTCGGCCTGAGTCAGGGTGCCCGCATCGATAGCGTCGGGCAGGTAGGTGAAGAAGGAGCGGATCACCGCGATGTGGGCGGTGCTGATCTTCCCCTCCCGCTGTGCGGTGGCCACCGCGGGTAGTACCGGGTCCAGTGCTTCGCCGGTGAGGGTGCGGCGGGCACCGAGTTCGGCGGCCTCCGCCAGACGCCGCCCGGCCTCACCGCGGCTGATCCGTAACTCGTCTGCCAGCACCCAGCGGGGTTTGCCGCCCAACTCGGCGGGGTCGGTGCCGGCGAGCCGGTTGACCAGAGGGTGTTCTACTGCCGGCAGCCGGCGCCGCAGCCGCTCGCAGCGCCCCAACAGTGCCAGGCATTCCCGTGGGGTCAGCGCCTCGAAGTCCAGGTCGAGCGCTCGGTCCAGGGCGGTGGCCAGCGCGTCGAACACCTCGAGGATCGCTTCCCGGTTGCTCGAACGCATGTGCTAATTCTATTGCGCCAGTCCGGCGTTGGCGCAGGCAGAACGCGAATCTGTGGATCAAATCCGAACTGGGGATAACCGCCGCAAAAGACAGCCCTTGACAGAAAGATTGTAGGCGCTCACTATCTATCTCAACTTCGAAGTGGGGAGACGACGTGGCCTATGACCTGATCATCCGCAACGGACTGTGGTTCGACGGCCTGGGCAACGCTCCCCAGGTCCGCACCCTGGGCATCCGCGACGGCGTCGTCGCCGACATCGCGGGGGAGCTGGATGAGACCGGCTGCCCGGAGGTGATCGACGCGGCCGGTAAGTGGGTGGTTCCGGGCTTCATCGACGTGCACACCCACTACGACGCCGAGGTGCTGCTGGACCCGGGCCTGCGGGAATCGGTGCGCCACGGCGTCACCACGGTGTTGCTGGGCAACTGCTCGCTGTCGACGGTGTACGCCGAGTCCGAGGACGCCGCCGACCTGTTCAGCCGGGTCGAGGCAGTCCCGCGCAAGTTCGTGCTGGACGCGCTACAGACCAAGAAGACCTGGTCCACGCCCGCCGAGTACGTGCGGGCCCTCGAGGAGTTGCCGCTCGGGCCCAATATCAGCTCCATGCTCGGCCATTCGGACCTGCGGACCGCGGTGCTCGGCCTGGATCGCGCCACCACCGACGGCGTCGTCCCGACCGACGCCGAGCTGGAGAAGATGGCCGCCCTGCTCGATCAGGGCCTCGACGCGGGACTCCTGGGCATGTCCGGGATGGACGCCCCCATCGACAAGCTCGACGGCGACCGGTTCCGGTCCCGGGCGCTGCCGTCGACGTTCGCCACCTGGCGGGAACGGCGACGCTTGATCAAGGTGCTGCGCAAGCGCGGCCGAATGCTACAGAGCGCCCCCGACGTCCGAAACCCGTTGACCGCCTTGAACTTCTTTTTGACCAGCAGCGGGATGTTTGGCCGTCGGCGCGGGGTCCGGATGAGCCTGCTGGTCTCGGCCGACGCCAAGTCGGCGCCGGGCGCGGTGCGGGTATTCGGTCCAGGTGCTCGGCTGCTCAATGCCGTGCTCGGCTCCAGCGTGCGATTCCAGCACCTACCGGTGCCGTTCGAGTTGTATTCCGACGGAATCGATCTGCCGGTGTTCGAGGAATTCGGCGCGGGAACCGCCGCGCTGCATCTGCGCGACCAGTTGGAGCGCAACGCGCTGCTGGCTGACACCGAGTACCGCCGCCGATTCCGCAAGGCCTTCGACCGAAAGAAGCTGGGCCCGTCCTTGTGGCACCGCGACTTCCATGACGCGGTGATCGTCGAATGCCCCGATGCCAGCCTGGTCGGCAAGAGCTTCGGCCAGATCGCCGAGGAGCGTGGGCTGCACCCGTTGGACGCGTTCCTCGATGTGTTGGTGGACAACGGCGAACGCAACGTCCGCTGGACCACGATCGTCGCCAACCACCGGCCCAAGCAGCTGGACAAGTTGGCCAACGAGCCGGTGATCCACATGGGGTTCTCCGACGCCGGAGCGCACCTGCGCAACATGGCCTTCTACAACTACTCGCTGCGCCTGCTCAAGCGCGTCCGCGACGCCGAGGCGGCCGGACGGCCGTTCATGAGCGTCCAGCGGGCGGTGTACCGCCTGACCTCCGAAGTCGCCGACTGGTTCGGGTTCGACGCCGGCACGCTGCGCCGAGGCGACCGCGCGGACTTCGTGGTGATCGACCCGGCCGGTCTGACCGACGCCGTCGACGGCTACCACGAGGCAAAGGTGCCGTTCTACGGCGACCTGAGCCGCATGGTCAACCGCAACGATGACGCGGTGGTCGCGACCGCCGTGGGCGGCACCGTGGTGTTCCGCAACGGGCAGTTCTGCGACGGCTACGGCACCACCGTCAAGTCCGGACGCTTCCTGCGTGCCGGAACCCGTGAGTTGCAATCGGTCTAGCACATGGCCCGAACCCAGCAGGAGCGCCGCGAGACCACCGTTGCCAAACTGCTCGACGCCAGCATCTCCACCATCGCCGAGATCGGTTACGCCCGGGCGTCAGCCAAGGTGATCGCCGTGCGCGCCGGGGTATCCGACGGGGCGTTGTTCCGCCATTTCGGCACCATGGGTGATTTCATGGCGGCCACCGCCCGCGAGGTGCTGCGCCGGCAGCTCGAGCTGATCGCCAAGCAAGTGGCGGAGATCCCGGCCGACGGCTCGGCGCTGGAAGCGGTATTGACCCTGTTGCGTGATCTGACGGCGAACTCCAACAACGCGGTGGTCTACGAGCTGCTGATCGCCGCACGCACCGACGAGAAGCTGCGCTCCACACTGTCGGAGGTGTTGGACGAATACGGTGCGAAGATCTTCGACACCGCCCGTGGGTTTCCCGGCGCCGACGCCTTTCCCGAAGAGCTGTTACCGAACGTGGTTGCGCTGCTGACCAACACCTTCGACGGCGCCGCGATCCTGCGGACCGTGCTTCCGCAGCCCGAGATCGAGGCCAATCGCATTCCGTTGCTGCTGAAGCTGTTTGAGGACTGGTCTGAGACCCAGACGTCTTAGGCGGTCTCGCCGGTGACGGGCGCCGAGTGGGCATCGCTCGGCGCGGCCGCAGTCGCATGATCCACGAAGTCGGCGATCTCGGCGACCGCCCGGCGAGCGTCGGGGTTGAAGTCGAAGGTGAGCTGGAACATGTGCAACGCACGGTCCCACACCTGAACCCAGTTCGGCACACCGGCGGCGGTCAGCTTGTCGGCCAGCATGAAGGTGTCGTTGCGCAGCATCTCGTTGTTGCCGACCTGCAGCAGGAACGGTCCCAGCCCGCGCAGCTCGGCTTCCGGCGGCATCACCGGCAGCTCACGAGTGCCGTTCACGGTGGCGAACACCCGGTAGATGAACATGAACGCCATGAACGGGAAGAACGGGTCGCGGTGGGTGCGCGCGGCCTCGCGTTTGATCTCCATGTCCGACGACGTCAGCGCTGACATCAAAACCTGACCTGCGGGCGCCGGCAGCCCGGCATCGCGCGCCGCGATCGCGGTGTTCACCGCCATCAGGCCGCCGGCCGAATCTCCCGCCACCACAATGTGCTCCGCGGTGAACCCAGCGTCCAGCACGCGACGGTAGGCGCACAGCCCGTCGGCGACGGCCTCGTCGATGCCGGCCAGCGGCGCCAAGCGGTAGCCGACATTGAACACCTTCGCACCGGTGACCTCGGAGAGCTTGCTGGCAAAGCGACGGTGCGAATTGAGCCCCAGCGTCACCAGCGCCGAACCGTGGAAGTAGACGATCACCCGGTTTGAGTCGCGGGCGCCCGGCGCCACCACCCACTCTGCCGGACAGTCGGTCAGCCGCTCCCGAGTCACCTCGGTGCCCGGCAGCGCCCGGATGTAGCGCATCGGTTGGTCGATGAGGTCCAGGCGGGCCCGCTGCAAACCGGCGGGCCAGAACCGGTTGACGACCATGCCGAGCAGCGTCAGCGCTGCGATCGGTGTGCGCAGAAATATCGCTGCGGCCGCGGCCAGCAGTCGGGCCTGCCAGGATGCCGGGCCGAAATAGGTCTGAGCCGGTCATTCGCGCCATTCCGGAAAGTTCACAGTACCCAGGGTATCGGGTATTGGACGAGTGGATAAACGCAGGACATCGTGACGGACTTTCACGCCCGTCGTAGCGTGGAGTGGTGACCGCGCCGAATGCCCCGCACGATCTGCCCAAAACTCTCGGTGAGCTGCGTGCTGCCGGCCACCGTGAGAGGGGGGTCAAACAAGAGATCGCCGAGAACCTGTTGGCCCGGCTCGGCGACGGTGACGACGCCGCAGCCATCTGGCCCGGCATCTTCGGGTTCGAGGACACCGTGCTGCCGCAACTCGAGCGCGCGTTGATCGCCGGTCACGACATCGTGCTGCTGGGCGAGCGCGGCCAGGGCAAAACTCGCCTGCTGCGCGCGTTGACCGGATTGCTTGACGAGTGGACCCCGGTGATCGCCGGCGCCGAGCTCGGTGAGCACCCGTATTCGCCGATCACGCCCGAGTCGATTCGTCGGGTAGCCGAACTTGGCGATGACCTGCCGGTGGCGTGGCGGCACCGCGACGAGCGCTACACCGAGAAATTGGCCACCCCCGACACCAGCGTCGCCGACCTGGTCGGCGACATCGACCCGATCAAGGTGGCCGAAGGCCGCAGTCTGGGTGATCCCGAGACCATCGCCTACGGCCTGATCCCGCGGGCGCACCGCGGCGTCGTCGCCGTCAACGAACTGCCCGACCTCGCCGAGCGCATCCAGGTGGCGATGCTCAACGTGATGGAGGAGCGCGACATCCAGGTACGCGGCTACACACTGCGACTGCCCCTGGACGTGCTGGTGGTCGCCAGCGCCAACCCGGAGGACTACACCAACCGCGGCCGCATCATCACCCCGCTCAAGGACCGCTTCGGCGCCGAGATCCGCACCCACTACCCGCTGGAACTCGACGCCGAGGTCGGCGTGATCGCTCAAGAGGCGCACCTGAGCGCGCAGGTACCGGACTACCTGCTGGCGGTGCTGGCCCGATTCGCTCGCTACCTGCGGGAGTCCCGCTCGGTGGACCAGCGCTCCGGCGTCTCGGCGCGCTTCGCGATCGCCGCCGCGGAGACGGTGGCGGCCTCGGCGCGCCACCGCGGCGCGGTGCTGGGCGAAACCGACCCGGTGGCCCGGGTGGTGGACCTGAGCACGATCGTCGACGTGCTGCGCGGCAAGTTGGAATTCGAATCCGGCGAGGAAGGCCGCGAGCAGGCGGTGCTGGAGCACCTGTTGCGCCGGGCTACCGCCGATACCGCATCGCGGGCACTGGGCGGGATCGACGTGGGACCGCTGGTGGCGGCGGTCGAGGACGCGACGGTGACGACGGGCGAGCGGATTTCGGCCAAAGCGGTGCTGGCGGCGCTGCCGGATCTGCCGGTGATCGACGCCGTCGCGCAGCGCCTGGGTGCCGAATCCGATGGCGAACGGGCCGCGGCACTCGAGTTGGCCTTGGAAGCACTGTATTTGGCTAAGCGCATCGACAAGACCTCTGACGAGGGCGAAACCGTCTATGGCTAGACGGCACGCCTCCCGGTATTCGGCCTACTCTGGTGGGCCGGATCCGCTCGCGCCGCCGGTCGATCTGGCCGAGGCGCTGGAGGAGATCGGGCGCGACGTCATGGAGGGGACGTCGCCGCGGCGGGCGCTGCAAGAATTGCTGCGCCGTGGCACCAAGAACCTGACCGGAGCCGATCAGCTGGCCGCCGAGGCGCAACGTCGGCGCCGGGAACTGTTGCGCCGCAACAACTTGGACGGAACGCTGGCGGAGGTCAAGAAGCTGCTCGACGAAGCGGTGCTCGCCGAACGCAAAGAGCTGGCCCGCGCGCTCGACGACGACGCCCGCTTCGCCGAGATGCAGATCGACGCGCTGTCGCCGTCGCCGGCCAAAGCGGTGCAGGAGCTGGCCGACTACAACTGGCGCAGCGGCGAGGCCCGGGAATCCTACGAGAAGATCAAGGACCTGCTCGGCCGCGAGATGCTCGACCAGCGTTTCGCCGGCATGAAGCAGGCGCTGGAAGGCGCCACCGACGCCGACCGGCAACGGGTCAGCGACATGCTCGACGATCTCAACGAACTGTTGGACAAGCACTCGCGCGGCGAAGACACCGCGCAGGACTTCCAACAGTTCATGGACAAACACGGCGAGTTCTTCCCGGAGAACCCGCGCAATGTCGAGGAGCTGCTGGATTCGCTGGCTCAGCGGGCGGCCGCCGCGCAGCGTTTCCGTAACAGCCTGAGCGCCGAGCAACGTGCCGAGCTGGATGCGTTGGCTGAGCAGGCGTTCGGCTCCCCGGCCCTGCAGCAGGCGCTGGGACGCCTGGACGCGCACCTGCAGGCGGCCCGGCCGGGGGAGGACTGGACCGGCTCGTCGGAGTTTTCCGGCAACAACCCGCTCGGCATGGGTGAGGGCGCCCAGGCCCTGTCCGATATCGCCGAGCTCGAGCAGTTGGCCGAGCAGCTGTCACAGGCGTACCCGGGCGCGAGCATGGACGACGTCGATCTGGACGCGTTGGCCCGACAACTCGGCGACCAAGCCGCCGTCGACGCGCGCACGCTGGCCGAACTGGAACGTGCGCTGCTCAACCAAGGGTTCCTGGACCGCAGCTCCGACGGGCAGTGGCGGCTGTCGCCGAAGGCGATGCGTCGGCTTGGGGAAACGGCGTTACGTGATGTGGCACGGCAACTTTCGGGGCGCCGCGGCGAACGCGACCATCGTCGGGCCGGGGCGGCCGGCGAGCTGACCGGGGCGACCCGGCCCTGGCAGTTCGGCGACACCGAGCCGTGGAACGTCACCCGCACCCTGACCAACAGCGTGCTGCGGCAGGTCGCCCAGCCCGGCGGGTCTGCGGGCGGTCGGCTGTCGATCAGCGTGGAGGACGTCGAGGTCTCCGAGACCGAGACGCGCACTCAGTCCGCCGTTGCGTTGCTGGTGGATACCTCGTTCTCGATGGTGATGGACAACCGCTGGCTGCCGATGAAGCGCACCGCGCTGGCGTTGAACCACCTGATCAGCACCCGGTTCCGCTCAGATGCGTTGCAGATCATCGCGTTTG
This sequence comes from Mycolicibacter sp. MU0102, assembly GCF_963378105.1. Classification (NCBI taxonomy): domain Bacteria; kingdom Bacillati; phylum Actinomycetota; class Actinomycetes; order Mycobacteriales; family Mycobacteriaceae; genus Mycobacterium; species Mycobacterium holstebronense. The sequence goes on from NZ_OY726398.1 coordinate 983,383, forward strand.
GCCGCTATGCGCGCACCGTGTCTGCCGCGGAGCTGACCGGCCTGGAAGGTGTCTACGAGCAGGGCACCAATCTGCACCATGCGCTGGCGCTGGCCGGCCGGCACCTGCGCCGCCACCCCAACGCCCAGCCGGTGGTGCTGGTGGTCACCGACGGGGAGCCGACGGCGCACTTGGAGGACTATGACGGCGCCGGGGCGGGTTCTGCGGTGTTTTTTGACTACCCTCCGCACCCGCGGACCATCGCCCACACCGTGCGGGGCTTCGACGACGTCGCGCGGCTTGGTGCCCAGGTGACGATCTTCCGGCTCGGCGACGATCCCGGGCTGGCCCGCTTCATCGACCAGGTGGCGCGGCGGGTCCAGGGCCGGGTGGTGGTTCCGGAACTCGACGGTCTGGGCGCTGCGGTGGTCGGGGACTACCTGAGGTCGCGCCGCCGTTAAGTGGCGCTCGGCCGAAAGAGTTACCGGGACAGCAGTCGACGCTTTTGTGCGGCGAACTCCTCGCCGGTCAGATAGCCGGCGTCGTGCAGTTCGCCGAGTTCGCGGATCCCGGCCGCCAACTCCACTACCGAGGACAGCGGAGAATGCGCCGCCGCCACCGCTGTCTGCTCCGCCGAATCCGAGGACGGCTTGCCGGGCCCAGTGGACGCCGCGGGAGCAGTCGCCTTCCCGCCCTCCGAGCGGCGCTGGTTCATGGCGCCGGCCAGCGCACTGCCGCCCATACCGGCCAGAGCCATCTGGCCGAATGCCGTGCCCAACCCAGCCGGCGACGTAGCGGGGGCGGCGCCGAGCGGCGTCGAGAAACTGGCATGGCGGATCTCGGGGGCGACCTCGGCCCAACTGATGGGCGTCGAGAGCGCCCCGAGCGGGAACGCCTCGCCCATGGAGACCACGACCGCTTCGTGGGGAATCCGGAGGTTCTCGATCGACGGCAGTTCCTCGTGCACCCCCAATTGGTCCAGAGCGCTCAAGATGCGTCTCTGGCCGGCGCGGAGGATGTCCTGGGTGTCGAAGATCTCTTGGGAGTCCTGCTCGGCGAAATGCATTGCCGCACCGGCCAGGAAGACACCGAGGATCGACATCGGCAGGGCGATCCCAAGGGCGGTCTCGTCGGCGATGACGCCCATCCAGTCGAAGAATCCAGACGGGACGTCGCTCGGCAACGCTACGCCAGGCAACCCCTGGGAGGCCTCCGCCGAGCCGGGTCCGGTCAGCGTGGAGGCCAGTCGTGACGACACCGTCTGCGCGAGGTTGGCGGGATTGCCCTGAGCGCCGGTCTGGCCGACTGGTCCCGCCGGGTTACTGGTCTGCGGTGGCGGCGCGAACGGCTCCAGTTCGGAAGCGGTCTTCGACAGGGCCGAGTAGCTGTACATCGCGGTGGCGTCCTGGGCCCACATTTCGCCGTACTCGGCTTCGGTGGCCGCGATCGCCGCGGCATTCTGCCCCAGCACATTGGTGGCCAACAGCGTCAGCAACCGTGCCCGGTTGGCCGCGATGATCGGCGGGGGCACCGTCAATGCGAACGCGGCCTCGTAGGCCGCCACAGCCGCTTTGGCTTGCAGGGCAGTCTTTTCAGCCTGAGTTGCGGTGGTGTTCAACCATGCCGCGTACGGCGTAGCCGCAGCCGCCATTGCCGCCGAGGACGGACCCGACCATGCCGAGCTGGTCAACTCGGCTACCACGGATTCGTAACCCGCTGCCGCCGTGTGTAGTTCGGACGCCAATCCGCTCCAGGCGGTCGCTGCGGCGAGCATCGGCCCCGAGCCGGCGCCGAGGTACATGAGACCGGAGTTGACTTCCGGCGGCAACGCAGCGAAATTCATTGGCGGTGCAGGCCGGTAACGGCGGAGCCGGGCGCTGCGGGACGCCGCGCTCGGGTTGCGGCGTTCGCGAGCGCGGCGGAGCCGGGCGCTGCGGGACGCCGCGCTCGGGTACAGCGGTCCATTGCAGTTGCATCCCTCCGGTCACGGGTCGGTGGTGTGATCCGTCGATCTAACTCGCCCGGCGCTCCACCAGTGGGCTCGACACTCCGGGGCGGCAAACACCTCGACCCTGGGGTCAAAGCCGACGATGCGCTGGGCGTACCTCCATTCTCCGAGCCCGAACCGGTGGCTCGCCATGGTGTTTGACACCCATTCGCATGTCAGGGCGACCCGTATGGACATTGCGTGCCGCGCAGACCAGGGTGGTGGTATGAGCCGTTGGACTGGGCTCGTCGACCGATTTCGGCGGCGGGCGAGCGCGCCCGCGCGGGGGTTGTTTCGGCGCGTCGTCCTGATCAACGGATTGGTCTTCACCTTCGGCACCCTGGTGCTGGCCATGTCGCCGGCCACTGTTTCAGGACCCGTCCAACTGGCTGAGCTCCCGGTGTTGGTGATCGGGCTGGCAGTCGTGGTGGGGGCCAATGCCTTGCTGTTGCGGTCAAGTCTGGCCCCGCTGGACCGGCTTGCCGCCTCCATGCGGCGGGTTGACCTGCTCCGGCACACCGACCGGGTGGACGATACGGGCGACGGTGATCTGCACCACTTGATGGCGTCGTTCAACGCGATGCTGGACAGGCTGGAAACCGAACGCGCCTCATCGAGTGCCTTGGTGCTCGTCGCGCAGGAGAACGAGCGGCAGCGGATCGCCAGAGAGTTGCACGATGAGATCGGCCAAACCCTCACCGTCGCCCTGCTCACCCTCAAACGAGCCGTCGACGCCGCGCCGGAAGGAATACGCGGGGATCTCGCGGAGGCACAGGAGATCGTGCGGGCCAGTCTCGACGAAGTGCGCGGCATTGCGCGACGGCTGCGCCCGGACGCGTTGGAAGACCTCGGCCTACAGAGCGCACTGCAGGCACTGTGCAACCAGTTCACCCAGGCGAGCGGCATCGATGTCGTCAAAGACATTGGCCCGCAAGCAGAACGACTGAACCCCAACGTGGAGTTGGTGTGCTACCGCATTGTGCAGGAGAGCTTGACCAATATCGCCCGGCATTCCGGTGCGCAGAAAGTGTGGCTCGACTTGCATGTCGACGCAGCGGGGGAGTTGACCTTGCGGATCTCCGATGACGGCACGGGCGCGATGAGCGTCGAAGGTGCGGGAATCACCGGCATGCGGGAGCGCGCACTGCTGGTGCACGGCACCCTGACAATCACCTCCTCAGCTGACCAAGGCACCGAAATCCGGCTGGTGGTACCGGCACGATCGGGGGTGGGACGGGCATGATGCCGATGCAACCGGCACGCATCCTGCTGGCCGACGATCACGCCCTGATGCGCAGTGGGCTGCGGATGATTCTGGACGCCGAGCCCGACTTGTCCGTGGTCGCCGAGGCCGCCGACGGCGCCGAGGCGCTCGCAGTGTTGCAGGAAACCCCCGTCGATCTGGCTATTTTGGACATCGCGATGCCGCGGATGACCGGCTTGCAGGCCGCCCGCGAGATCAACCGCAACCATCCCCACGTGCGGGTGCTGATGCTGTCGATGCACGACAACGAGCAGTACTTCTTCGAGGCCCTCAAGGCCGGTGCGTCGGGCTATGTCTTGAAGTCGGTCGCCGACCGCGACCTGCTCGAGGCATGCCGGGCGACGATTCGCGGTGAGCCGTTTCTGTACGCCGGGGCGGTGACCGCCCTGATCCGCGACTACCTGCACCGGGCGCGGCACGGCAGTACGTTGCCCGAGACCATCCTCACACCCCGGGAAGAGGAAGTCCTCAAGCTGATCGCCGAGGGCCTCTCGGCACGGGAGATCGCCAAGACGCTCGGCATCAGTGCCAAGACAGTCGACCGCCACCGGACCAACACCCTGCAGAAATTGGGCTTGCGTGACCGCCTGGCGCTCACCCGGTATGCAATCAGGACCGGGCTGATCGAGCCGTAACCGAGCCGTAACGGGTTCCGCCCTCGCGAGTAATGGGTGTTTCACCCCCCTCCGAATGGGGGTTGTATTCCATGGCGCGTTGCCGCCGCACCACACAAACTGGAATCAGTGGTGGTGGGAGATGGGTGCGGACGTGTTCTGAGCGCGTCCGCGGTCTCCTCACGATTGGCCACGACTGAACGCATCGACTTAAACGAAACGGCCCGTGGAGCGTGATGCTGGCGATACTGCTTGCCCATGTTGTTGGCACCGCTGCCGCACCAGCGTTGGTGCGCAGGTGGGGCAGGGCGGCGTTCTATCCGCTGGGTTCGATCCCGCTGGTATCGCTGGGTTGGGTGGTGGCGAACTGGCCGGCCGGTCCGGCCGCCGACCACCGCGTCACCGTGCCCTGGGTTCCTGGACTGTCGATGGACATCGCGCTGCGGTTCGATTCGCTGAGCGCGATCATGTGCGTGCTGGCGCTGGGGATCGGCGCCCTGGTCTTGTTCTACTGCGCCGCATACTTTCGGCCGGTCGGGGGGCACGAGACCGACCCGCGGCTGCCCAGCTTCGCCGCGAAGATGGTCGGTTTCGCCGGAGCGATGTTCGGGCTGATGGTCGCCGACAACGCGCTGGTGCTCTACGTCTTCTGGGAAATGACGACGGTGTTGTCGTTCCTGCTGATCGGTCACTATGCCGAACGTGCGGTCAATCGCCGTGCCGCCATCCAGGCGCTGCTGGTGACCACTGCCGGCGGGCTGGCCATGCTGGTCGGCATCATCATGCTGGGCAACGCCGCCGGCACCTATCTGCTCTCGGAGCTGGTGGCCCATCCTCCGTCGGGGACCGTGGTCACCGTCGGGGTGCTGCTGATCCTGGTCGGCGCGCTCAGCAAGTCGGCGATCGTGCCGTTGCACTTCTGGCTGCCCGGCGCGATGGCGGCACCGACACCGGTCAGCGCGTACCTGCACGCCGCGGCAATGGTCAAGGCCGGGGTCTATCTGGTGGCCAGGTTGGCCCCGGGGTTCGCCGATTCGCCCGGATGGCGGCCGACGCTGCTGATTCTCGGTCTGGCCACCGCACTGTTGGCGGGATGGCGGGCCGTACGCGAGTACGACCTCAAACTGCTGCTGGCCTACAGCACCGTCAGCCAGCTGGGTCTGATGATCGTGTTGGTCGGAGCCGGCACCGGCGACCTCATGCTGGCCGGGTTGACCGCCATGTGCGCGCACGCGGCGGCCAAGGCCACGCTGTTCATGGTGGTGGGGATCATCGACCATGCCACCGGCACCCGCGATCTGCGTGAACTGGCCGGATTGGGACGCCGCGCCCCGGGGCTGTTCGTGATCGCCGCCGCGGCCGCCGCCAGCATGGCCGGAGTACCGCCGTTCGTGGGCTTCATCGCCAAGGAGACCATTTTCGGGGCCGAGGCCCAGTCTCCGGTCCTGGGTTCCGCCGGTCCGTACGTGCTGGCCGCCGGGGTGCTCGCCTCGATGTTCACCGTGATCTACAGCGTGCGGTTCGTGTGGGGCGGCTTCTCCAGCAAGGGCCGGGTCGCGCCGAGTGCTCATGTGGCAGGACTGCACCGACCGGAAGTGTCCTTCCTGGCACCACCGGCCGTGCTGGCCGCCGCCAGCCTGGCCTTGGGGTTGTGTGCGCTCACCCTGGACACGGTGTTGCGCAGCTACGCCGACACCATGCCGGGCGGAACCGGCTACCACCTGGCCCTGTGGCACGGTGTCGGGCTGCCGGTGTTGCTGTCGGCGCTGGTCTTGGTGGTCGGCACCAGTGTGTTCGCCGCCCGCGGCCCGCTGCGTCTGTCCCGGCTGCGCCGGCTGCCGATCGGCAAGGCCGACCGCATCTATGACGACGCGCTGCGGCTGCTCGATGTGGCAGCGGTGCGGCTGACCAGCATCACCCAGCGCGGCTCCCTGCCCCTCAACCAAGGGATGATCTTCGCGACGCTGGTGGTGCTGCCGCTGACGGCGCTGGCATTGGGCGCGCGCAACCACGTCGAACTGCACCTGTGGGACACTCCGCTGCAGTTGACCGTCGCGGTGCTGGTGATCGCCGGTGGGATCGGCGCGACCATGGCTCGCAACCGGCTGTCCGCGGTGTTGATGGTCGGGGTGACCGGTTACGGGTGCGCGGCGGCATTCGCCTTCCACGGTGCGCCCGACCTGGCGCTGACCCAGCTGCTGGTCGAGACCGTGACCCTGGTGATCTTCGTGCTTGTGTTGCGCACGCTGCCGGCGGAGGCCGAGCGCCCCACCATGGCCCTGAACCGGCTGCCGCGCATAGTGCTGGCCGCCGCGGTCGGCATCAGCGTGGCCGTGCTGGCGGCCTTCGCGATGGCGGCGCGCACCCGCGACGGCGTGGCCGAGGCGTTGCCCGAAGCGGCCTACGTCCGCGGCCACGGCGCCAACACCGTCAACGTGCTGCTGGTCGATATCCGGGCCTGGGACACCCTCGGCGAGATCTCGGTGCTGCTGGTCGCCGCGACCGGCGTGGCCTCGATGGTGTTCCGCAACCGCCGCTTCGGCCGGGCCCCACGGATCGCCGACGCCGGCAGCCCGCGCAAGACCGCGGGCATCACCACGCCTTACAGCCCGGCGATCGGGTCCACCACCTGGTTGCGGGGCAGCGCCTACCACGACCCCAACGAGCGGTCGCTGGTGCTCGAGGTCGCGACCCGGATCATCTTCCCGCTGATCATGGTGGTCTCGATCTACTTCCTGTTCGCCGGGCACAACTATCCCGGCGGTGGCTTCGCCGGTGGGCTTGCCGCCGGGCTGGGTCTGGCACTGCGTTATCTGGCCGGCGGACGCTACGAGCTCGGTGAGACGCTGCCCCTGGACTCCAGCAAGGTCCTGGGCGTCGGGCTGGCCCTGGTCGGAGGCACGGCGCTGGGGTCGTTGTTCCTGGGGGCGCCGGTGCTGTCCTCGGCGGTGCTGCACTTCACGCTTCCGGTGCTCGGGCACGTCAATGTGGTGACGTCGTTGTTCTTCGATCTGGGCGTGTACCTGGTGGTGGTCGGCATGGTGCTCGACGTGCTGCGCAGCCTGGGCGTGCGATTGGACCAAGAGCTTGAATCGCAGTCCGCTGGCCGACCGATGGCAGGAGTGTCATGACCGCGCATCTGGTTCCGTTGCTGATGGCCGCCGGGCTCACGTCGTGCGGGGTCTACATGCTGCTAGAGCGCAGCCTGACCCGAATGTTGTTGGGCCTGATGATGATCGGGAATGCCATCAATCTGCTGATCATCGATGTCGGCGGGCCCGACGGAAATCCGCCGATCCTTTGGGCCAGCTCCGGTAAGGAAACCGACGCCGACCCGCTGGCTCAGGCCATGGTGTTGACCTCGATCGTCATCACCATGGGCGTGGGCGCGTTCGTGCTGGCCCTGACCTACCGCTCCTACAACCTGACGACCACCGACGACATCGGCGACGACCAGGAAGCGACCCGCGTCTCGCAGCTGACCGACGAAGAGGTCATCGCCGCCGAACAGGACCACGGCGTGCCGGTGGCAGCCGGTGACCTCGACGCCGTTCCCGAAAGCGAGGTGTCACGGTGAGTCTTGCCGCCGTCTTGATGCCGCTGCCGGTGCTGTTGCCCACGCTGGGCGCGGCGCTGACGCTGATCGTCGGCCGCCGCCCCCGGCTACAGCGGCCGATCACCATCGGTGTGCTGTGCGCGGTGGCCGCGGTCAGCGCGGCGCTGCTGTATCTGACCGACCGTAACGGCACCCTGGTGCTGCATGTCGGAGGTTGGGGACCGACCGAGCAGAAGGTGGGACCGCTCGGCATCAGCCTGGTTGTCGACCGGTTGTCGGCGCTGATGCTGGTGGTGTCGGCGGTCGTGCTGCTGGCGGTCATGGTCTACGCCATCGGGCAGGGCGTGCGAGACGGTGACGACCGCCAGCCGGTATCGATCTTCCTGCCCACCTATCTGACCCTGGCCACCGGCGTCTCCCTGGCTTTCCTGGCCGGTGACCTGTTCAACCTGTTCGTCGGATTCGAGATGCTGCTGTCGGCGAGCTTCGTGTTGCTGACCATCGGCGCAAGCGCCGAACGCATCCGCGCCGGTATCGGCTACGTGATGGTCTCGATGGCCTCGTCGTTGGTCTTTCTGTTGGGCATCGCCCTGGTCTATGCCTCGACCGGAACGCTGAACCTCGCCGAGCTGGCGACGCGGACCGGCGCCCTGCCCAGCGGCACCCGAAGCGCGGTGTTCGCGGTGTTGCTGGTGGCGTTCGGCATCAAGGCCGCGGTGTTCCCGCTGTCGGCATGGCTGCCCGACGCCTACCCCACCGCGCCCGCCCCGATCACCGCGGTGTTCGCCGGGATTCTGACCAAAGTCGGTGTGTACGCGATCATCCGGGCGCACTCACTGCTGTTCCCCGACGGCGGCCTGGACTCGGTGTTGCTGGTCGCGGCGCTGTTGACCATGTTGATCGGGATCTTCGGTGCCATCGCGCAAAGCGACATCAAGCGGGTGTTGTCCTTCACCCTGGTCAGCCACATCGGCTTCATGATGTTCGGGGTCGCGTTGTCGAGCCAGCTGGGTATGTCCGGCGCGATCTTCTACGTGATGCACCACATCATCGTGATGACCACGCTGTTCCTGGCGGCCGGACTGATCGAACGCCAGGGCGGCGCCTCGTCGCTGCACCGGCTGGGCGGTCTGATCGCCAACCCGCTGTTGGCTTTTGTGTTCCTGATTCCGGCGTTCAATCTCGGTGGTATTCCGCCTTTTTCGGGCTTCATCGGCAAGACCGCCGTGCTGCAGGCCGGTGTGGGTGACGGGTCGGTGCTGGCCTGGTGCCTGGTGGGCGGCGCGGTGGTGACGAGTCTGCTGACGCTGTATGTGCTGGCGCGGGTGTGGACCATGGCGTTTTGGCGCCGCCGCGTCGACGCCCCCGAGGGAGAGCTGGTGCTTGCCGCTCCGCCGGTGCTGCTTGACGACGTCGGCGACGTTGCCTACAACGACCGTGATGACGTCGGAAAGATGCCGACGTGGATGGTGGTCCCGACGCTCGCGCTGATCGCGCTGGGCCTGTCGCTGAGCGTTCTGGCCGGCCCGATTTTCGCCTACACCGAGCGGGCGGCGGCCGAGGTTCTGGACCGGGGCGAATACATCTCGACCGTCTTGTCGGTGGGTACACCATGAGGGCCCTCGCGCTGAGGATCTTCGCGGTGTCCGCACTGGCGACCGTGTGGGTGCTGTTGTGGGGCCGCTTCACAATCCCCAACATCATCACGGGAATCCTGGTCGCGATCGTGATCATGGTTTTGCTGCCGATGCCGCCGGTGCCGGTACAGGGCCGGGTGCATTTGGTGCCGTTGGTGAGGCTGTTGGGGCTGTTCACCTGGTACCTGATGGAGTCCAGCATTCAATTGATGTGGCTGGCGGTCCGACCCGGGCCGCCGCCGCTCACCGGGGTGCTACGGGTGCCGCTGACCATCAAATCCGACCTGGTTTTGGTGCTGGCCGCCAACATCACCACATTGATTCCCGGATCGATGGTGCTGGAGATCGATCAGGTGCGCCGCATTCTGTATTGCCATGTGATCGATGTCGGGTCTGCGCCGGCGGTCGAACGTTTCTTTCAGCAGGTAGCGCAGGTGGAGCGACTGTTGATCGCCGCGTTCGAGCGTGACGAAGAGTGGCTGCCGGCGGGAGTAGACGCATGAACGTGATCTGGGGAACGGCGGGCGTGCTGTTGGGCTTCGCCGCCGTCATCACCATGTATCGGCTGCTGGCCGGGCCCAGCACCTTGGACCGGCTGGTGGCGCTGGACACGCTGGCCGCGATGACCATGTGCGGTATCGGTATCTGGGCTGCGGTCAGCCGGGACACCACCGTGACCTACAGCCTCGCGGCACTGGCGCTGGTCGGCTTCATCGGGTCGGTGAGCGTGGCACGCTTCCGGGTTCCCGACGACGCACCTGACCTGGGGAGGCAACCGTGATCCTGCTCGACGTGCTCGCCGGGGTGCTGGTGCTCGCCGGTTCGGTGCTGGCGCTGACGGCGGCTATTGGAGTGGTGCGGTTCCCCGACACCTTGGCCCGGATGCACTCGGCCACCAAGCCGCAGGTGTTGGGCCTGTTGCTGGTGCTCTTCGGTGCGTTGATCCGGCTCCGCGGCAGCCACGACGCCGGAATGGTGACGGTGAGCATCCTGTTCACCCTGATCACCGCGCCGGTGGTCGCACACCGGGTGGGTCGGCTGGCCTATCAGGAGCAGGACATGACCGAGGTGCTGAGCGTCGACCAGCTCGGCGAGCTGACCGAGGACGATCAGCTGCCGCTGTGAGCGGGGCGTAGCACCGCGACCAGGAAGTCGGAGTCCGCGGTGAAGGGCCGCAGGTCCCAGGTGGCCAGCAGGAGATCGTTCGCGAAACCGGCGGCCGACGCGTCGCGCAGGAACTGATCGAAGTCGTAGTCCCGGTTGGCGCCGAAGCCGATCACGGTCCGGCCGTCGTCGGCGCAGTGGGCGCGCAACCGGCGCAGGATCTCCGCGCGCGTGCTCGGGGCCACAAATGCCATGACGTTGCCCGCCGACACGATGAGGTCGAACGGTTCGGAGATGCCGCGGGCGGGCAGGTCGAGCTCGGCGAGGTCGCCCACGAGATAGCGCGGTCCGGGATAGTCCTGCTCGGCGGCCTCGATGAGCTCCGGGTCGACGTCGACACCGACCACGTCGTGGCCGCACTTGGCCAGGACGCCAGCGACCCGTCCGGGGCCGCAGCCGGCGTCGAGGATGCGGGCGCCACGGGACGCCATCGCGTCGATCAGGCGCGCTTCGCCGGCCAGATCGTTACCGGCGCGGGCCATCTCGCGGAAGCGTTCGATATACCACTGCGAATGCCCGGGATCGGCGGCGACTTTCTGCATCCAGAGGCTCTGCTCGACCATGAGTTCATTCTCCCAGGGGCGTCACGGGGTGGGCAGGCGGACTTCCACCGAATCCAGCAGGGCCTGTTTTGCGGCGATGTAGTGCGGGTTGTCGGCGTCGGTGGTCTGCAAGGTGACCGTGATCGCCCAGATCCTGGCCTTGGTGTTCTGCACGGCGATGAGCAGGCCGGTGGCGGGTCGGCCCTGCAGGTTGTAGGAGATCGTTCTGCTCGGAAAGCCCGACACCGTGCCTGCGATGTCGGTGTCGAGGTCACCGACGAGGTCGATGACCGCGGCGCGCTCCTTGGCCAGGGCCTGCGCCGGCAGTCCCACCTGGCCGGTGAGCTCTTCGCACGTCACTACCGCGTTGGGGGTGAAACCGTGCCGTCGCAGTTCCTGGTTGTAGAGCACGCCGCGCACCGGCGGCGATTCGTTGCTGGGCAGGAACTCCCAACCCGGGGGCCGGGGGAGGGTGATCGTCGGTTCGTCGATGTCGCGGGGATCCAAGATGATCGATCCCTCGGCGGGTGCGTGACCGGAATTTTCCACTGACAACTCCTTATCGCCCGGGCCGCCAGAGCTTGCGGAGGTAAACGCCGCCGAAGCTGAGGTAGGAAAGGATCGCTCCAGCGACGACCGCACCGATCAGGTCCGTCGTCTCTGGGCTCTTCATCGAGCTGTAGAACGCAAACGCGAACAAGGCGGCGGACACCATCGGTCCGATGAGCCAAAAGAGCCACTTGGACCACGCGTCCTTGCGGGGATCGACCGGGACTCCGATGAGAAGCATCACCACCAAACCGACCCCGATGATGCCGTTTGCGCTACTGATGATCGATCTCCCTTACCGGTGTGCCCAGCTCAGCCGAACAATCCATGCCAGACATTCGAAATTCCTTCGCCCACATGCTTACCGAACTCGCTGCCGACGAGGCCGCCGACAACCGCTCCGGTGCCGGCACCGAGGACCGCACCAATGGCAGTTCCCGGTCCGGGGCCGAAGAAGGTGCCGACCACGGCCCCGATCTCCGCGCCGGTCTCCGCGCCCAGTCCGGCGCCCACCAGACCGCCGGTGACATCACCGGCGGTTTTGGGGACGACGTCCACCAAGGCGGTGCTCAAGGAGACCCCATTGTTCAGATCGTTCTGGATCTCCATGGCCCCGTTCGCCACGGTGATGACGTTGCCCGCCATTCCTAGGCGTTTACCGAACTTCTCGACTCCCTCCATGGCTTGGGAAACCGGGACACCGCCGGGAATGGCGGGGTTCGGCGACCCGCCCGGTGCGAACGCCGGCAGGTCTGGCCGGACCCAGGGAGCATTTGCCTGGCCACCGGCCGAGGCGAGGCCGTCCCCGACGTTCCCCCATTTGCCGTTGATCTCCGTCGGCTTGGTCGGGGTAGGTGGCGGGCCCTGAGGCCGGGTCATCACCGGCGTGCCCGGTGGCACCCACGGCGTGGCGGCCCCGGCGCCGCCGTCCCCGGCCTTGCCGTCCGGCGTTCCGGGGGCTTGGCCATTGGCGCCGCCATTGCCGCCGGCGCCACCATCGGCTCCCGCCGGGGTACCACCTGCCGGCGGCGTCTGCCCGGCACCACCGTCGGCTTGACCGTTGGGTGTGCCGTTAGTTGGGCTGGCGGTTCCCGGAGCCCCGTTGCCGGCTGCCGGCTCGCTGTCGGCATCGAACTTGCGTACCGCGACGTCGGGGTCGTAGCCGTCCTTGACCCGCAGGTTGGTCAGGGCCTGCTTCAGGGTCTTGGAGTAGTCGTTGCGGAAAAACGTCTCGTTGTGCAGGGCAGTCTCGGTGTCGGCCTTGGCTGCATGACGAACATTCTCGATATCGGCGTCGCGATCCAGGCCCTGGTTCTCCAGGTCGAGGTAGTGGCCGATCAGATAGTCGGCAGTCCCCAGGTTCTCATTGAGTGACTTGATGTTGCCCCGCGAGGTTGCCCGGGCCTGAGCCAGGGCGGCAGCGATGGTCTCCAGGTCGGCGGCGATCTGACCGAGCTGCTCATTGGTGGCATGCAGGCTGTCTTTGACGCGCTGCACCTCGGCCCCGTTGTTGATGGGTTGCTCGCCGTTTTCGCGGTTGTACTGCGTGAAGTGTTCTTGGGCGGCGCGGAAGGACTCTTCGGCGGCGGTGGCCGAACCGGCGGCGGAGTGGAAGGCCTGGGCCAAGAAGTTGATCTGGGTGGGGCTGCCGGCCTGCAGACTGTCGTCGATCGCCCACGGATCACCACCGGCCTGCGCGACGAGGTCGTCGACGTTCAGGTGCTGCAGGGTGGGACGACTCACTGTTGGGGGCCGGCGACGTCCCGCAACAGTTTGGCGTTGTGGTTGTCCATCTCGGTAAAGCCGGCGGCGGCGGTGCGCACGTTCTCGGCGATGCCGGTGAGGTTCTGGTGGTGGCCCTGCAAGGCGTCGCGATGACTGTCCTTGGCGCTGCCCAACGCGGCGTGGAAACCGTGCGCGTCATCGAAATCGCCGAACATCTTGGCGGTCACGCCGGCCACGTCGAGACGCTGAGCCCCGTCATTGGCGTGCCCGCCGGCGTCGTCGGACACATTTGCTCCGGTGCGCAACACATGGGGGTTGACGTGCATCGCCTGCCACCTTCCGTCCGCGTGTGTCGAGGTCAAAGCCTACCGACGCGGGCTGAACCGTCAATTCACCCGCAGCAGATTCGGCCAGAAGCAAGGGAAAACCCTGTTTCGTCACCGGGCGGCGAATCCTAGATTCGGCCTAGCGGGATTGCGGGAGGTAGGTCGGGAGGGAAGGAGCGCCAGCCGTGAGCCTGAAAGGTGTTGTCGTTGCGGCGGCCCTGGTCGGCACCGCCGTCGAGGTGTTCAACCCGAGCGGGCCGGGACCACTGTCGGGTTCCTACACCATGACCATCACCGACGGCGCCGGAATCGTCCGGGCCGGGTCTGCCTACCCCTGGTTTTTGTCCCCGTGCGGCCCAGGCTGTCTCAATGTCCGCGACACCGCCATCGGCTGGGACAAGGATGCCCACCTCGAGGGCAACAGGTGGGTATGGACCATCGATGACGGGAAGCTGACCCATTCCTTCGATCAGAAAACCCTGGCCGGGAAACTGGCCGGCCCGTCAACCACCATCTGGTGGGTGTTGACCAAGAACGCCTGACAGCGGCCCGGTCACACCAGCGGGCGACCGGCGCGGATACGGCGGTCGAGGTCCCACAGGATCAGGTTGAACGGGAAGCCGCGCAAGAACTGCGGCAGCAGGTTGTTGATTCCGCGAAGAACGCCCATCAACCGGTCGAACCGACGTTGCTTGTCGGGGCCCCACGGCAGCTGCATCTCGTCGCGGAAGCGCTGCGGAAGGAAGCCGGTGGTGATCAGCGTCGCGATCCGTTCGTTCGTCCGCTGCAACGGGCCGGGCAGGGTCAGGCCCCGCAGCCGGCTCGCCGCGATTGGTTTCAGGTATTCGCGGACGGCGTCATCGATGTGCACCTTGTCCAGCTGGTCCTGCCAGTACTGGTCAAAGGCGGCCCGATCGGCCGGCCACATGTCCTCGGGCACCTGCAGCATGGTGGCCATCGCCTTGCCCTCATTGTGGTAATGCCGGTCGGCGTGCTCGTCGTCCATTTCACCGAGGAAGATGCGGTGGATGTCGACGTTGCCCTTGTACAGGCAGGCGCCCACCCACAGCTGCAGGTCACGGTCGAATGCGTTGTACTTCACCGGGCTGTCGCCCGTGGAGCGAACCTGACGGTGGGCACTGTTGACCGCCTCGCGGAACGCGGCCTTCTGCGCGTCGCTGCCCTGGGTGGAGACCACCAGGTAGGTGAACGTGGTGCGAGCCCGCTTGATCGGATGCCGGTCAACTCGGCCGCTTTCGACCTTGCTCTCCATCACGCCGTAGCCCACCCCGGGCCGCGCCAGCTGCATGATCACGTTGGCGGGGCCGGCCAACAGCGCCACGCCCATCATCATGTTGTCGTCGCAGGTGACTTGCGGCAGCCAGGAGCGTCGGCGTGGGGCGGGGTGCGCGCCCAGCGAGTCGTTCACCGAACGCTCCACCAAGGGAATCGGCTCGCTGATTGTCATTACTGCACCTCGCTGATTGTGAGAACGTCGGTTTCCTGATATTGCCCAGCTGAGAGCCCGGTGTCAAGATGGTGGACGTGGTTTCCGCCGTTCCCGAGCGTCCCTACCGAGGCGTGCAAGCAGCCGACCGGCTGGCCGAGCGCCGAGAACGCCTGCTAGCTGCCGGTCTCGATGTGCTGGGCGCCCACGAGTTGATCGAGTTGACCGTGCGAGGGATCTGCCACCGGGCCGGTGTGGCGTCACGGTATTTCTATGAGAGTTTCGCCGACAAGGACGAGTTCGTGGCCGCGGTGTTCGACTGGGTGGTCGGTGACCTGGCGGCCAGCACCCAGGCCGCCGTGGCCGCGGTGCCTTCTGCCGAGCAGACCCGGGCCGGCATGGCCCACCTGGTGTCTGCCATTGCCGGGGACGCCCGCGTCGGCCGAATGCTGTTCAGCACGCAGCTGACCAATGCGCTGCTGGTGCGCAAACGCGCTGAATCCAGTGCACTGTTCGCGATGTTGTCCGGCCGGCACGTGCAGAACGTATTGCGGGTGCCGGGCAACGACCGCATCAAGGCGGTCGCGCATTTCGTGGTCGGCGGGGTGGCTCAGACAATCGGTGCCTGGCTGGCCGAGGATATCGAGCTGGCGCCGGCTCAACTGGTGGACCAGCTGACCGCGCTGCTGGGCCAACTCGACGACCCGGCGCTGTTCCGGAGTTGAGTCCGATGGCCAGCGGCTAGGCCAGCTCCTGCGCTATCGCATCGAAGGCACGCAGGGTGTCGGACAACATCCGCGAGTCGGCAGCGTAGGACTGGGTGGACACCTTGGCGCCGACCACCTCCGCCGCTCGATCGACGTAGATCAGCTGGCCGCACATGCCTTGGCACAACACCACGGTGTTGCCCGGGTAGGGGAACCACACCTGATTGCGGTACATCCCGCCGGGCATTCCGGTGTCCTCCGGGCTGGCGGCGAACGCCTGACGCGAGTCGGGACCGCCGTCGAGTGTGTCAGCGATCCACGCCGCCGGCACCACCTGTCGGCCGGTCAACGAGACACCGTGGCGGGAGAGCAGCGACCCGAACCGGATCAGGTCGGTCAGGCAGGCGCTGATGCCGCCGTCGAAGAATCCGGTGCCTACCGGGTCCACGCCGATGGTCGCGTCACATTGCGCACCGATGCGGCTCCACAGCAGTTCCGACATCAGATCGGGCATCCGCTGGCCGCCGGCGACCTCGCAGATCCAGCCCAGCACGTCGGTTTCGCAAGACCGGTATTCGAATGGGCCGCCGTGCTGCGACTTCTGCCGCAGCGTCAGCAGGAAGTCACGCAGGGTGGCCGGACTGTCCTCGCTGCCTTTGGCGGCCCACCCGACCGCCTGGTCGAGGGCGTGTATCTCCGCGGTCGGGTGCAGGTAATTGTCCGAGAAGGCGATGCCCGATCTCATATCCAGCAGGTGGCGCACCGTCGCCCCGGCGTAGCCGCAGTCGGCCAGGGCAGGCACGTAGCTGGTGACCGGTGCGTCGAGAGCCATCGCCCCAGAACCGTGCAGCGCGCCGACGACGGCGGCCACCATCGACTTGCTCACCGAGAACAGCAGATGCCGAGTGTGTGCCAGCATGGCACCCCGGTACTCCTCGGCCACCAGCGCGCCACGGTGGGCGACGGCCCACCCGTCGGTTGCAGTGGTGTCCATGACGGCACCGACGGTGGTGGCGCCCCCCTCGGTGGTGGTCACCGGGATCGCGGCCAGTTCGGCGCCGGTCGCCGGCAACGCCGCGACGGGCCCGGTCCCACGCGCAATCACCGCGGTCGGCACGAAGTCTTCGACGTGCTGAAACGACCACCGCGCATAGGGCTCGGACAGCCAGTTGTCCAGGGAGATCCCGGCCGGGCGGCGACCGGGCGCGGCGTCGCTCACGCTCGCGCGACGAGCCGGGAGACGATCGGTGTGGCCGGTGTCAGGGGTGTGGAGACAAATTTCGCTCTCATGCCCTTGACCCAGCGCTGGCAGCGTTCGGTCAGTCGGTAGTCGGTGGTCTGCAGGTGTCCGCGGGTGACGAGTACGCCGAGTTGGGCGCCCTCGGACCGCAAGTCGCCGGGCGCCGCGACGCGCATGTAGAACGCCTCGGACCCGTCGAGCAATGTGGCCCAGTCGTTGGCGGACCGCGCAAAGGACACCCGACCGTCGTCGTCGATGCGCCACACTCCGGTGCGCGGCGTCGCGGTGAAAAGCTCGACATCCGGCGAGGTCTCGTTGATGATCACCTGGCCCCAGACCTCGTCCTCGCCGTAGCCACGCTCCCAGCGCGCGTTGATCTCGTCGATGTCGAGCTCATACTCCACGTCCATGTACTCGAGCAGATGGAAGAGGAACAGTGGCATGTCGGCGTAGGCCTCGGTGGTCAGGTTCGTCATCGGGCTGGCGCCGGACAGGCGCGGGTTGACCTCGCCGAGGTAGAGCTCGTCGGAGTCCAAGTCGTGCAGCAGGTCCACCTCGAAATAGCCGCGATAGCCCTCCCGGCTCAGGATGTCGCCCAGCTTTCGCACCATGTCTCGCGCGGCGTGCGTCTGGTCTGGCGGAAGCACTTCGCGCCAGATGTCGTTGCCGCACCAGGCGCCGGGATTCGGAGTCAGCTCTGAATAGCCGACCAGACTGGTCATCGCGGGGCCGATTGCGGTGCCGTGTCGAGTCACCGCACCTTCGATGCACACCTCGACATTGCGGATCCGCTTCATGACTTTGAATTCCTGCTCCGCGGTCAGCGCACCGGCGTGCTGGTCCCAGTCGGCCTGACCGCGCACAAAGAACGTTCCGCTGCCAGCGTTGCCATAAGGGATGGAGATGACGAGGTCATCCCCTAATCCGGCCTCCCGCGCGAGCGTCAGCAGTTCTTCGTAGGAGCCGGCTCGACCCATCACGTGCGGCACACTCGGCACGCCCGCCGCGTCGGCCAGGCGCGTCATGATGGTCTTCGAGCCCAGGCGGTTGCGCACCGCCACCGAGGGGTGCATGACCTCCAGCCCGGCCTGCCGCGCGAGCGTTTGCGTCTCTTCTTCCATCATCACGAAGCAGGCTTTGCCGCCGGGGCCGCGGCCCGCGATGAACTCGAGTGTCTCGGGATCGGACAAGAGGTGGTTGCACACATCGCCCATGGAATCGAAATCAAGGCGGTCTCGTCGCCGGGGCACGAACACCCGCGAATGCGTGCCCTCGAAGGAGTCGAAGTAGGTCAGGTAGAAGAAGTTTCGAATCCAACGGTCAATGCCCAGCAGGTTGAACGGGGTCGGCGAGATGAAATACAGCGGCGTTGTGTTGGTGTGGAAGAACGCGCGCACGTCGGAGATGCCGTTCAGACAGCGGCGCGGCGCTTCCATGCTCAAAAGTGTGCGCTTGCGCTAGCGCACGTGTCGAGGCCGATGCGGCCCGGTGTCAGCCGCGACGTTTGCGGCTCTTACGTCGGATGCCGACCCCGCCCCACAGCGAGAAACCGCGCACCTTGACCGTCGGTGCACCGGGGGTGCCGGTGCCCTCGACATGCTGGTCGAAGCCGCCCATCACGCCGTAACCGTGGATGTCGACGTTGACCTCGGGCGGCAGCAGAATGGTCTGCCCGCCCATGATGGAGTAGGCGTTGATCTCGACGTCCGGCGAGGTGAAGTCGGCGTAGCGCAGGTCGATGACGCCGCCGCCCCACAGTGAGAAGGTGGTCAGCCGCTTGGGCACGTTCCACCGACCGCGCCGCTCGAAGGAACTCATGATCGCCAGCAGCAACGTGGAGGGTGCGGGTTTGCAGTCACCACCGCGGTGCGGGCACACCGAGGAGCCCGGCAGGTCGGCGCGCAGGCCATCGAGTTCGTCGTAGGTCTGCGCCGCGTAGGCCTTGGCGAGCCGGGCCTCGTACTCGCTCATCGGCAACTGACCTTGCGCGACGGCATCGCCGAGCACCTGCGCCAACTGGATCCGGTCGGTGTCAGCGGCGCGCGACTGGGTGCCGTTGCTGTCGACGCCACGCCGGGTTGAGTTCCTCATCGGATACGTAGCCTACGACTAACCGCGTTCGCCGCAAGCTGGGTTACCCAAAGTGGGGTTACTGAGCCCAGCTCGGCGGGCGCTTCTGCAAAAACGCCAACATCCCTTCCCTGGCTTCGTCGGAGACGAACATCCGCGCCGACGCGACGCTGAGCGGTTCGGCGTCCCGGTCGAACCCGGCCAGTACCGCGGCGGTGGTCAGGGCCTTGGAGGCCGCCAGCCCCTGCGGGGACCCGAGCCGCAGGTTGGCCACCAGGCCCGCGACCGCCGCATCGACATCCTCGGCCGCCAGGGTGATCAGCCCGATCGCCGCGGCTTCGGCTGCGCCGAACTTCTCGCCGGTCAGGTAATAGCGGGCCGCGGCCCTCGGGGCGAGCTTGGGTAGCAATGTCAGCGAGATGATCGACGGCGCCACTCCGATGCGGGCCTCGGTCAGGGCGAAGGTGCTGGCCGGCCCGGCGACCGCGAGGTCGCAGGCGCCGACCAGCCCCATACCGCCGGCCCGCACGTGGCCGTTCACCGCCGCGATCACCGGCCGCGGTGACTCGACGATCGCGCGCAGCAGAGCCGCCATTTCGCGGGCCCGGTCCGCGGCGAGCTCGCCGGGGTCGCCGCCGGTGGCCTCACTCAGATCCGCACCGGCGCAGAACGTGCCGCCGGTGTGGCTCAGCACCACCACCCGCACGTTCGGGTCGGCCGCCGCGTCGCGCAGCCCGGCGTGCAGCTGGGCGACCAGCTTCGACGACAGCGCGTTGCGGTTGTGCGGTGAGTCCAGGGTCAGCCGGGCCGAACCGTCGCCGGTGTCTTCCGGCCCGGTGTAGGAGACCAGCGTGTCCATCAGTACGACCCTCAGTAGCTTCGAGGCAGGCCCAGGGAGGTCTGCGCGACGAAGTTGAGGATCATCTCCCGACTCACCGGTGCGATCCGCGCCAGCCGGGACGCGGTGACCGCCGCGGCGATGCCGTACTCCTTGGTCAGGCCGTTGCCGCCGAGGGACTGCACCGCCTGGTCGACCGCCCGCGTCGAGGCCTCGCCGGCGGCGTACTTGGCCATGTTGGCCGCCTCGGCAGCGCCGAAGTCGTCGCCGGCGTCATAGAGCGTCGCCGCCTTCTGCATCATCAGCTTGGCCAACTGAATCTCGATGTGGTTCTGGGCCAACGGGTGCGACAGGCCCTGGTGCGCGCCGATCGGGGTCTTCCACACCTGGCGGGTGGTGACGTAGTCGACGGCCTTGCTGATCGCGAAGCGGCCCATGCCGACCGCGCTGGCCGAGCCCATGATGCGCTCGGGGTTCAGGCCGGCGAACAGCTGCGCGATGGCGGCGTCCTCGGAGCCCACCAGTGCGTCGGCCGGCAGCCGGACGTCGTCGAGGAACACCTGGAATTGGCGCTCGGGGCTGACCAGCTCCATCTCGATCGGCGTGTAGGTCAGTCCGGGGGTGTCGGTGGGCACCACGAACAGCGCGGGCCGCAGGTTGCCGGTCTTGGCGTCCTCGCTGCGGCCGACCACCAGCACGGCCTGAGCCTGGTCGATGCCGGAGATGAAGGTTTTCTGGCCCTTGAGGATCCAGTCGGACCCGTCGCGGCGCGCGGTGGTGGTGATCTTGTGCGAGTTCGACCCGGCGTCGGGCTCGGTGATGGCGAACGCCATGGTCAGCGAGCCGTCGGCGATACCGGGGATCCACCGCTTCTTCTGCTCGTCGGTGCCGAACTTGGAGATGATGGTGCCGTTGATAGCCGGCGAGACGACCATCATCAGCAGCGCGCAGCCGTTCGCCGACATCTCTTCCATGACCAGCGACAGCTCGTACATGCCGGCGCCGCCGCCGCCGTACTCCTCGGGCAGGTTGACGCCGATGAAGCCGAGTTTGCCTGCCTCGTTCCACAGTTCGTCGGTGTGCTGGCCGGCGCGGGCCTTCTCCAGGTAGTAGTCCTGGCCGTAGTTGCGGGCCATCGCTGCGACCGACTCGCGCAGTGCGCGCCGTTCGTCGCTTTCGATGAAGCTGGTGTCGCTCTTGGAATCGGTCACAGTGGATCTCCTTCTGCTTGCGTTGTCTCGGATTGTTCGACACGGGCCAGCACGGCGCCGACCTCTACTTGGTCGCCCGGCTTGACGTCGAGTTGGGTGAGCACGCCGTCCGATGGCGCGCTGATGGTGTGTTCCATCTTCATGGCTTCCAGCCAGATCAGTGGCTGGCCGGCGCTTACCTGGTCGCCGACCGCGGCACCCAGCCGGATCACATTGCCGGGCATGGGCGCCAGCAACGATCCCTGGGCGACCGCCGACTCCGGATCTCCGAATCGGGGCAACGCCACCAGGTGGACGCCGCCGGCCGGGGAGTCGATATAGACGTCCGAGCCGTAGCGAGCGACGGTGAACGTGCGGGCGACGCCGGCCGGATCGGCCAGCACCACTTCATCTGGAGCCGACGAAACCAGGGTGACTTCGGCGCCGTTGACGATCAACCCCGTTCGGGTGAAACGGTATTCGATCCGATGTTCGGTGCCTGCGTCGTCGAGGTAGCCCTTGGACTGGAAACCCGAGGCCAGGTTGCGCCAACCGCCGGGGATGGAGCCGAATACTTGCGCGGTGGCCCGATTGTGTGCGGCGTCGGCCAGGGCGGCCGCGATCGCGCTGGCCTGCACCGTGGCGGCGTCGGCCAGCGGCGCCGACAGTTCCGCCAGACCGTGGGTGTCGAAGAACGCCGTGTCGGTGGCCCCGTCCAGGAAGGCCGGATGGCGCAGCACGTTGACCAGTAGGTCGCGGTTGGTACGAAGTCCGTGCAGCCGGGTCCGCGCCAGCGCGCCGGCCAACACGGTCGCGGCCTGCCGGCGGGTCGGTGCGTAGCTGATCACCTTGGCCAGCATCGGGTCGTAGTGGATGGAGACCGTCGACCCGCCGACGATGCCGGAGTCCAGCCGGACGCCGGTGCGCCGGGACAGCGTCTCGAACTGTGCCGCCACGCCCGGGATGTCGAGGGCGTGCACGAGCCCGGCCTGCGGCTGCCAGCCGTGGGCGGGGTCTTCGGCGTAGAGGCGAACCTCGATCGAATGGCCTTGGGCGGCCGGCGGTTCGGCGTCCAGTCGGGCCCCGTCGGCCACCGCGATCTGCAGTTCGACCAGGTCGAGGCCGGTGGTCTCCTCGGTGACCGGATGCTCGACCTGCAGCCGGGTGTTCATCTCCAGGAAGTAGAACTCGCCGCGCGAGTCGGCCAGGAACTCCACGGTGCCTGCGCCGGTGTAACCGATCGCGCTAGCGGCCAGCCGGGCGGCCTCGAACAGCTTGGCGCGCATCCCGGGGCTGCGTTCCACCAACGGCGACGGCGCCTCTTCGATGACCTTCTGGTGGCGGCGCTGGATCGAGCATTCCCGCTCGCCGACCGCCCACACCGTGCCGTGCTGATCGGCCATCACCTGCACCTCGATGTGGTGCCCGGTCGGCAGATAGCGCTCGCAGAACACCGTCGGGTCACCGAACGCCGAGGCGGCCTCGCGCTGGGCGGCTTCCACTTCGCCTGCCAGGGCAGACAATTCGCTGACCACGCGCATGCCGCGGCCACCGCCGCCGGCGGAGGCCTTCACCAGCACCGGCAGTTGAGCGGCGGTGACCGTGTCGGGGTCGAGTTCTTCGAGAACCGGCACGCCCGCAGCGGCCATCATCTTCTTCGACTCGATCTTGGAGCCCATCGAGGTCACCGCGGCCACCGGCGGTCCGATCCAGGCCAGGCCGGCGGCCTGCACGGCAGCGGCGAAGTCGGCGTTCTCGGAAAGGAATCCGTAGCCGGGGTGGATGGCGTCGGCGCCGGCGGCCTGGGCCGCGGCGATGATCGCCTCGGCGGACAGGTAGCTGGTGGTCTCCGGCAGGCGCACCTTCGCGTCGGCTTCGGCCACGTGCGGCATGCCCGCATCGGGGTCGGTGTAGACCGCGACGGTGCCCAGGCCTAGGCGACGGCAGGTGGCGAAGACCCGTCGGGCGATCTCGCCGCGATTGGCCACCAGAACAGTGCTGATCATTGACTCTGCCTTCTGCTCTTCGCGCAAGCGCTCATCGCGCTCACATCCGGAAGACGCCGAAGTTCGACGTCCCCTCGATCGGGCCACTGGCGATGGCGGACAAACACATTCCCAATACCGTGCGGGTATCGCGCGGGTCGATCACGCCGTCGTCGTAGAGCATCCCCGACAGCACCAGCGGCAGTGACTCGGCTTCGATCTGGCCTTCGACCATGGCGCGCATGGCGGCGTCGGCCTGCTCGTCGACCTGTTGCCCGCGGGCCTCGGTGGCCGCCCGGTTAACGATAGACAGCACGCCCGCGAGCTGCGCCCCGCCCATCACCGAGGACTTGGCCGACGGCCACGCGAACAGAAAACGCGGATCGTAGGCGCGTCCACACATGCCATAGTGACCGGCGCCGTAGGAGGCCCCCAGCAGCAGCGAGATGTGGGGCACCGTCGAGTTGGATACGGCGTTGATCATCATCGAGCCGTGCTTGATCATGCCGCCCTCTTCGTAGTCCTTGCCCACCATGTAGCCGGTGGTGTTGTGCAGGAACAACAATGGAGTGTTGG
Source organism: Mycolicibacter sp. MU0102 (assembly GCF_963378105.1). Classification (NCBI taxonomy): domain Bacteria; kingdom Bacillati; phylum Actinomycetota; class Actinomycetes; order Mycobacteriales; family Mycobacteriaceae; genus Mycobacterium; species Mycobacterium holstebronense. The sequence continues at coordinate 1,006,779 of NZ_OY726398.1, forward strand.
AGCGGTTGGCCAACTGGATGAACTGGGTGGCCTTCTGGGATTCCTCACTGAACAGCACGCCCCGAGCGTTGGCCAGGATGCCGATCGGATATCCGTGGAGCCGTGCCCAACCGGTCACCAGTGACGACCCGTAGAGCGGCTTGAACTCATCGAAGTCGGAGCCGTCGACGATCCGGGCGATCACCTCACGCGGGTCGAACGGGACGCGCAGGTCGGGCGGGACGATGCCGATCAGTTCCTCGCTGTCGAACAGCGGCTCGGTCACCGACGTGGGTTTCGGGCCCTGTTTGGTCCAGTTCAGCCGGGCCACGATCCGTCGACCGATCCGCACCGCATCAAGCTCGTCGTTGGCGAGGTAGTCGCCCAGCCCTGAAGTGCGCGAGTGCATCTCGGCACCGCCCAGCGACTCGTCGTCGGACTCTTCGCCGGTGGCCATCTTCACCAGCGGTGGTCCGGCCAGGAACACCTTGGACCGTTCCTTGATCATCACCACGTGATCGGACATGCCGGGCACATAGGCGCCGCCGGCGGTGGAGTTGCCGAACACCAGCGCGATGGTCGGGATGCCGGCGGCCGACAGTCGGGTCAGGTCGCGGAACATCTGACCACCCGGGATGAAGACTTCCTTCTGGGTGGGCAGGTCCGCTCCGCCGGATTCCACCAGGGAGATCACCGGAAGCCGGTTCTCCAACGCGATTTTGTTGGCCCGCAGGATCTTGCGCAGCGTCCACGGGTTGGACGTGCCGCCTTTGACCGTCGGGTCGTTGGCCACGATCATGCACTCCACGCCTTCGACCGCGCCGATCCCGGTGACCAGGCTGGCGCCGACCTGGAAGGCGCTGCCCCAGGCAGCCAGCGGGCACAGCTCCAGGAACGGTGAGTCGGCGTCGATCAGCGCTTCGATGCGTTCCCGGGCGGTGAGTTTGCCGCGGGAATGGTGGCGCTCGACGTACTTGGGTCCGCCGCCGGCGAGTGCCTTGGCATGCTCGGCATCGATCTCGGCGAGTTTGTCGGTCAGCGCCTGCGCCGCCTCGTTATAGGCGGAGGACGTCGGATCGAGAGTGGATCGCAGTGTGCTCACAGCCACCCCCGACGATGCAGAACGGAGCTTGCGGAGTGATGGGGAGAAGGGGGAGTGATCATGATTGGTATCCCAGCGTCTTGGCGGCCAGTGAGGTCAGGATCTCGGTGGTTCCACCGCCGATGCCGATGATGCGCATATCCCGATACTGGCGCTCCACCTCGGATTCGGCCATATAACCCATGCCCCCGAACAGCTGCACCGCCTGGTTGGCCACCCACTCACCGGCCTCCACCGCGGTGTTCTTGGCGAAACACACCTCCGGGATGAGGAAGGTCTCCCCGGCCAGCTGCCGCTCGACGACGTGGCGGGTGTAGACCCGCGCCACATCGATGCGGCGGGCCATCTCGGCCAGGGTGTTCTGCACCGCCTGCCGCGAGATCAGTGGCCGGCCGAACGTCTCGCGGTCCCGGCACCATGTCAGGGTCAGGTCCAGGCAGCGCTGCGCGCTGGCATACGCCTGCGCGGCCAGCCCCACCCGCTCGGAGACGAACGCCGAGGCGATCTGGGCGAAGCCGGTGTTCTCGACACCGACCAGGTTGGCTACCGGCACTCGGGCGTCGACGTAGGACAGCTCGGCGGTGTCCGAGGAGCGCCAACCCATCTTCTCGAGCTTGCGACTCACCTCGAACCCCGGCGTGCCTTTCTCGACCACCAGCAGCGACACCCCGGCCGCCCCCGGCCCACCGGTGCGCACCGCGGTGACGACATAGTCGCCGCGCACCGCGGAGGTGATGAAGGTCTTGGAGCCGTTGACCACGTAGTGGTCGCCGTCCAGGCGCGCCGTGGTGCGTAGGTGCCCGACATCCGAGCCGCCGCCGGGCTCGGTGATGGCCAGCGAACCGATCTTCTCGCCGGCCAGCGTCGGGCGGACGAACTCTTCGATCAGGCGCGCATCGCCCGAGGCGATCATGTGCGGTACCGCGATACCGCAGGTGAACAGGGAGGCGAACACCCCGCCCGGCGCCCCGGCCTGGTGCATCTCCTCGCAGACGATCACCGCGTCGGCGCCGTCGCCGCCACTGCCGCCGACCTCCTCGGGGAAGCCCGCACCCAACAAGCCGACCTCGGCGGCCTTGCGGTGCAGTTCGCGGGGCAGCTCGCCGGAGCGTTCCCACTCGTCGACGTGCGGCAGAATCTCGCGCTCGACGAATCCACGCACAGTCTTACGCAGAGCCTGGCGCTCGGCGGTGTTCCAGATACTCACAGTTCCCCTTCTGACAGCAGCTGCTCGGGTATCTCGAGATGACGGCTGCGCAGCCATTCGCCCAGCCCCTTGGCCTGCGGATCGAATCGAGCCTGGTAGGCCACGCCCTGCCCGAGGATGCCCTCGATGACGAAGTTCACCGCGCGCAACTTCGGCAACAGGTGACGGGTGACCGGCAACTCGGCGGTTTCAGGCAGCAGGTCGCGCAGCTTCTCGACGGTCAACGTGTGGGCTAACCAGCGCCACTGCTCATCAGTGCGCACCCAGACCCCGACGTTGGCCGAGCCGCCCTTGTCGCCGCTGCGGGCGCCGGCGATCGTCCCCAGTGGCGCGCGGCGGCTCGGGCCGGCCGGGAGCGCCTCGGGCAGCTCCGGTTCGGCGGCCGCAGCGAGTTCCAGGGTCTGCGCGGCGGATGGAATGTCCACCCGAGTGCCGTCGGCGTGCACGGCGACGTGCGGCACCTGCGTGGCATCGACATAGCCGGGGGTGAAGACCCCGTAGACCTGGCCGTCCCCGGGCGGGGCGGTGACGCAGAACCCGGGATAGCTGGCCAGCGCCAGCTCGATGCCGGCCGCGGAGAACTTGCGGCCCACGTTGGCCGGGTCCGGGTCGCGCACCACGCAGTGCAGCAGCGCGCTGGCGGTTTCCTCGGTGTCGGCGTCGGGGTGATCGGTGCGCGACAACGTCCACTCCAGTTCGGCTGGCCGGACGGTCATGGCCGCCTCGAGCTGGGTGCGCAGCAGTGCGGCCTTGGCCTCGATGTCCAGGCCGGTCAGCACGAAAGTGGTGGAGTTGCGGAAGCCGCCGATGCTGTTCAGCGACACCTTGTAGGTGGGTGGGGGCGCCTCGCCGGTCACGCCGGAGATCCGCACCCGGTCCGGGCCGTCGGCCGACAGTTCGATGCTGTCCATCCGGGCGGTGACATCGGGGTTGGCGTAGCGGGCGCCGGTGACCTCGTAGAGCAGTTGGGCGGTCACGGTGTCGACGCTGACCAGCCCGCCGGTGCCGGCATGCTTGGTGATCACCGATGACCCGTCTGCGTGGATCTCGGCGAGCGGGAACCCGGGGTGCAGCATCTGCTCGGTGGGAATCTCGGTAAAGAAGGAGTAATTGCCACCGCTGGCCTGGATGCCGCACTCGATGACGTGCCCGGCGACGACGGCGCCGGCGAGCTGGTCATAGTCGGTGCGGCTCCAGCCGAAGTGCGCGGCGGCGGGTCCCACGATCACCGACGCGTCGGTGACGCGGCCGGTGATCACCACATCGGCGCCGCCGGCCAGACACTCGGCGATGCCCCAGGCGCCCAGGTAGGCGTTCGCTGTCAGCGGACTGCCCAAACCGAGCTCTGCGGCGCGGGGGAGCAGGTCATCACCTTCGACGTGGGCCACGCGGGCCGGAACGCCCAGGCGTTGCGCCAGCTCGCGCACCGCGTCGGCCAGGCCGGCCGGATTGAGCCCGCCGGCGTTGGCCACGATGCGAACGCCCTGGTCGAGGGCGAGTCCGAGGCATTGTTCGAGCTGGGTCAGGAAGGTCTTGGCGTAACCGCGTTCCGGGTGCTTCATCCGGTCGCGGCCCAGGATCAGCATGGTCAGTTCGGCCAGGTAATCGCCGGTGAGATAGTCCAGCTCGCCACCGATGAGCATCTCGTGCATTGCGGCGTGGCGGTCGCCGTAGAACCCCGAGCAGTTACCGATTCGAACGGCTGCTGTCATCCCCAAATCCCATCACTCAACCAACCGGTAGGTTAGCCGGTACCGCCGGTGCCGCGTCAAGGTGCGTCGTCACCGATCGGAGCTATTTTGGAGCCGACGCTGGTCACCGGCTATCCTTTCGGATAGTCCCGCCGCTGGTATCGAGCGGCACTATGCCAACAACAGGAGAGGCTCGACCATGGCCGTGCCGAAACGCAGGATGTCGCGTGCGAACACTCGTAGTCGCCGCGCACAGTGGAAGGCTGAGGCAACCGGCCTGGTCAACGTGACGGTCGCCGGCCGCGCGCACAAGGTGCCGCGTCGCCTCCTCAAAGCCGCCCGCTTGGGCCTCATCGACCTCGATCGGCGCTAAATAGGCACCGACACGACCGGCTCCTGACCCTCCAGATCGCCTTTCGGATGATTGGATAGCACCCATGGCTACCCGGGTACTGGTTGTTGATGACGATCGCGCTGTGCGCGAGTCGTTGCGCAGGTCTCTGTCGTTCAATGGTTACTCGGTCTCGCTGGCCACTGACGGCGTCGAGGCGCTCGAGGCGATCACCAGCGACCGTCCGGACGCGATGATCCTCGACGTCATGATGCCGCGGCTGGACGGACTGGAAGTCTGTCGCCAGCTGCGTAGCACCGGTGACGACCTGCCGATTTTGGTCCTGACGGCCCGAGACTCGGTGTCCGAGCGGGTCGCCGGCCTCGATGCCGGCGCCGACGACTACCTGCCGAAGCCGTTTGCGCTGGAGGAACTGCTGGCGCGGATGCGGGCGTTGCTGCGCCGCACCACCGCCGAGGACCTGTCCGAATCGGTCGCGATGTCGTTCGAGGACCTGACGCTGGACCCGGTGACCCGCGAGGTCACCCGCGGGGATCGGCAGATCAGCCTGACTCGCACCGAGTTCGCCCTGTTGGAGATGTTGATCGCCAACCCGCGTCGGGTGCTGACCCGCAGCCGGATCCTCGAGGAGGTGTGGGGCTTCGACTTCCCCACCTCGGGCAACGCGCTGGAGGTCTACATCGGGTACCTGCGTCGCAAGACTGAGGCTGAAGGTGAGCCGCGGCTGATCTACACCGTGCGCGGAGTGGGCTACGTGCTCCGCGAGACTCCTCCCTGATGCAATCCTTCCGCCGGCAACAGGGTGAAGAGGCGAAGAAGACCTCCCTGTCGCTGCGCTGGCGGGTGATGCTGCTGGCGATGTCGATGGTGGCATTGGTGGTGGTGTTGATGGCGGTGGCCGTCTACGCCGTGATCTCGGCGGCGCTCTACAACGACATCGACAACCAGTTGCAGAGCCGTGCGGAGATGTTGATCGCCAGTGGTTCGCTGGCCGCCGATCCCCGCAAGGCGATCGAGGGCACCGCCTACTCCGACGTCAACGCCATGCTGGTCAACCCGGGCCGGTCGATCTACACGGCCAATCAGCCCGGTCAGCGGCTGCCGGTCGGGCAGCAGGAGAAGGCCGTCATCCGCGGCGAGCTGTTCTTGTCGCGCCGCACCGCATCGGGCCAGCGGGTGCTGGCCGTGCACCTGCCCAATGGCAGCACACTGCTGATCTCCAAGAGCTTGGCGCCCACCCGGGCGGTGACGATGAAGCTGCGGTGGGTGCTGCTGGTCGTCGGCGGGGTGGGTGTCGTGGTGGCCGCGGTGGCCGGCGGCATGGTCACCAGAACCGGGCTGAGACCGGTGGGCCGCTTGACCGAAGCGGCCGAACGCGTGGCGCGCACCGATGACTTGAGACCGATCCCGGTCTACGGCAGCGACGAATTGGCTCGCCTCACCGAGGCGTTCAACGCCATGTTGCGGGCCCTGGCCGAGTCGCGCGAGCGGCAGGCGCGACTGGTCGCCGACGCCGGACATGAGCTGAAGACCCCGTTGACGTCGCTACGCACCAACGTCGAGCTGCTGATGGCGTCCGCGGCTCCGGGCGCCCCGCAGTTGCCGGAAGAGGAGATGGCCGAACTGCGTGCCGACGCGATCGGTCAGATCGAGGAATTGTCCACGCTGGTAGGCGATTTGGTGGACCTCACCCGCGACGACCAACGTGAGGTCGCCTACGAGCAGGTCGACATCACTGAGGTCGTCGACCGCAGCATGGAGCGGGTCCGGCGGCGGCGCAACGACATCGACTTCGACATCCAGGTCGTTCCCTGGCACGTCTACGGAGACGCCGCGGGCCTGTCCCGTGCGGTGCTCAACCTGCTCGACAACGCGGCTAAGTGGAGCCCGTCGGGCGGAGTCGTGGGCTTGCGGATGCGCCAGCTCGACCCGACGCACATGGAGATGATCGTCTCGGACGAGGGGCCGGGAATCCCGGAGAACCAACGGGAATTGGTCTTCGAGCGCTTCTACCGGTCGGACTCCGCGCGTGCCATGCCGGGGTCCGGGCTGGGCCTGGCGATCGTCAAGCAGGTGGTGCTCAAACACGGCGGGGCGATCACCATCGGCGAGACCATCCCCGGCGGGCATCCGCCCGGGACATCGTTTCGGATGGTGCTGCCCGGCGGGCCTACGTCGGCGGAGGAAATACCGGTCGGAGCAGTCACAGGCGCTTCTCAGTCCACGTAGGCATGGTGGTGAGGCAACGTCGCCGAAGTCGTGTCCCTAGGAGTAGGCAACAAACATGACGAATTACCCCGGGTACCTCCCGCCGCCTCAGCAACCGGAACGGTCCAACCCGGCCGGCGCAGCGGCGGCGGACCAACGCGGACAGTCCGGTTATCCGGGCCGGCCCGCGCAGGGTTCGTACCCGCCGCCCTACGACTGGCGTTACGCCCCGCACCAGGGGCAGCAGCAGTCCGCCTATCGCTCCGCCTATGACGCCTCCTACGGCCGTCCCGGTGTGCCGAGCGGTCCGGGTGGTCCGGGTGGGATACCGCCGAAGCGTTCTCGCACCGGTTTGGTGTTGGGGGCGGTGGCGATCGCGGCGATGTCCGGTGTGATGGGCGGTGTGGTCGGTTCGGCGCTGCACTCCGATCACAAGCCGGCCGCCATCGGAAGCCACACGCCGAGCATCCAGGCCCCTGGCGTGCCGGCCGCGGTGAATCTGCCGGACGGCTCGGTGGAGAAGGTTGCGGCGAAGGTGGTGCCCAGCGTCGTCATGCTGGAGACCGATCTGGGCCGCCAATCCGAGGAGGGCTCGGGCATCATCCTGTCGGCCGACGGGTTGATCCTGACCAACAACCACGTGGTGGCCGCCGCTGCCGCCAAGCCCGACCCGAGCACCAAGCTTGACCCCGGCGCCAAGCCCGACGGAGCTCCCAAGGGCGCCCCGAGGACCACGGTGACCTTCGCCGATGGCCGCACCGCGCCGTTCACTGTGGTGGGCACGGACCCGGCCAGCGATATCGCCGTGGTGCGCGTGCAGGGCGTCTCGGATCTGACCCCGATCACGATCGGCTCCTCTGCAGACTTGCGGGTGGGCCAGAACGTGGTGGCGGTCGGGTCGCCGCTCGGCCTGGAAGGCACCGTGACGACCGGGATCGTGAGCGCTCTCAACCGGCCCGTCTCCACCAGCGGCGAAGCCGGCAACCAGAACACGGTGCTCGACGCGATCCAGACCGATGCCGCCATCAACCCCGGCAACTCCGGTGGTGCGCTGGTCAACATGAACGGCGACCTGGTCGGGATCAACTCCGCGATCGCCACCATGGGCGGCGATTCAGCCGAAGCGCAGAGCGGTTCGATCGGCCTGGGCTTCGCGATCCCGGTGGATCAGGCCAAGCGGATCGCCGACGAACTCATCAACTCGCCGGACCACACGGCGTCGCACGCCTCACTGGGTGTGCGCGTCACCAGCGAGCGCAGCCTGCACGGCGCCAAGGTGGTCGAGGTGGTGCCCGGGGAGGCGGCCGCCAAGGCCGGTCTGCCCGAGGGCGCGACGGTGACGGCGTTCGACAAGCGCCCCATCGGCAGCGCTGACGCGTTGGTGGCCGCGGTGCGCTCCAAGGCTCCAGGCGACCAGGTGACGCTGACCTACCTGGACGCCGCCGGAGCATCCAAATCCGCGCAGGTCACGCTCGGTAAAGCGCAGCAGTGACGGGTTGGTGACCGCACGGTGCCGATGCGGCGGTCCCAGCTTCGGCTCTCCTTCGTCGAGCCTCGCTGAACCTCCGGTTTCATGCGGCGGTCCCAGCTTCGGCTCTCCTTCGTCGAGCCTCGCTGAACCTCCGTCGGGAACCAGATATACGGTTGCACCCATGGAGCAGTCCCGAGAACTCGCCGGCCGCGCCCTCGTCGTCGTTGTTGACGACCGCACCGCCCACGGCGATGAGGACCACAGTGGTCCGTTGGTCACCGAATTGTTGGCCGAAGGCGGATTCATGGTCGACGGTGTCGTCGCCGTCGCCGCCGACGAGGTAGAGATCCGCAACGCGCTGAACACGGCGGTGATCGGCGGGGTCGACCTGGTCGTTTCGGTGGGCGGAACCGGGGTCACCCCGCGCGACGTCACCCCCGAGGCCACCCGCGAGCTGCTGGACCGCGAGATCCTCGGCATCGCCGAGGCGCTGCGGGCCTCGGGGCTGTCCGCCGGCATCGCCGACGCGGGGCTCTCGCGTGGCCTGGCCGGCGTCTCGGGCAGCACCCTGGTGGTCAACCTGGCCGGGTCCCGGGCAGCGGTCCGCGACGGCATGGCGACACTGAACCCGCTGGCCGCGGCGATCATCGGCCAACTGTCCAGTCTGGAGATCTAGGCCGCCATGCCCGGACTCGAAGAGCATCAGTCGTCGTCGGACGAACGCGATCCCGACGACGCCCGCGAGGCCGAAGAACGCGAGCGCTGGTTGCGGGACAACATCCCGCCGCATCACGGTTGAGGTTCGACTTCTCGAAATCCCCCGTACGGACTCCGCAGCGGCTATTACGGTTCGCCGTAGGCGGCGTGGCGCCGCTTCGCAGTGCATCCGTACGGAAGGGGAGTTGCGGTGCTCAAGGGGTTCAAAAATTTCCTGATGCGTGACGACGTCATCACGGTGGCCATCGGTCTGGTGGTCGCGCTGGCGTTTTCCAACCTGGTCAAGGCCTTCACCGACAGCGTGATCAACCCGCTGGTCTCGGCCGCACAGCCCGACACTGCCGGGCTGGGGCTGGGTTACCAATTGGGGGCGGAGGGCAACGAGGCGACGTTCATCGACCTCGGCGCATTCATCTCGGCGATCATCTACTTCATCGTCTTCATGGCCACGATCTACTTCCTGATCGTGTTGCCCTACAAGCACATCCAGAAGCGCCGCGGGAACACCGTGTTCGGCGACCCGGCACCGACCAAGACCTGCCCCGAGTGCAAGTCCGAAATCGCCGCCGACGCCAACAAGTGCAAGTTCTGCGCCAGCGTGCAGCCCGCCAGCGCCGCATAGCGGTGTTCAGCGCAGGGTGAGCGTGACGGCCTGACCGAGGGTGGCGCCGGCCACCGCCACCGCAGCGTTGGCCGGCAACGCCACCAGGACCACCCGATCGTCGTGATTGTGCTTGTCGGACACCAGCACCACGATCCCGCCGCTGGCGAGCACCCGGGCGGCGCCCGGCGGGCCGGCGACATCCTCGCCGGTGGTCGTCACGACATCGACCACGTCGCCGGGGCGCACCAGATCGATCAGTGCCGCGTCGGCCGGATGCACGCCCACGATGCGGGCATCGGGTCCGGCGGCGGCCTCGGTGAGCCGGCGGCCCAGCACGCGGACGTCGGTGAGTATCTCGCCGCGGCGGGCCGGACCAGCCAGCGTGGTCTGCAACAGCGCCGCCACGTCAGTGGCGGCCCCGTCGGGAATCGTTTGAGCCGAACGGCTTTCGAGGGAAAGGTCGTCGAGGGTCAAGGTGATGCCAGGTGCGATGTCGCGGCTTGCCACTACGACGTCGAGCCGGTCGTCCTGCGGGTTGGAGCGCAGCGCTGTAACGCCGGCCAAAACGACGAGGGCTCCTGCGGTCACTCGCCGCGCCCGCACGGTGCGAGTCCAGTCCGGACGCAGTGCCAGCGAGATCCGGCTGATCAGCGTGGGGTTGAGCGAGTCGCCCATGGCGTCACGCTATGCGGCCGGCGCCCAACGGTTCGTCGACGTGGCGCCGGGGCTGTGGATAACGGCCTAGCTGGCGGTGGTCGCCGGTGCCGACGACGTGGTGCTGGCCTTGGCGCTGTCGCTGGACTTGGTGGCGCTGTCAGCCGACTTGGTGCCGCTGTCGCCCGAGCTACTGCCCGAGTCACCCGACGCCGAAGAACTGGCGGAGCTGCTGCCATTGCTGGAACCGTTGGACGTTGACTTCCCGGACTTGCCCGCTTCGCGGCTGTCGTTGCGGTAGAAACCACTGCCCTTGAAGACCACGCCCACCTTGCCGAAGATCTTGCGCAGCCGGCCGTTGCAGTCCTCGCAGGTAGTCAGCGCATCATCGGTGAAGGCCTGGACCACATCGAAGCGGTTGCTGCACTCGGTGCAGGCATAGCTGTAGGTGGGCACGTGAACCTCCGTGGATCGAACAATCGGCTTAGCACTCTACCGTGCTAAGTGCTAGAACCACTATGTGGCCTTCCTCATTCCAAGGCTCGTTCTGGGGCCACTTCGACGTCAGCCCAGTGCCACCAGGCCGAGCCCGGGCGTCACGGCATGCGTCATGGGCACGTCGTGGGCCTCCGCGGGCAGCTCGTCGAGAAGCTCCGCGTCGCGAACCACCGCCACCAGCGGAATCTGCGGCCTGCGCAACTGCAGCGAGCGATCGTAGAAACCGGCGCCGCGTCCCAGCCGCGCGCCCCGGCGGTCGACGGCCACCGCCGGCACCACGATCAGGTCCGCCTCGGTCAGCGCGTCGGCGGCCAGCCAGGGTTCCGGTGGTTCGAGCAGGCCGAACCGGGCGGTGGTCAGGTTTTCGGGCCGGTATTCGCCCCACAGCAGCGCCATCGGGGTGCCGTCGTTCTCGGTGCGCACCACCGGTAACAGCACGCGCGCGCCGCGACGGGCCAGGCCGGCGAGCATCGCGGTCGAGCCCGGCTCGCTGCCCACTGGCACATAGGCACAGATGGTGGTGGCCTCGCCCGCGACCCGCTCGAGGTGCTCGGCCAGCGCCGCGGCCTCGGCATCGTGTACATCGGGGGGTACCGCGCGTCGGTCGGCGAGCAGCCGCGCCCGCAACGCGGACTTGGCGGCCACCACCGCGTCGTCGGTCACGGCAACCAGACTGTCAGCAACGGCTCGCCCACCGCCAGCCGAAGAGGTGAAGTGGATTGCGGTTATCGTGTGAGCAATGCCCACGCCGAAGGTCCCGATTCCGCGCACCGCCATTGTGCCCGCGGCAGGTTTGGGCACCCGCTTTCTGCCCGCGACCAAGACCGTGCCCAAAGAGCTGCTGCCGGTCGTCGACACCCCCGGCATCGAGCTCGTCGCCGCCGAGGCGGCCGAGGCCGGTGCCGAGCGGTTGGTGATCATCACCTCCGAAGGCAAGGACGGCGTGGTCGCGCACTTCGTCGAAGACTTGGTGCTCGAAGGCACGCTCGAGGCCCGCGGTAAGAAGGCGATGCTGGCCAAGGTGCGCCGCGCCCCGCAGTTGATCAAGGTCGAGTCGGTGGTGCAGGCCGAGCCGCTGGGACTGGGGCACGCCATCAGCTGCGTCGAGCCCACCTTGTCCGACGACGAGGATGCCGTCGCGGTCCTGCTGCCCGACGACCTGGTGCTGCCCACCGGAGTGCTGGAGACCATGTCGAAGGTGCGGGCCCGCCGGGGCGGCACCGTGCTGTGCGCGATCGAGGTCAGCCCCGACGAGGTCAGCGCCTACGGCGTCTTCGACGTCGAGCCGCTGCCCGACGATGACAACCCGGACGTGATGCGGGTCAAGGGGATGGTCGAGAAGCCCAAGGCCCAAGACGCCCCTTCGATGTATGCCGCGGCGGGCCGCTACGTGCTGGACCGGGCCGTGTTCGACGCGTTGCGGCGCATCGACCGCGGGGCCGGCGGCGAGGTGCAGCTCACCGACGCCATCGCGCTGATGATCGCCGAAGGCCATCCCGTACACGTCGTCGTGCACCGGGGGTCGCGACACGACCTGGGAAATCCGGGCGGCTACCTCAAAGCTGCGGTTGACTTTGCCTTGGACCGCGATGACTACGGTCCGGATCTGCGCCGATGGTTGGTGGCGCGGCTGGGCTTGGCGGAGAACTGAGCTGACGTCTGCCCGAATCGGACCTCGGCTGCAACGGAGAAAGGCACACCGTGCGTTCGGTTGAGGAGCAGCAGGCCCGGGTTTCGGCTGCCGCGGTGGCGCCCCGCCCGGTCCGGGTGGCGATCGCCGAGGCGCAGGGCTTGATGTGCGCTGAAGAAGTGGTCGCCGAGCGGCCGATGCCCGCGTTCGACCAGGCCGCCATCGACGGTTACGCGGTGCGCAGCGTGGACGTCCTGGGCGCCGACGCCATCGGCGACAGCTCCGATGGGACTGGACGCGATGATGCCGTCGTCACGTTGCCGGTACTGGGCGTCATCGAAGCGGGTGCCCGCACTCCCACCCGGCTGCAACCCAAGCTGGCCACCCGGATCCAGACCGGGGCGCCGATGCCCACCCTCGCCGACGCGGTGCTGCCGCTGCGCTGGACCGACGGCGGGAACTCCCGCGTGCGGGTGCTGCGGGGCGTACGCCCGGGCGACTATGTGCGCCGGGTCGGCGACGACGTGCAGCCCGGCGATGTCGCGGTGCGCGCCGGCACGGTGGTCGGGGCGGCCCAGGTGGGGCTGCTGGCCGCCGTGGGCCGCGATCGCGTGCTGGTCCACCCGCGCCCCCGATTGTCGGTCATGGCGGTCGGCGGCGAACTGGTCGACGTCAACCGCACACCCGGCAACGGGCAGGTCTACGACGTCGACTCCTACGCGCTGGCCGCGGCCGGCCGGGATGCGGGCGCGGAGGTCAACCGGGTCGGCATCGTCAGCAATGACCCCAAGAAGCTGCGAGAGACGGTCGAGGGACAGCTCAACCGTGCCGAGGTGGTGGTGATCGCCGGCGGAGTCGGCGGTGCCGCGGCCGACGAGGTTCGCGCGGTGCTGGCCGATCTCGGTGATATGGAAGTCGCCCGGATCGCGATGCACCCCGGTTCGGTGCAGGGTTTTGGCCAGCTTGGCCCCGAAGGGGTGCCGACGTTCCTGTTGCCCACCAACCCGGTCAGTGCGCTGGTGGTGTTCGAGGTGATGATCCGCCCGCTGATCCGGCTGTCGCTGGGCAAGCGTGAGCCGATGCGCCGGATGGTGCAGGCCCGCACCCTCGGCCCGATCGCTTCGATGCCTGGCCGCAAGGGGTTCTTGCGCGGCCAGCTGATGCGTGACGAGGACACCGGCGAGTATCTGGTGCAGGTGCTCGGGGCCTCTGGCGGCACCGCGTCGCATCTGTTGGCCACGTTGGCTGAGGCGAACTGTCTGGTGGTGGTTCCCGAGGAGGTCGAGCAGATCGCCGCCGGCGAGTTGGTGGACGTCGCCTTCCTGGCTCAGCGGGGCTGAGCCCGAGTCTATGTTGGTCAATCTGTGGCCGTTCAAAGCCGTTGAGCACCCCGGCTGGCCGAGTGTGCTTGGGCCCCTGCGGGTGCCGGCGGGCGTGATCCGGCTGCGACCGGTGCGGATGCGTGATGGTGTGGCGTGGAGCCGGATTCGGCTGGCCGACCGCGCCTACCTGGAGCAGTGGGAACCCAGTGTGGAAGTGGACTGGGTTACCCGGCATGGCAGTGCCTCCTGGCCACCGTTGTGTTCGAGCCTGCGCACCGAGGCCCGCTATGGGCGGATGCTGCCGTACGTGATCGAGCTCGACGGCCGATTCTGCGGCCAGCTGACGGTGGGCAACATCGCCCACGGGGCGCTGCGCTCGGCCTGGATCGGTTATTGGGTGTCCAGCGCGGTGGCCGGCGGGGGAGTGGCGACCGGGGCGGTGGCGCTCGGGCTCGACCACTGCTTCGGGCCGGTGCGGCTGCATCGGGTGGAGGCCACCGTCCGGCCGGAGAACGTGGCCAGCCGGGCGGTCTTGGCCAAGGTCGGCTTCCGTCAGGAAGGGCTGTTGCAGCGCTACCTGGACGTCGACGGGGCGTGGCGCGACCACCTGCTGGTGGCGATGACGATGGAGGAGGTCGCCGGGTCGGTGACCTCGGCGCTGATTCAGTCCGGCCGGGCCGCCCGGGTCTGACGAATTTTCGGGCGAGATGTTACCCGTGTGGTAGTTGTGACTGGCGAGGTCAGCGAGTAAATTACAACTGTGTAATTGGTTCGGCGCGTCATCCGAGGTCGTGTGGCTCTCACACCTAGCCTTGGCTCGGAAAGGAGCAGGCCAACCATGCCCAGCATCCCGCAATCATTGCTCTGGATCTCACTGGTCGTTCTCTGGCTGTTCGTACTGGTGCCGATGCTGGTCAGCAAGCGTGACGCGGTCCGTCGTACCAGTGACGTGGCCTTGGCGACCCGGGTATTGACCAGTGGGTCCAGTGCCCGGCTGCTCAAGCGCGGCGGTCCGGCCACCGGCCACCGCAGCGACCCCGACTGGCAGCACAGCGTCGATGACATCGACGAGGCTGACGACATCGATGATGTCGACGACGTCGAGGGCGAACCCGCCGAGGGTGGCTCGCGCGTGTTCGTCGCCGCGGCCGCGGTGTTCGTCGCCGCCTCGGAAAAGCAGGTCGGTGAGCAGACCGAGCTCGACTACCTGGACGTTGATGTCGTCGCCGACGACTCCGACGTGCTGCCGCTGTCGGACGCGGGTCTGGCCGCCGAGGTTGAGGCTCAGGAGCGCGCCCAAGCCGAAGCTCAGGCCGCCGCTGAGGCACAAGCTCGCGCGGCGGAGGAGGCCGCCATGGCGGCCGAGGCCCTGGCAGCCAAGGCGGAAGCCGCGGCCGACGAAGAGGCCGGCGAAGAGGCCGGCGAGGAGCCCGCTGCCGAGGGCGAAGCCGAAGCCGATGGCTACGAGTACGAATACGTCGAGGACAGCTCCGGGCTGGAGCCTGCGGCGGAGTCCACGAGAGCGGGCGCGGCGGGTCTGTCGGCCCGCGGTCGTCGGCCCCGTATCGACACCGCCGCGGCCGTCAGTGCGCGCAAGTACGAGTTCCGCAAGCGGGTGTTGATGTCGCTCGCGGTCGTCCTGGTGCTCTCGGCGCTCACCGCCTTCACCGTGGCGCCCACCGCGTGGTGGATCTGTGGTGGCGCCGCGGGTGCGACGGTGCTCTATCTGGCCTACCTGCGCCGTCAGACCCGTATCGAGCAGCAGGTGCGGGCGCGCCGCGCACGGCGCTCCGAGCGGCCGCGTATGCAGCGCGAGAGTGCCCACACCGACGCGTTCGAGGTGGTGCCGTCACGGCTGCGCCGCCCGGGTGTGGCGGTGTTGGAGATCGACGACGAGGACCCGGTGTTCGAGCACCTGGAGTACACATCCAGCGCCGACCGGTACAGCTGGCGCGATGACCTGGCGCGCGCGTCCGGTCAATAGGTCTCGGTTTCAGGGCACGGGCTAGGGGCTGGTAATCTCCTAGCGGTCAGGGGCTATAGCGCAGTTGGTAGCGCGTCTCGTTCGCATCGAGAAGGTCAGGGGTTCGATTCCCCTTAGCTCCACAGAGTTTGTGAAGATCAGGTCGTCGCGCCCGGTCAGTTCAGTCGGTCGGCTTTGCGCACATGTTGATCCGCCAGTGTCGCCGCGATTTCGAACAGTCGCAGCCGACTCTGGGGGCGAAGCTCGTACTGCGTATCGATAATGCCGCCTCGGGCAAGGTGCGAGTCGTACGGCATGTATTCGGCGTGGATCTCGGCCTCGGTGAACAGATCGGTGAGGTAGCGTCGCGCATTCGGAGTGGCGTGGTTCCGGCTGTTGTTGAGGATGACCATCGAACGCGCCAACAGGTCGTCGTAGTCCATTGCGCGCAGTAGATCGATGGAACGGGCGACCGGCAGTGCGCTATCGCCGGTAAGTCCGGATACAAAGATCAAAGCGTCGCAGGTATTCAATACCGCCTTCATCACCGGATGCTCCAGATTGTCCGACGTGTCGATCAGGACGACCTGGTGAGTGCGGCGAAGACGGGCCACCGCTTCGTTCAGCATCGATGGAAAAAGCGGGCGCGGCTGGTCGGAGGTTCGATTGCCCGCCAGCACATCCAAACCGATGTTGTTGTGACCGAGATGTTCTCGGATATCGGTGTAGCCCCGAACGTCGATCTTGCTGATGACCTCGGTGTAGCCGTCAGGTGAGCCCGTGTCGATCCGGTCGGCCAACGTCCCGAAGCCCGGGGCGGCGTCGATCGCCACGACGTTGTCCGATCGACATTCCCGGAATATCCCGCCGATACAGGTGGTCATCGTGGTCTTGCCGACACCGCCTTTACCGGAGACCACACCGATCACCAAGTTTTTGTGCATACGCTGACCGATCTGGTCGCGGAGTACACGAAAATGCTGTTCAAGCGGTGATTCCCCGGCATTGATGCCGTGGAATGAGGCGGCATAAACAAGTCGGCGCCAGCCGGAGACCGGTACGGCTTTCCGCGGCGCGGGCAGATCCGGCATATGCAGGATCTCCGAGATCGGGTAATACCGACGGGGACGGCGGCCCGCGTCGTTTCCGATCCGGTGGGCACCTGCCCGATTCGGACGCCGATGCGAACCCCGTTCCGTGCCGTCAGCGCCCCAATCGGGCAGCTTCGGTGACGGTCGGTGCAGGTCGGTCACGCTGCATTAGTAGCACGGGTGGTCAAGTGCAATTCACCAATCTTGGGCAGCACAACAGAACTGTTTGCCGGCCGTTACAGTTCTGCAGCTAATCCGGTACGGCGGGGGTCCACCGGGATGGGCCGATCCGCCGACGAACAGCGAGAGTTCGCGTTGGACAGCACTATGCCTGGTGGCGGAACCGGCGGTTCGTCATCGTCAGGGTGGCCCGGGCGGTGTGAATCTCCCGATCGATCCGCACTACGCCAGGCTGCGGCTAGCCCTCGCTAGTGCCGTGGGCGTCATCTGGACACCGCAATTGAAAACGTATGACCATGGCCGTCGGCAGATGAGGTTATCTAGGACAAATATCCTGACCATTGACGGATCAGGGGGAATGGTCATACGCTTCGGGCAATTATGTCTCCTCGAGGCGGGCGCAGGCTCAGCGGAAGGGCGTGAATATCGATGTCTGTGAACAGTCCCGCTCCCAACGTCTTTGACGCTGGACTTCCCGTCATCGATTACGACCTGACTGCCGCGCCGCACGAGGTCCTCGATGGGCTCCGACTGGCGCGATCGCGCGCGCCCATTGCCATCGGACCACTCGGTCCGGAGATCCTGTCTTACGAACTTACTCGCGAGATATTGCGCGACAACAGATTCCGTCTGCCGCCCGGCATCACGCTGGCGGCGCAGGGCATCACGTCGGGTCCGTTGTTCGACAAGCTGACGAGCAGCCTCCTGGGTCTGGACGGCGCGCCCCATACTCGGTTGCGCAAATTGGTTTCCAAGGCGTTCACACCCCGCGCCACGGCACGTCTCCACGACACGATCCACGAGGTGGTGAACGGACTGATTGACCGCGTGATGGACGCTGGGCGCTGTGATGTCGTCACCGACATCGCGCGTCCCTACCCCACGCCGATCATGTGCGCGCTGCTCGGTGCGCCTCGCGGGGACTGGCAGTTGTTCGCCGACTGGACCGAGGAGGTCTTCAAAGCCTTCAACTTCCAGCCAGATGCCACCTTTGATGAAGCTGCGATCGTGCACGCCTGGGGCGAACTCGACGCCTACGTCGACGACATGGTCGCTGCCCGTCGAGAAAACCTGACCGATGACCTGCTCTCCGAGCTCATCCGTGCCGAAAGCGAAGGCGAGCGTCTGAATCTCGACGAACTCCGCATGCTGGTTGCCGGCTTTTTGATGGCGGGGACGGATACGACGCGGAACCAACTGGCGGCGTCGGTCCAGGTGCTCTGCGAGCATCCGGACCAATGGGCGAAGCTGCGCGATCATCCAGAACTTGCGATGCAGGCGGTCGAGGAGAGCATGCGTCACTCACCGGCGGCCTGCATCGTGCCGCGAACCGCTGTTGACGATGTCGAGTTCGGTGGCTACATGTTCCCGGCCGGAACCTTTGTGCTCGCGAACACCTTTGCAGCCAACCGGGATCCAGCAATATATGACGATGCCGACCGCTTCGACATTGCACGCAGGGACGTCCCGGCAATTCTGACGTTCGGTGGTGGCGCGCATTACTGTCTGGGAGCCAACCTCGCACGTCGGGAACTGGCGGAAGCACTGACAGTCCTCACGCGCCGGCTCCCCACCGCCCGTCGCGTGGGCCCGGTTCCGTGGAAACCGGTGCTGGGAATGACGGGTCCGACAACTCTTTCGATCGAGTTCACCAGCGAAAGGCTGGTGACGGCCGATGCGTAGTCGCGGCTGGGCGGGGTCGACGCCCGCCTCGGACGAGGAAGCTATCTCGCGCATCCTGAGCGCGGTAGACGAAGAGATCGCCGTGCACGGAGCGACGGTGCGCATTGCCGACGTTGCCCGCAGGCTCGGGGTTACGCGCCAGACGGTGTACCGCTATTTTCCTAATGCCGACGCGCTGCTCATCGCCAGTGCAATGCGTGCGGTCAACGGATTCATCGACCAAATTGCGGACCACGTCAGTGGCCTCAACGACCCGGTCGTGGCTGTGGTCGAAAGCGTCTCGTTCGGAGTTGAGAGTCTTTTCGGTGATCCGCAGCTGGAAGGATTGCTGGCCCGGCGCGATGACGGTGAAGCCATCGTCTCGCTGACCTCTGACACGTCAATTACCTTCTGCCTGTCTGTTTTTCACCGCTTCGATGTCGATTGGAAGCTGCACGGCTTGGATTCCGCGGCGCTGCGTGAACTCGCCGAGATGACTTTGCGTACGGTGCAGTCCCTGCTGACTGATCCAGGACAAGCGCCGCGCACCGGGCCGGCATTACGCGGGTTCATCGCTCGATGGTTGGGGCCGGCCATCCTCTATCCGCGATTGGCATCGCTGTTGGCTCAGGGATCGGTCATCGGGAACCTACCGCGCTAGTACAGCCATTCGGCGACACCGCCGTGGCGCGCGCAGGAGCCTGGACGATGGCTCGAAAAGGAATAAGTGCCGTCGCGACAGAGTGCGTTGGCTCCGGCCGGTGAATCCCCTGGCCGAGTGATGCAGTCGCCATCGACGTTTCGATAGCAGGGCGGAGCTGGGGCTGGGCGGGGTGCTCGTGGCGGAGGTGGGCTCGGCCGCTGAGCTGGCGGCGCTGTATGTGAAGGCGTGGCACTGCGGCTCGTCAACACGGGTGGCGGCGCTGTATGTGAAGGCGTGGCACTGCGGCTCGTCAGCACGGGTGGCGGCGCTGTATGTGAAGGCGTGGCACTGCGGCTCGTCAGCACGGGTGGCGGCGCGTTGGTAGCTCCGGCGGCTTTGCAATCGTTGAGGAGGAACGCCAAGGTCTCGTGCTCGTCGGCGGTGATCCATAGTCCGTATCTGGTTTTCACATCAACGATCCGTGCC
The DNA here is from genome assembly GCF_963378105.1 of Mycolicibacter sp. MU0102. NCBI lineage: Bacteria > Bacillati > Actinomycetota > Actinomycetes > Mycobacteriales > Mycobacteriaceae > Mycobacterium > Mycobacterium holstebronense. The sequence continues at coordinate 1,026,239 of NZ_OY726398.1, forward strand.
GCGTAGGTGCAGCGGTAGGACTTGTTGTCTGGTAGCCAGGTGGCGGCGTCACCGGAACCCTTTTCCTGATTCACCGCCGCTGTGGTGGCTTGCAGGTTGATGGGATCGTTAGCGAAGTTCCGGCGGGTCAACTCGTCCCAGCCTTGGGCACCCTTCTGCCAGGCATCCAAAAGCGGCACGATGTGGTCGATCTGGATGGGGCTCAACTCTTCGGGCTCGTGTTGGTACAGGACGGCTTCGCCGGTATAGGGGTCGTTAAGGACGCCGGAGAGGACGATGCAGGAATTGCCCGGTTGGTAGCCTGCGCCGCTAAGGTCGCGCCGCAAGATGTCATTGCGGGTGTCGCAGCCGTTGTGGCCGCCCTCCACCGTGACGTCGTCGGACCAGGGAGATCCGAAGAGTGCGCGGTCGTAATTGGTTTTTGGGGCACGGCCCTTGACGGGCAGGTTGCTGAGCTTCTTCTGCGGGGATTGCGATGAACTGGGATAGCTCGATGTGAGGGTGGACTGCTTGGTCGATGCATCTTGGCCCGTTGCGAGGGCAATGGCAACGACGATGACTACGCAGACGACCACAGAGATCGAGATGATCAGTAGGAGCCTTCGGCGCCTTAGGGCTGGCGCGGCACCATTCGCGATTGCTACCTCCGTGGCTTGGGGGTTGCCAGACTCATCGATGTCGATGCCCACCGACCGGACGCTAGTTCACTTTCCGGTTCCTCCAGATGCATTGGCGAAAAGTCGCATATCTCAATCCTCAACCCTGGGGCGCCGATACCAGTGATGCGGTTGCTCAGTCGCGGCCCGGAGTCAACTGGGGCACGGCATTCTCGGGTGGAGGGGGCAGCGGCGCCGGGTCAGGCATGTGTCCCGGCTCGTCGGGGAGAACGTTGTCGGCGCGGACCTGGTAGGTCTCCTGGCTTGATATGCGGGTGGAGACCCAGCCGCCGGGGTAGTACGTGCAGTTGCTGTAGTACCTGCTGTTAGAACAGTGACTGGTCGCGTTTTCGTAGTGGGCGGGAATCCCGATGATCCGGTCGCGTGTCCAGTAGCCGTCTGGCCGGATCGGCGAATCGCAGATGACGCGGGTTTCTCTGCCCAGAAAGCCCCAGGGGCGCGAATCGCAGTTGGCAGGGAGGTCGGCGCGGGCCACCGGGGGCCGGTAGGCGCCCGTCAGGGCAACCGCGCCGAAGGTGACGATGCCGATGATCGAACTGGTGATCAGATGAGTGGACATGGGGGCGTAATCCTTAGATTTCGGCTTACAACAACACACGCTCTGACGGGCCAGGCAAACAGTCGTTCACCTGTTGTTCGCCGTACCGTCACTTTCCGTACACGTCATTTCGAAGACCGCGCGGCGGCGGAGGCGTCGACGGCGGGGCAGTGGTAAGACGATGTTCATGTCAGTTCGCGCCCCACATTCCGGCGGTCAGCGTGTCTAGCGCTCGGGACGCCTGGCGGCTGCTGGAGCCCCTGCATGCGGTTGTCTACTTCTCGCCGGAACCCTTGGCCGCACTAGATGCCGCCGGCTATCGCGGATTCTGGATGGGCTACTTCGCGGGCCGCGCCGCGCCGCTGGGTCCGGTCGGCGCCGAAGTCGTGCACGCGGCGTTCTACAACTTCTCCTTCGAACGCGTCGCCAAGGCACTGCCCGCCGCGTGGAACTTCGCGCCCCCTGAAGCGGCCCTTGAGGCCCGGGAGAAGGGCGCCGTTGCCGCGCTGCGGCGCCTCCTCGCGGACTTGGCGGACGGCCCGGAGGTGGCCCGCGCCGCCGAACTCGCCTCACGGGCGGCATCGGCGGTCCCCATCACCGGCCGCGTGCTGGGCGCCGCGAATCATGCGCTGCCGTTGCCCGATCGGCCGTTGGCGCGGCTGTGGCACGCGGCCACCGTGCTGCGTGAGCACCGCGGTGACGGCCATATCGCAGCACTTCTGGCTGCCGGCATCGAGGGTCGCGAATCTCATGTGTTCCACGCCCTGGCCTCGTGCGCACCGCGCCAGACCTACACCGTCGCCCGCGACTTCACCGATGCCGAGTGGAACCGGCTGGCGAACGCACTGCGCGACAAGGGTCTTGCCGGCGCCGAGGGGCTCACCACGGACGGCGTCCGGCTCAAGGCGCAGATCGAAGAACAAACCGACCGGCTGGCCGCCCCGGCGTATGAGGCGCTCACTGATATCGAACGGCGGGACCTCATCGGCGCGCTGCAACCGCTGACCCGGGCTGTCGTGGCAGCCGGCGAGATCCCGCTTGATTCGCCGATGGGCCTTGATCTTCGCCCACTCCTCGACCGGTAGTGCGCGGTAGGATTTCCACGTGGCTCAGTCTGGTCGGCCGGTCATGTCTTCCTATGAGCGCAAGCAATGGGACGCGCTGTTGGAGGCGGCCACCGGCGTCGAACCGCCCGGATGGCTCGAGGGCCTGAGTCAGGGCATCGCCGATCGCGCCAAAGACGTGGTCTCTCAAGTCCGCTCGGGGGTCGAGCAGGTCCCGGGCGCCACCGCGGCGATCGGAAAAGTGGACCAGCTCACCACCAAGGCCTTGGAAACCCTGCACACCGTGCTGGTCGAGCGCGGGCTCAATTCGGTCAAGCCGGCCAACGTCTTTGCGATGTTCGCCGATGAGGGCCTCACGGTGCAGTCCTACGATCAGGTCAAGAATCTCGACCTGAAACACTGCGACCGCTCGGTCCCGCGCCGCAAGGAGCGCTACGTCGCCCTGGCCATTGCCGAAGGTGCGGCGTCCTCGCTGGCGGTGACGGGTTCGGCGGTGACCAGCGCGGTCACCGGCGGCACAACCATGACCGTCGCGGCCTCGGCCGTTGTGGCGGACGTGACCGCGGTGCTGGTGGGCATGGGCCGGATCGTGGCATTGGTTGCGGCGCATTACGGTTACGACGTTCGCGAGCCCGACGAGCAGGCGTTCGCCTCGGGCGTGATCGCCTATTCCACCGCCGGAAACTCCGCCGAGAAGGCCGCAGCGTTGGCGTCGCTGTCGCGATTGACTCAGCAGGAGTCGTGGCACCAACTGCAGCCGCAGCAGGCGGACAACGTGATCAGCCAGGTCTCCATCGCGCTGGGGTTCCGGTTGGTCAAACGCAAGCTGGCGCAGGCGGTTCCGATCTTGGGAGCCGTGGTCAACGGCGGCCTCAACGCCCGTATCGCGCAGCAGACGTTCGAACGCGCCCAGCAGGCCTACCGGCTGCGGTTCCTCACCGAGAAGTACGACCTGGACGCCGGGCTGTGGGCGCCGGCGGTGGTCTCCGGCGGCGACGTCGACATCCCGCTGATCGACGAGATCCTTGACCGGTCAGCTCGTCGACTCCAACCCGGCGAGGAAGACCTTCAGCAGCCGTAAGACGGTCGACTCGAAGTCGGTGACTATCGGCTTGGTCGAATCCGGGTACGCCCAGGCCCACGCGGTGCCGGTGAAGGCGTGTACCGCCGCGGTCAGGGTGCTGAGCTGGTCGTCGGAGAGCGGCAGCGAGGGCCGCAGCGCTGCGCCGAGGCGTCCTTGTGCGTCGTTGGCCTGGGCCGCCAGGACGCGCATCTCGTCGGGGCTGAGCTTGGCGATCAGTGCCGGTGACGCCGCGATGAGGTCGCACAGCACGGGGTGCGCCGCGAGCGTGTGAGCCAGGGCCGTCGCTGGGCTGGTGCGCGGCAGTTCGCCGGTCAGTGCCTCGATCCAGGCCAGGTGCTCCTCATGCATCACCCGCAGCAGCAGCGCCTCGCGCGACCCGGCGTAGCGCAGGATGCCCGACTTCGCCAGTCCGGCCGCCGCGGCGACGTCGCCCAGTGTCAGTGCGGTGGCCCGGGTGTGGGTCAGCAGCTCGCGGGTGGCGGCGGTGAGTTGCCTCAACCGGTCCTGGCGCTGCGCCTCGTTGCGGGCGCGTGCGAACGGCGGGGGAGGGGATGCTGACACCACCACATAATAGAACAACGTTCTGTTATTGTGTCGGCCATGGTTCACCGCTACGAATGCGTCATCTCGAGCCGCACCTCCGCCGCGCCGCAGACCTTGTTCGGCCTCGTCTCCGACGGCGCCAGCTGGTCGAAGTGGGCCGCGCCGTTGATCCCGTACTCGACCTGGGAGTCGCTGAGCCCGGCCGGCGATGGCGGCGTGGGCGCAATCCGGGCCGTCGGCCGGCGTAACCGGCCGACCCGCGAGATGGTCACCATCCACGAGCCGCCCGGCCGGCACGGCTACACCATGCTCGTCGATGGTCCGATCCGCGATTATCAGGCGCAGGTGACGTTCGTCGAGGGCAGCGACGGCACCCAGGTGATCTGGCGCGGCCGGTACGAGACGCGTTGGCGCGCCGTGGGTATGGCCTATTGGCTGGTGCTGCGGGTGGTGCTCGGGACGCTGACGCGCAAGCTGGTCGCCGCCGCTGAAGGTAAGGCTGGCTAGGCCGGCGAATCAGTGCAGGGTGTCAGGGCATAGTTCGTGCTGCGCGATGTCGATCACCGGGCGCAGGTTGACGGTCAGATCGTCGACCATGGACGGTCCACCGAATGACGGCCGACGCACGTAATCGTTGACGACCTGGTCGGGAGTGGAGCCGGCGCGCAGTTGGCTGCAGAACCGGTGTCCGGCCGACAGTCGTGCGTTGGGCGGACCGGACTTGAAGACGCCGTTGGCGTCGAGTGCCGCGAGATAGCTGGCGTCGTCGGCGTACGCCGGTGCGCTGCCGAGCAAGGCGATGGCGGCGCTCCCGACGAACACGGCTGCACCCAGAATCCGATTCATACCGGCGATGCTAAGCGATCAGGGGTCGAAAGCACGTTGACTCTGCGTCCATGGCGGAGAAGTGCGAGTGCACCCCGCCATGGACGCAGAGTCAACAGGAACTAAATGAGGCCCAGTGCCGTCATCGCGTCGGCGACCTGGATGAAGCCGGCGATGTTGGCGCCCAGCACGTAGTTGCCGGGGGCGCCGTACTCGTCGGCGGTGACCAGGCAGCGGTGGTGGATGCTCTGCATGATCGCGGCCAGGCGCTGCTCGGTGTACTCGAAGCTCCACGAGTCCCGCGATGCGTTCTGCTGCATCTCCAGCGCGCTGGTGGCCACACCACCGGCGTTGGCCGCCTTGCCCGGGGCAACGGTCACACCGGCCTCGCCGAACAGCTTGACCGCCTCCGGGGTGCACGGCATGTTGGCACCCTCGGCGACGATCTTGCAGCCGTTCTTGGCCAGCGTGGCGGCGTGGTTGCCGTCCAGCTCGTTCTGGGTGGCCGAGGGGATCGCGATCTGGCAGGCCACGTCCCAAATGGAGCCGTCGCTGACGAACTGCGTCGCCCCGCCGCGGGCCTTGGCGTAGGCCTCGATCCGCTCGCGCTTGACCTCTTTGATCTCCTTGAGCAGCTCCAGGTCGATGCCCTTCTCGTCGACGATGTAGCCGCTGGAGTCCGAAGCGGCCACCACGGTGCCGCCGAGCTGGTGGATCTTCTCGATGGCGTAGATCGCCACGTTGCCCGAACCGGAGACCACGGCCCGCTTGCCCTCGAAGGAGTCCTTGGAGGTCTTGAGGATCTCGTCGGCGAAGAACACCGCGCCGTAACCGGTCGCCTCGGTGCGGACCTGCGACCCGCCCCAGCTCAGGCCCTTGCCGGTCAGCACACCCGACTCGTAGCGGTTGGTGATGCGCTTGTACTGGCCGAACAGGTAACCGATCTCACGGCCGCCCACGCCGATGTCACCGGCCGGGACGTCGGTGTACTCGCCAAGGTGGCGGTAGAGCTCGGTCATGAAGGACTGGCAGAACCGCATGATCTCGTTGTCGGAGCGGCCCTTGGGGTCGAAGTCCGACCCGCCCTTACCGCCGCCGATGGGCAGACCGGTCAGGGAGTTCTTGAAGATCTGCTCGAAGCCCAGGAACTTGATGATCCCCAGGTACACCGAGGGGTGGAAACGCAGGCCGCCCTTGAAGGGGCCCAGGGCCGAGTTGAATTCCACCCGGAAACCCCGGTTGATCTGCACGTCGCCGTTGTCGTCGAGCCACGGCACCCGGAAGATGATCTGGCGCTCGGGCTCGCACATCCGTCGGATGACGGCGCGGTCCACGTACTCGGGGTGCTTGGTCACCACCGGGCCGAGGCTGCTGAGCACCTCGAAAACGGCCTGATGGAATTCGGCCTCACCGGGATTGCGCCGGAGCACCTCGTCGTAGATGTCGTGCAGCTTCGGATTCAGTTCGGTCATATTGGATGATCTCTTCCTCGCGTGTCGCAGTCAGCGGCCACAGGCTAGCGGCCGGAATCGCTAACGCCGAATCCTGGCCGTTACGTCATTGTTAAATCATTAACATTCGCGGGGCACCGGTTAACCTTGGTTGGCGGACTAGGGGCGGAGCACTTCAATGGTGATGTCGCGGTGGGACCCGATTACCGCAGCACCCGATGGAGCTATACCCGCCGTGGACCTCGCCGAGATGGAGATCTTCGCCGGGTGTTCCGCGGCTGATCTGGCGCCGCTGGCCGCCGGATTGCGCCCCCTGCAGGCTCCCGCCGGCGCTGAGCTGATGCGGCAAGGCGAGCAAGCGCTGTCGTTCCTCCTGATCTCATCGGGATCAGCCCAGGTCAAGCATATCGGCGACGACGGCGCCGTGGTAGTCAACGAGGTGACTGCGGGCATGGTGGTCGGCGAGATCGCACTGCTGCGCAAGGGCCTGCGAACGGCAACCGTCACCACCTCGACGCCGCTGACCGGCTGGATCGGTGACGAGCAGGCGTTTAACCAGATGGTGCATGTCCCCGAGGTCATGGGACGGCTGGTGCGCATCGCGCGCCAGCGCCTGGCCGCCTACCTCACCGCCGTGCCGATCCGGGCCCGCGACGGCACCGAACTGCTGCTGCGGCCGGTGCTGCCCGGCGACAGCGCGCGAACCGTCACCGGCCATGTCGAATTCTCCGGCGAGACGCTCTACCGGCGGTTCCAGACCACCCGGACTCCGAACCCGGCGCTGATGCACTACCTGTTCGAGGTCGACTACGTCGACCACTTCGTGTGGGTGATCACTGAGCTCGATGGCTCGTTCGTCGCCGACGGGCGATTCGTCCGCGATCCCGAAAACCCGACCTTCGCCGAGATCGCGTTCATCGTCGGCGACAGCTACCAGGGCCGCGGCATCGGTACCTATCTAATGGGCGCGGTGGCCGTGATCGCCCGGCTCGAAGGCATCGAGAAGTTCACCGCGCGAGTGCTCTCGGAGAACGCGCCCATGCGCGCCATCCTCGATCATCTGGGCGCCTACTGGGAGCGTGACGACCCGGGCGTCGTCACCACCGTGCTCGACGTGCCCGGCGAGGACCAGCTGCCGTTCGACCGGGCGACCGCCGATCAGATCAAAGAGGTTGGCCGCCAAGCGATCCAAGCCGTGGGGTAACCGCTGCCAACGGCCCAGGTCGCGTTGGGTAAATTGGCTGCGATGTTGACCCTTCGTGCGGTACTGGCCCTCGGCTGTGTCTGCCTGCTTGCCGCTTGCAGCTCCAGCCCCGCTGAGGTGTCCGCCGACATCGACAAGGTGGTCGACCTCAAGTCGTCCTTCGGCCCGGAATACGAGGTCAAGGGCATTCCGCGCACCGGAATCGACCCGAAACTCCTGGCTGGCACCGCGCTGCCGCCGGGGCTGACCTTCGATCCGGCCGACTGCTCGAAGTTCGCCATCAGCCAGCAGCTGCCGCAGGGTGTGCAAGGCAACATGGCTGCCGTCGCCGCCGAGGGCCAGGGCAACCGGTTCATCACCATCGCCCTGGAGACCTCCGAACCGGTTCCGGTCAGTGAGCCGGGCCGCACCTGCCGGCGGATCGGCTTCTCCGGTCCCCAGATGCGCGGCCTGATCGAAACCGTCGACGTGCCGCACATTGACGGGGTCAAGACCCTGGGCGTGCACCGGCTGATCGAGGCCGTCGCCGGTGGCAAGTCCCGCATCGGTGAGCTGTACAACTACTCGGCCTACTTCGGGCCCTACCAGGTGCTGGTCACCGCGAACCCGCTGGTGCAGCCGGGCAAGCCCATCACGCCAGTCGACACCGCCCGGGCCCGCGAGCTGTTGGTGGCCGCGGTCGACGCGATCCGGAACTAGCGCGTTCGGCTAGCGCACGCCGCGCGGGCGGAATTGAATGCTGATCCGCGGGCCGGTGGGTGTCGCCGTCTTGGGAATTGAGTGCTCCCACGTCCGCTGACACGAGCCGCCCATCACCACCAGGTCGCCGTGGTGTTGTGCCAAACGCAGGGCCGCGCCGCCCCCGCGCGGGCGCAGGGCCAGTGTGCGGGTGGCGCCGACGCTGACAATCGCGACCATGGTGTCCTGCCTGGCGCCGCGGCCGATGGTGTCTCCGTGCCAGGCCACGCTGTCGCCCCCGTGGCGGTACAGGCACAACCCGACCGTGGTGAACGGCTCGCCGAGCTCCCCGGCGTAGATGTCGTTGAGCCGGCGGCGCAGCTTGGCGATCGCCGGGTGCGGCGCCGCTCCGGTCGCCAGGTCGTGGAAGCTCACCAGTCTGGGGACGTCGAGCACCCGGTCATACATCCGGCGGCGTTCGGCCCGCCAGGGAATGACCGACTGCAGCTCGCTGACCAGTTCGCTGCTTTCCTCCGAGAGCCAGCCCGGCCGAACGTCGAGCCAGGCGCCCTCACCGAGCTGTCGGCGTTCGCTGAGGTCGAACAGCGACTCCTGTACCGGTATCGCCACGGCCGCAGTTTATCGCACATCCGTTCGATTCGTCGAGATTGCCGTGAGGGTTGTGCCGGTCCGGGCGGCGATCACAGCCCTGGCGGCAATCTCAAGTTCGACCGTCGCGCAAGGGCCTCACGAGCGCGCGCGACGACGACAGCAGGGTGGTCCTCCTTGATCACCCTGATCACCCACCATCCGAGGTCTCGAATCATCTCGCCACGGCGGACGTCTTTCGCATACTGCCGCCGGTCGGTTCGATGGTGCTCTCCGTCGTATTCGACGGCAACCATCGCGTCCCGCCATCCCATGTCCAGGTAAGCCACACAGGCGCCGTCGCCGACACGTATCTGGGTAACCGGCGGGGTGAGCCCACCGTCGATCAGCACCATCCGCAACCAGCTCTCCTTCGGTGACTCGGCACCGCTGTCCATCAGTTCGAGCGCGACTTTCGATCGGCGCAGTCCTCGAGCCCCCGAGCGACGTTTGGCCAACAGCAGGGCTTCGCGGGCACCCACGCCGGTGGCACGGCTCAACGAATCGAGGTGCCGCACGGCCAGGTCACGGGGTAGATGCCGGCCGAGGTCCAGAGCGGTACGCGCCGGGCCGGTCACCAGCATCCCGTCGATGTCGACCAGCTCGTCGGCGTCGATGCGCTCGTTGCGCACGATGATTCCCGTCGGTGGCCGTCCGTTGCGCCAGATCATCTCGATCGGCGTAGTCGCGTCGACCCATCGGGCGCCGTGCAGTGCCGCCGCGGCACGGCCCGCGATCACGCCCTTGCGCCCCGACCACAGCCAGGCGCCGACGGTATTGGCGCGCAAGGTCGGTTGCACTTCCTTTGGCAGGTAGACGTCGGGAAAGAGCGCGGAGTAGTTCCACCGCAAGGTGCCGCGAGTGAGGCCGCCGGCGAGCGCCTCGGTTCCCTTGAATACCTCGAACATGGGTCGATGTTGATGTGCGGCACCGACATTTAGGGGCCCGCGCGTCGAGATTGCGCATACGGCTGTGGATAAGCTCCGCCAGCAGCCCTGGGCGCAATCTCGAGGACCGGGCACTGGCCAATGGCGCTACGACCAGCTGGGCAGCCAGATCTCCATGTTCCAGGTCGCGGGGGAGATCGGCACCCCGGTCAGAATCGGATACAGCCAGGCGAAGTTGGTCAGCACCAGCGCCACGTAGCTTGCCACCGCAAGCAGCCCGAGCGCCCAGCGCTCCTCGGTACGGGTTCTGCCGTCGTTGATGATGTCGACACAGATCAGGGCAAGCAGCATCGCCAAGAACGGAGCCATCGGCACCGCGTAGAAGAAGTACATCTGCCGCCCGATGTCGGCGAACCACGGCAGCCAGCCCGCGCAGTAGCCCACCAGCGCCGCGGCGTAGCGCCAGTCGTGGCGCACCAGGCTGCGCCACAACGCGTAGCCCAGCACCGGCACGGCCAGCCACCACATCGCCGGCGTGCCCACCAGCATCACCGCCTTGACGCAGGACTGTGCTCCGCAGCCGGGAACGTCGTGCTGGTCGATCGCGTAGAGCACTGGGCGCAGCGACATCGGCCACGTCCACGGCTTGGACTCCCACGGGTGGTGATTTCCGGCGGCATTCGTCAGTCCGGCATGGAAGTGATACGCCTGATAGGTGTAGTGCCACAACGAGCGCAGCGCGTCGGGAATCGGGAAACGACTCTCGAATCCGATCGACTGGCCGACCTCGTGGCGGTCCACGCCGGTCTCGGAAGCGAACCACGGAGCATACGACGCCAGGTACACGCCGAACGGGATGAGCACCATCGCGTACACGGTGGGGACGACGTCGCGGCGCAGCGTCCCCAACCACGGCCGGCGCACCCGGTACTGCCGGCGGGCGGCCACGTCGAATGCCAGCGACATCGCGCCGAAGAACACCACGAAGTACAGGCCGGACCACTTGGTGGCGCACGCCAAGCCGAGCAGCACCCCGGCGCCGAAACGCCACCAACGCACGCCCAGGCGAGGGCCCCAGGGGGTCGCGCCGCAGCGCCCGTCGGTCAGCACGGTGTGCATGCGCATTCGCACCTGGTCGCGATCGACGATCAATGCCCCGAACGCGGCCACCACGAAAAACGTCAGGAAGCCGTCCAACAGCGCCGTGCGCGCCGCGACGAAACTGACCCCGTCGCCCACCAGCAGCAGCCCGGCGATCCCGCCGGCCAGCGTCGAGCGGGTCATGCGCCGCACGATCCGCACCAGCAGCGCGATCGCCAGCACGCCGAGCAGCGCGCTGGTGAACCGCCAGCCCAGCCCGTTGTAGCCGAACAGCGCCTCACCGAAAGCGATCAGCTGCTTGCCCACCGGCGGGTGCACCACCAGGCCGTAGCCGGGATTGTCCTCGACGCCGTGGTTGTGCAGCATCTGCCAGGCCTGTGGCGCGTAGTGCTTCTCGTCGAAGATCGGCGTGCCGGCGTCGGTCGGGGTGTACAGGTTCGAAAAACGGGTCACCGCGGCCAGCAGCGTCACCGCCGCGGTGACGGCCCAGCCCCGGACTCGGTCGGTCGGGCCGAAATCGGCGACCGGCACCAGCAGCCCCGGGCTGATCACCGGAGCAGTGCGCTCCGGCGCGGCCGCGAGCCTGGTAGCGGTCGGAGCGCTCATTCCGACGATCGTAGGCTGTGCGCCATGCCCGATGGTCGATTGCTGCTGGGTGCCACCCCGTTGGGCCAGCCCGGTGACGCGTCGTCGCGGCTGGTCGAAGCGCTGAGCACCGCCGACATAGTGGCCGCCGAGGACACCCGACGGGTGCGGACGCTGGCCAAGTCCCTCGATGTGCAGATCGCCGGCCGGGTGGTCAGTCTGTTCGACGCCAACGAGGCGACGCGGGTGCCGACGCTGCTTGCCGAGATCGAGGCCGGGGCCACCGTGCTGGTGGTCAGCGACGCCGGGATGCCGCTGATCAGCGACCCGGGCCACCGCCTGGTGTCCGCCTGCGCCGAGGCCGGGCTGGCGGTGACCTGCCTGCCCGGGCCGTCGGCGGTGACGACCGCCCTGGCACTGTCCGGGCTGGCCTCGGAACGGTTCTGCTTCGAGGGCTTCGCGCCCCGCAAGCAGGCGGCGAGACGGGCGTGGCTTGCCTCGCTGGCCGACGAACGGCGTACGTGCGTGTTCTTCGAGTCGCGGCGGCGGTTGGCCGACTGCCTGCGTGACGCGGTCGACGAACTCGGCGGGGACCGTCGCGCGGTGGTCTGCCGGGAGCTGACCAAGACCCACGAAGAGGTGCTGCGTGGGACGCTGGCCGAGCTGGCCGACTGGGCCGTCGACGGCGTGCTGGGGGAGATCACCGTGGTATTGGCGGGGGCGATCCCGCGTGCCGACCTGGCGACGTTGGTGGCCGAGGTGAACAGGCTGGCGGGCGAGGGCATGCGGGTCAAGGACGCCTGCGCGCAGGTGATCGCCGACGTGCCCGCCGCGGTGTCGCGACGCGAGCTTTACGACGCGGTGCTGCGTTCCCGGGAATGACCATCGGCGACGATCGGAGCGGCCTTGTGCAGACACTCCTGCCACTCGGCGTCGACGTCGGAGTCCGCGGTGATCCCGCCGCCGACCCCCAGCACCGCGCCGCCGGTGGCGTCGAACTCTACGGTGCGGATCGCGACGTTGAGTTCGCAGCCGGCCATCGGTGACGCCAACCCCACCGTGCCGCAGTAGGTGCCGCGCCGCGACGATTCCCACTGCGAAAGTAATTGGCGGGCACGGTGTTTGGGGGTTCCTGTCACCGACGCGGGCGGGAAGGTGGCATCTAGCAACTCCGCCATGGCCAGCTGCTCGGGCACTCGGGCCGAGACTGTGGACACCAGATGCCACACACCCGGGGCGGGCCGCACCGCCAAGAGTTCGGGCACGGTGACCGTGCCGGTGATCGCCACGCGGCCCAGGTCGTTGCGGACCAGGTCCACGATCATGATGTTCTCCGCGACGTCCTTGGTCGACGCACGCAGCGCCGACGGGCGGGCATACAGCGGCAGGGTGCCTTTGATCGGGCTGGAGTCCACCACCTGACCGCGACGGCGCAGGAACAGCTCCGGTGACAGCGAGGCCACCGCGCCCCAGCCGCCCGCCACGTAGGCGGCACGGGCCGGGCCGGTGCGCGCCACCGCGTCGGCGAAGAAGTCCAGCGGGGCTCCGGTGACGGTTCCGGTAAACCGGGTGCACACGCAGGCCTGATACACCTCGCCGGACCGGATGGCCTCGAGGCAGGCCAGCACTCCGGAACGGTGCGCTTGACGGTCCGGGGTCTCCCAGTAGATGCGGCATCCGCGGGCCGGGGCGGGAATCGTCAGCGCCTCGGCCAGCCAGCTCGGCATGGCCGCGCCGGACAGGCTTTCGAACCACCACTGTCCCGCTTCGTCCTGACGCAGCACGCAGTCGGTCCAGCCGCCGGCAGCCTCCGGGATGCGAGGCCCCAGGCCGTCGGCGCCGGCATCGGGGTAGGACAGATAGCCGATCCAGCCGCCACCCACCACGCCGGACTGCGCACCAGGGGCGGGCCCATTCGGCACGTCAAACACCTCGCCGGGGCGGACCGGCTCGACGGCCACGCTGGGCGCGATCACCGCTGGCGACCCGAACCACTCGCCGGTCAAAGCGGCCGGCGACGGCAGCCCATGCCGGTCGGTGGCAACGCCGACCCGACGCAGCACCTCCGGTGCCGCTCCCAAATCGCCGAGCCGCTCGATCCGCACGGCACTAGCTTGTCAGACGTCCGCGCCTCGGGTGATCTCGCGGGCGGCCGCCAACGCCGCCAGCTTGTCCGGGTTGCGCATCGCGTAGAAGTTCGTGATCAGCCCGTCGACGATCTCGAAGGTGAACACGCCCTCCAGGCGGTCGCTGCTGTAGAGCAGCACCGCGGGTGCGGAGTTGCAGACACCGATGTCCACCCGGACGTCGGGCATGCGCGCTCCCTGCTGCAGCAGCCCGATGACCGTGCGGGCGACCTTGTCGGCGCCGACGATGGGCCGCCGCGCCGCGCTGGCCTTGCCGCCGCTGTCGGCGGTCCACACCACGTCGGGTGCCAGCATCGACAGCACGGTGGTGATGTCGCCGCCCGCCGCCGCGGTCATGAACTCCGCGGTCACCCGCGCGCTCTCCTCCGGGTCTATCGGGGCGTAGCGCGGGCGCCGGGCCTGCACGTGGTTGCGGGCCCGGTGCGCGACCTGACGGGCCGCGGCCGCGGATTTGCCGACCGCGGCCGCGATCTCGTCGTAGTCGAAACCGAACACTTCGCGCAGCACGAACACCGCGCGCTCCTCGGGACGCAGCGTCTCCAGCACCACCAGCATGGCCATCGAGACCGATTCGGCCAGTACGACATCGGCCGAGGGATCGTGCTCGGTGAGCAGCAGCGGCTCGGGCAGCCACGGTCCGACGTACTCCTCGCGGCGTCGAGCGCCGGCCCGCAGTGCGTTGAGTGCCTGTCGGGTGACCAGGCTGGCCAGGTAAGCCTTGACGTCGCGGACCTCGGCCAGGTCCACCTCGGCCCAGCGCAGGTAGCTGTCTTGCAAGACGTCGTCGGATTCGGTTGCCGAGCCCAGGATCTCGTAGGCGATCGTGAACAGCAGCGGCCGGAGCTCGGTGAACCGTTCGGCGTGTTCGCTTCTCACACCGCAGCCCCCCGTTCCGATTGGCCCTGTGCGACCTGGGCCGCCCGGGCGCCGGCCTTCATCCAACGGTACGAGCCCGGCTTGGCCGCCTCGCCCCGAATCCACTTCACCGTGTACTTGCAGATCGACTCCTTGACCACGGCGCCAAGCCGGCCGCCGACGAACGCCTTGATCGGAGTGTCGTCGCGGCGCGACAACTGCACGGTCGCCGCATCGCGCCCCACACTGATGCACTGGGCGGCGAACGCCTGGTCCACTGCGACCGGTGAGGTGCCGGCGATGCGAGCCAACACGGTGTTGGCGGCCTGGGCGCCCAGCGGCAGGGCGGCCTGGCAGCTCATCCGCAGCGGCTGGCCCGAGGGGGCGACGGCATCCCCGGCCGCCATGATCCACGGGTTGTCGACACTGGTCAGGGTTTCGTCGGTGAGCAGCCGTCCCAACGCGTCGGTGGCCAGTCCACTGGCCGCGGCCAGGTCCGGCACGCCGAAGCCCGCCGTCCAGACCGTCACCGCGCTGGGCAGCACGGTGCCATCACGCAGCACCAGAGCGTCGGCGCGCACTTCGGCGACGACCGCCTCGCGCACGTCGACACCCAGCTTGCGCAGTGCCTTGGCCACCGATCGCCGGCCCGCCGCGTGCAGTGACGGTCCGAGCATCTCGCCGCAGACCAGGGTCACCGGCCGACCTTGGCCGGCCAGTTCGGAGGCCGCTTCGATTCCGGTCAGTCCACCGCCCACCACGGTCACCGGGGCATCCGGCGCCACCGCGGTGAGGCGGGCCAGCAGCCGGGTCGCATGCTCCAATTCGCTGATCGAGTAGGCGAATTCGGCGGCACCGGGAACCGCCGGGGTGATCGCCCCGGTGCTGCCCACCGCGTAGATGAGGAAGTCGTAGCGCAGGACGGTGCCCGATGCCAGCTGGATGCGCCGGTCGGCGGCGTCGATCCGGGTAGCCGAGTCGACCAGCAGCCGGACTCCGTCGCCGAGCAGCTCTGGGTAGTCGATGGTGGCCGTCCCGGTGCCGGCGACGTACTGGTGCAACCGGATCCGCTCGACGAATGCCGGGCGCGGGTTGACCAGGGTGATGTCGACGTCCGGGTGCTGGCGCAGCCGGTTGGCGGCCAGGGTGCCGGCGTAGCCGCCGCCGATGATGACGACTTGGATGCGGGTCATGAGGTGCTCCTGTCTCCTAAGGGGTTATGCCCTCAAGACACCGCGCGCCCGTCAGATGTGACAGCTTGTGGCCCAGATCACTGGCGCGTCTTCGCGCTCAGGGTTGATAGCGCGGAAACACCCCGGACGGCGCCGGCAGCGTCAGGCCCGGCGTCAGGCGCTCGGGCATGGCGGTGAACATCCGCTGCTCGCTGGTCTGGCCCAGCAGGTCCAGCAGTTTGCCTGCCGATTCGGGCATCACCGGTTGCACCAGTAGCGCGGCGATCCGGACCGCCTCCAGCGTGGTGTACAGAACGGTGCCGAAGCGGGCCTGATCGGCCGCGGACTCGCTCTTGGCCAGCTTCCACGGCTCGTTGGCCGAGAAGTACCGGTTGGCGGCGCCCAGCATCTGCCAGATCGCCTCCAGGCCCAGGTGCATGGACTGCGTGCCGAACGCCGACCGCATCTTCTCCAGCAGCGCATCGGCCTGTGCCAGCAGTTCCTCGCCGTCGGCGGCCTGGGCGGTCGGCTCGGGCACCACCCCGTCGAGGTTCTTGGCCACCATCGACAGCGAGCGCTGCGCCAGGTTGCCCAGCTCGTTGGCCAAATCGGCGTTGACCCGGCCGATCATCGCCTCGTCGGAGATGCTGCCGTCCTGGCCGAACGGGATCTCGCGCAGCAGGAAGAAGCGCACCTGATCCACGCCGTACTTGTCGACGAACTCGACCGGGTCGATCACGTTGCCCACCGACTTGCTCATCTTCTCGCCGCTGTTGAGCAGGAAGCCGTGCGCGAACACTCTGCGCGGCAGCTCGATTCCGGCCGACATCAGGAAAGCGGGCCAGTACACCGTGTGGAACCGGATGATGTCCTTGCCGATCATGTGCAGATCGGCGGGCCAGTATCGGCGGAACGATTCCGAGTCGGTGTCGGGGTAGCCGACCCCGGTCAGGTAGTTGGTCAGCGCGTCCACCCAGACGTACATGACGTGGTCGGGGTGTCCGGGCACCGGCACGCCCCAGTCGAACGAGGTGCGCGAGATCGACAGGTCCCGCAGCCCGCCGGAAACGAAGCTGACCACCTCGTTGCGGCGCACGTCGGGGGCGATGAAGTCCGGATTCGCCTCGTAGTGCGCCAGCAGCCGGTCGGCATAGGCCGAGAGCCGGAAGAAGAAGGTCTGCTCCTCGGTCCAGGTGACCGGCGCCCCGGTCTCGTTCGCGACTCGTGCACCGCCCTCAGTGAGCCGGGTCTCGCCCTCGGTGAAGAACCGCTCGTCGCGCACCGAGTACCAGCCTGAGTAGGCGTCGAGGTAGATGTCGCCGGCGTCGACCATGCGCTGCCAGATGGCTTTGGACGCCTCCAGGTGATCGGCGTCGGTGGTGCGGATGAACCGGTCGAAGGAGATGTTGAGCTTCTCCTGCAGCCGCTGGAACACATCGGAGTTGCGCCGCGCCAGATCCGCGGTCGGGATGCCCTCGGCGGCGGCGGTCTCGGCCATCTTCAGCCCGTGCTCGTCGGTGCCGGTCAGGTACCGCACGTCGAACCCGTCGAGCCGGTGGAACCGGGCGATCGCGTCGGTGGCGATGTACTCGTAGGCGTGGCCGATGTGCGGGTCACCGTTGGGGTAGGTGATCGCGGTGGTGACGTAGAAAGGCTTCATCACCGTTCACCCTATTGTGTGCGGGTGAGCTCGAAACGATCAGCCAAAACTCCGCCGCCCGCACCGCAGGAGCTCAGTCCGCTGGTCGACGCCCACACCCACCTCGACGCGTGCGGGGGCTCCGACGCCGCGTCGGTGCGAGCGATCATGGACCGGGCCGCCGCGGTCGGGGTGCAGGCGGCGGTGACCGTGGCCGACGACCTGGCGTCGGCTCGCTGGGTGACCCAGGCCGCCGACGCCGACGATCGGGTCTATGCGGCGGTCGCGCTGCATCCGACCCGGGCAGGCACCCTGACCGAGGCGGCCCGCACCGAGATCGAGGCGCTGGTCGCCCACCCGCGGGTGGTGGCGGTCGGGGAGACCGGCATGGACCTGTATTGGCCCGGGCGCTTAGAGGGCTGCGCGGACCCGCAGACCCAGCGCGAGGCCTTCGCCTGGCACATCGACCTGGCCAAACGCACGGGCAAACCGCTGATGATCCACAACCGCGACGCCGACACCGCTGTGCTCGATGTGCTGCGCGCCGAAGGCGCCCCCGAGACGGTGATCTTCCACTGTTTCTCGTCGGGCCCGGAGATGGCTCACACCTGCATCGACGCCGGCTGGATATTGAGTCTGTCCGGCACGGTCAGCTTCAAAAACGCCCGTGACCTGCGGGAAGCAGCGGCATTGATTCCGGATACGCAGTTGCTGGTGGAGACCGACGCGCCGTTTTTGACTCCGCATCCGTACCGCGGTTCACCGAACGAGCCCTATTGTCTGCCATACACTGTCAGAGCGCTGGCTGAGCTGTTGGGCAGATCGGCAGTCGAGCTGGCGCAGGTCACGAATCGCAACGCCCGGCGGGTGTATGGGCTGGGCTGAAGGTCGAGCAGGTCACATTTGGTTGCCGACCGCGTGTCAGGTTCGTTACCGTTCCGTTATCGAACCTGGGGGGCAGAGCCGCTGCCCCTTTGCTGTGTCTTCGACGTCGTGAGGTTTTCTGACTTGAACGCTTTGACCAGGCTGCATCAGGCGCCATCGCCGATGCTGCGGCTTCTGGTCGGCGCTTTGTTGCTGGTGCTGACCTTTGCCGGCGGCTTCGCGGTCGCCAGTGCCAAGACCGTGACGCTGGACGTTGACGGAACCCCGATCACCGTCACCACCATGCGGTCGCGGGTGATCGACGTCGTCTCCGAGAACGGTTTCGACCTCGGCGAGCGCGACGATGTGAGTCCCGCCCGCAACGCGCACGTGCACGATTCCGACACGATCATGGTCCGTCGCGGCCGGCCCCTGCAGGTGTCGCTGGACGGGCGCGAGCCTCAGCAGGTGTGGACGACGGCGCTCTCGGTGGACGAGGCGCTGGCCCAGCTCTCGATGACCGACACCGCCCCCGCTGCAGCGTCGCGCGGCAGCCGCGTCCCGCTGGCCGGTATGGCGCTGCCGGTCGTCAGCGCCAAGACCGTCACGATCGACGACGGCGGAGTGGTGCGCACCGTGCACCTGGCCGCGCCCAATGTCGCCGAACTGCTGGCCGCCGACGGCGCCCCGCTGGAGCAGGCCGACAAGGTCATCCCGGCGGCATCGACCCCGGTCACCGAGGGCATGGCGATCCAGGTGACGCGGATTCGGGTCAAGCAGGTCACCGAGCGGGTGCCGCTGCCCCCACCGGCCCGTCGCATCGAAGACCCGACCATGAATGTCAGCCGGCAGGTCGTCGAGGACCCGGGCACCCCGGGCACCCAGGACGTGACCTACTCGGTGGCGACCGTCAACGGCGCCGAGACCGGCCGCCTGCCGGTCGCCAACGCAGTGGTGGACCCGGCCCGCGACTCGGTACTGCGGGTCGGCGCCAAGCCCGGCACCGAGGTTCCGCCGTCGGTGTACGGAGCGGCCTGGGACCGCATCGCCAACTGTGAGTCGCACGGAAACTGGGCGATCAACACCGGCAACGGCTTCTACGGCGGCGTGCAGTTCGACTACGGCACGTGGGTGGCCAACGGCGGTCTGAAGTACGCGCCGCGCGCAGATATGGCTACCCGCGAAGAGCAGATCGCGATCGCGGAGGTCACCCAGGCACGCCAAGGCTGGGGCGCCTGGCCAGTGTGCAGCGGGAGGCGCTGACCATCGGGCTACTCGGGGCCGGTGACATCAGGGCCCTGGCAAACGAACTCGACCTGCGGCCCCGGAAATCGCTGGGGCAGAACTTCGTCCACGACGCAAACACTGTGCGCCGGATTGTGGACGGCGCCGGTATCACCGCCGACGACCATGTCCTCGAGGTCGGTCCTGGACTGGGCTCGTTGACCCTGGCGTTGCTCGAACACGGCCCGACGGTGATCGCCGTCGAGAAGGATCCGGTGCTGGCCGCCCGATTACCGCAGACCATCGCCGAACACGCACCCGCTGACGCGGCCCGGCTCGAGGTACTCGGCGCCGATGTCTTGACCCTGCGTCGCGACCAGGTGTCGACCGCGCCCACGGCGGTGGTGGCGAATCTGCCCTATAACGTGGCGGTTCCGGCGTTGCTGCACCTGCTGTCGGAGTTCGACTCCATCCGCACTGTGACGGTCATGGTGCAGTTGGAGGTGGCCGAGCGACTGGCCGCCGATCCGGGCGGCAAGGACTACGGGGTGCCCAGCGCCAAGGCGAGGTTCTTTGGTGCGGTGCGCCGTTGCGGCACGGTGCCGCCCAGCGTGTTCTGGCCGGTGCCGCGGGTGAATTCCGGACTGGTGCGTATCGACCGGTACGACGCCGCGCCGTGGCCGGTCGATGATGCATTTCGTCGACAGGTCTTCACCCTGATCGACGTCGCGTTTGCCCAGCGCCGCAAGACTATTCGCAACGCATTCGCCGACTGGGCAGGATCGGGAGCGCGGTCCGCCGAGCTGTTGGAGGCTGCGGGCATCGATCCGATGAGTCGCGGCGAGACACTGGCGATCGACGATTTCGTGCGCCTGCTTCAGGTCTCGACAGGCTTGGGCGGCCCTGCATGCGACAGCAGTGCGCGGGACAACTCCTCGACGAAGTCGGCGCAGGACTCGTAGCGGCGCGCCGGAAACTTCGCCAGCGCGCGCTGCACCACCACGTCGGCGGCTCGCGCCGCCGGACCGAGCGTGTCGGACAGGGGCGGCGGTAGTAGCCGCAGGTGCGCATCGGCCAGATCGGCTGCGCACTGAGCGGGGAAGGGCGGCGCTCCGGTGAGCAGTTCGACCGCTGTGCAGGCCAGAGCGTATTCGTCGGTGGCCGCCGACGGGGCCTTGCCCTGCAGGATCTCCGGCGCGGTGTAGGGCAACGAGACCTCGGGGTTTTCGGAACTCCGGGCCCGGTGCCACACGTCTTCGACGACGGCGTGGGCCGCCCCGAAATCGATCAGTACCGCCCCGCCCCGGCCGAAGTCGGCATGGATCAGGATGTTGGCGGGCTTGACGTCACTGTGCACGATGCCGCGACGATGCGCGTAGTCGAGCGCACCGGCGATCTGGGTCAGCGCGGCCAGGCGGTCCTGCAGCGTGCGCAGGCCGGTCGCCTTGCCGCCGTCGACATACTGCATTGCCAACCAGAACGGCCCGTGCCGGTACACCGCGACGATGTGGGGGTGCTTGAGGGCGCTCGCGAACGCGAACTCGCGGTCCAGCCGGCCCTGCTCGGCGGGGGAGCGGTGCGACTCGTCGAGGACCTTCAATGCCACGGCTTGGCCGGGGTCGTCCCGGTGGTGGGCCAAATAGACCCCGGCGTGCCCGCCGCGGCCGATCTCGCGCTCGATCAGGTAGCCGCCGTAGTCGACGTCGGCTCCGTTCATGACCTCAGATTAGGGCGCGCACAGCTACCTCGCAGAAAACTGAGAGTAACATGATCGAATCGCTATAAATCGATGACATTTCGCTGGTGCGAGGTGATAATCGTCCCCATAACGTCACCCCGGGAGGCCGCCATGACAACTCTGTCCCATCGCAACCTGAGTTCTATCGGCGCGGTGCCTCTGACCCTGGCCGCCATTGCGGCATTGGGCGTCGCTCCCGTGGTGTCGCCGGCGCTGGCCGCGACCGCCAAGACGGTGGTCGCCGAGACCACTCTGCTGGACACCGAGTCGTGGATCATGGGCGGCAGTGGGCTGCCGATCCCGCCGCCGCAGTACCTGGCCGCCCTGACCGATCGGTTCATCTCGCCTGCGACCCCGAAGTTCGAGGGTCAGCCCACTTTCCATGTGGACGCCACCAACCCGTTGTTCACCCCGGAGGGTCTCTACCCGCTGACCGGTGTGAAGACGCTGCCGTTGGACACCTCGCTGGCCCAGGGTTCCACCATCTTGTACCAGAAGATCATGGAAGAGGTTGGCAAGGGCAATGACCTTGTCGTACTGGGGTATTCGCAGAGTGGTGTGATCAACGGGCTGGTGATGGACCAGCTGCTGGCGCTGCCCGAGGACGAGCGCCCGACCTCCGACGAGCTTTCCTTCGTGACGCTGGGCAGCCCGGCCAACCCCAACGGCGGCCTGCTGGCCCGTTTCGACGTTCCCGGGGTTCCGCTGAGCTTGCCCGCCCTCGGCGTCACGTTCAGCGGGGGTGCCCCGTCTGAGACGCCATGGGAGACAGTCAATTACATCCAGGAATACGACGGCTTCGCGGACTTCCCGAAGTACCCGCTGAACTTCCTGGCCGACATCAACGCCTTCCTGGGCATCATGTTCATCCACGGCACCTACCCGACACTGACCGACGCCCAGCTTGCGACGGCCATCGAGCTGGACACCTCCGGTGACTACACCGGCAGCAACCAGTACTTCATGATCCCCACCGACGACCTGCCGTTGCTGGCGCTGTTGCGCGGCAACGCATTCGGCGACGCGTTCGCGGACCTGGTGCAGCCGGCGCTGCGGGTGCTGATCAACCTCGGTTACGGCAACATCGAGCACGGCTGGGATCAGGGCCCGGCGGACATCTCCACCCCGTTCGGTTTGTTCCCCGACGTCAACCCGATGGACGTACTCACCGCCCTGGCCAACGGCGCCGAGCAGGGTTGGAACGACTTCATCGCCGACCTGCAGAACATCGGGTCTGGCAGCGCGACTGACCTGTTCGGCCTGGACAGCGGCGGCCCCGCGGACTTCAGCCTGCCGAGTCTGATGGATGTGGTCAACACCCTCAGCAGTGCCGCGGCCACCTTGTACGCGACCCTGCTGCCGACGGCCGACATCATCAATTCGCTGATCACCACGCTGCCGGCCTACGGCACGAGCCTGTTCTTCAACGAGCTGATGTCGGGTGACCTGGTGGGGGCGATCGGGATGCCGATGGCGGCCACCACCGGGTTGGTCACCATGGCCGGCGGGTTCGAGGTGGAGGTCCTGATGAATGCCTTCAGCTCGATCAGCGCCGACTTCTCGGCCCTGTTCTCCTGATCGGTAGGGATTCTCGGCCCGGAGCCCGGGGTACTACGGCTCCTCGGAGCCGCCGTAGCCCGATAGTCTCATCGGCGTGACCGCATCCGACGGCAATACCGCGACCGAGTGGTCCCCGACCGGTTCGGTCACCGTGCGGGTACCGGGCAAGCTGAACCTTTACCTGGCCGTCGGTGACCGTCGCGATGACGGCTACCACGAGCTGACCACCGTCTTCCATGCGGTTTCGTTGGTCGACGAGGTGACTGTCCGCGACGCCGACGTCTTGTCGTTGCGAGTCAGCGGCGAGGGCGCCGACGTGCTGCCCACCGATGAGCGCAACCTGGCGTGGCAGGCCGCCGAGCTGATGGCCGAGTACGTGGGCCGGGCCCCGGACGTGGCGATCAGCATCGACAAGTCCATTCCGGTGGCCGGCGGCATGGCCGGTGGCAGCGCCGACGCCGCAGCGGTGCTGGTCGGCATGAATGTGCTGTGGGAACTGGGCGTGCCGCGTCGCGACTTGCACTCGCTGGCCGCCCGGCTGGGCAGCGACGTGCCGTTCGCGCTGCACGGCGGCACGGCGTTGGGCACCGGTCGCGGCGAGGAACTGGCGACGGTGCTCACCCGCGAGACGTTCCACTGGGTGCTGGCGTTCGCCGACCGTGGGCTGTCGACGCCGGCGGTCTTCAAAGAACTGGATCGGCTGCGCGAGACCGGGCGCAAGCTGCCCGAGTCGGGCGATCCCGAGCCGGTGCTGGCCGCGTTGGCCGCCGGCGACTCCCAGCGGCTGGCCGGATTGCTCGGCAATGACCTGCAGGCGGCGGCGATCAGCCTCAACCCTGACCTGCGCCGCACCTTGCGGGCCGGCGTTCAGGCAGGTGCCCTGGCCGGTGTGGTGTCCGGATCCGGACCGACGTGTGCATTCCTGTGCAGCTCAGCGCAGTCGGCGGCCGATGTCGCCGTCGAGCTGTCGGCGCTCGGCGCGGGACGGGCGGTGCGGGTGGCCAGCGGTCCGGTCTACGGCGCCCGGGTGGTGCCGTCGTCGGTCAGTGGGGCCTGACCGAGACCCCGCTCCGCTGGCAGATTTGCCCGCGGATTAAGAGGAGTTTAAGATGGCCCGCGGTGATTATTTGCGGCCAGGACAACCTTGCCACCCAGACGCTCGCCGCTCTGGTGGGCCGCGCATTACGGTATCGAGATCTAACCGCCACCGAATTGTGTGCGTGTGCCTCTCGCGGAGTGGTCAACAGCAGGTGGAACATGAAATCTGAGCCCGTATGGAATGTACTGGTGCCGGCTAGGAGGCCGTCGTGAGCAGGTTTACCGACAATATGTTCCGTAGTGCCCGGGAGTCGTCCAAGGGCATGGTTACCGGTGAGCCGCACACACCTGTCCGGCACACCTGGGCCGAGGTCCATGAACGCGCCCGGCGTATCGCCGGCGGGCTGGCTGCGGCCGGCGTCGGCCCGGGAGACGCCGTCGGCGTCCTAGCCGGTGCCCCTGTCGAAATCGCCCCCACCGCCCAGGGCGTGTGGATGCGCGCCGCGAGCCTGACCATGCTGCACCAGCCCACCCCGCGCACCGACCTGGCGGTGTGGGCCGAGGACACCATGACCGTCGTCGACATGATCGACGCCAAGGCGATCATCATCTCCGACCCCTTCATGCCCGCGGCCCCCGTGCTGGCCGAGAAGGGCCTGAAGGTCGTCACGGTCGCTGACCTGCTGGACGCCGAACCGATCGAGCCGGAAGAAGCCGGTGAAGACGATCTGGCGCTGATGCAGCTGACCTCGGGCTCGACCGGGTCGCCGAAGGCCGTGCAGATCACCCACCGCAACATCTACTCCAACGCCGAGGCGATGTTCATCAGCGCCGAGTACGACGTCGAGAAGGACGTCATGGTCAGCTGGCTGCCGTGCTTCCACGACATGGGCATGATCGGCTTCCTGACCGTGCCGATGTACTTCGGCGCCGAGCTGGTCAAGATCACCCCGATGGACTTCCTGCGGGACACCCTGCTGTGGGCCAAGCTGATCGACAAGTACAAGGGCACCATGACCGCGGCCCCGAACTTCGCCTACGCGCTGTTCGCCAAGCGGCTGCGCAAGCAGGCCACGCCGGGGCAGTTCGACCTGTCCACGCTGCGGTTCGCGCTCTCTGGTGCCGAGCCGGTGGAGCCGGCAGACGTCGAGGACCTGATCGACGCCGGTAAACCGTTCGGGCTGAACCCGACCGCCATCCTGCCGGCCTACGGCATGGCCGAAACGGTCTTGGCGGTGTCCTTCTCCAAGTGCAATGCCGGCCTGGTGGTCGACGAGGTCGACGCCGACCTGCTGGCCGCACTGCGTCAAGCGGTGCCCGCCACCAAGGGCAACACCCGGCGACTGGCTTCGCTGGGACCGCTGTTGGAGGGCATCGAGATCCGGATCGTCGACGAGCACGGCAACTCGTTGCCGCCGCGCGGGGTTGGAGTGATCCAGCTGCGCGGTGAGCCGGTGACCCCGGGCTACCTGACCATGGCGGGCTTCCTGCCGGCGCAGGACGAGCACGGTTGGTATGACACCGGCGACCTGGGCTACCAGATGGAGGACGGCCACGTCGTGGTGTGTGGCCGCGTCAAGGACGTCATCATCATGGCGGGCCGCAACATCTACCCGACCGACATCGAGCGGGCCGCCGGCCGCGTCGAGGGCGTGCGCCCGGGCTGTGCGGTCGCGGTGCGCCTGGACGCCGGGCACTCGCGGGAGACGTTCGCGGTCGCGGTGGAATCCAACGCCTGGCAGGACCCGGTCGAGGTACGTCGCATCGAACACCAGGTCGCCCATGAGGTGGTCACCGAGGTCGACATGCGGCCCCGCAACGTGGTGGTGCTCGGGCCGGGCAGTATCCCCAAGACGCCGTCGGGCAAGCTGCGGCGGGCCAACTCCGTCGCCCTGGTCACCTAGGGCGCGGCAGCCTCCACCGCGAGTCGGAATCTGGCGACGCGACACTCCGTGAACGCGTCGCCGATTTCACACTCGGCCCGCTAGCCCCAGGCGTGGACGACGTTCTGGGCCGGTTCCAGCCCCAGCTCGATCAGCAACTCGGTGGCATCGGCGGACTGCTCGCAGATCGTCGGTAACTCGTCGCGCTCCTTGGCGGTGAACGCCTGCAGCACGAACGCCGCCGGATCTTGGCGGCCGGGCGGCCGGCCGATCCCGAAACGGACCCGCTGAAAGTCCTTGCTGCCCAACACGGTCGCGATCGATCGCAGGCCGTTGTGACCGCCTTCGCCGCCGCCCTGCTTGAGCCGGATCCGGCCGAAGTCCAGGTCGAGATCGTCGTGAATCACCACGACGCCGCCGGTGGGCACTGAATAGAACTTGGCCAGTGGGCCCACCTGGCGGCCCGACTCATTCATGTAGCAGCGTGGCCGGGCCAGCACCACCGAGCGCCCACTCAGGCGCCCGGTGGCCACGTCGGCACCCGACTTCTTGTGCAGCTTGAACGCCGACCCGATCCGCTCGGCGAGCAGGTCGACGACCATGAAGCCGACATTGTGCCGGGTGCGGGCGTAGGTCGGGCCGGGGTTGCCCAGGCCGACCACCAGGATCGGTGGTGACTCGGCCACGCGGTGCTCGGCTTACTCGGACTCGGCGGCCGCGTCCCCGGCGGCCTCCGCGCCGGCTTCCTCGCCCGCAGCCTCGGCCGGCTCCTCGGCACTCGGAGCCTCGATCACGTTGACCAGCAGCAGTTCGGGGTCAGAGACCAGGCTCACGCCCTTGGGCAGCTCCAGGCTGCCGGCGGTGAACTGGGTGCCGGCCTCGGCGCCCTCGATGGAGACCGTCAGCTGCTCGGGAATCGACAGCGCCTCGGCCTCGATCTCCACGGCGGTGGCGTCCTGGGTCACCAGGGTGCCGGAAGCGGCGTCGCCCTCGATGACGACGTTGACCTCGACGGTCACCTTCTCGCCGCGACGCACGACCAGCAGGTCGGCGTGCTGGATGGTGCGACGGATCGGGTGGATCTCGAGAGCCTTGGTCAGCGCCAGCTGCTCCTTGCCCTCGATGTCGAGGGTGAGCACGGCGTTGGTGCCGGAGTGGCGCAGCACGGCCGCGAAGTCGTGGGCCGGAAGCTCCAGGTGCTGCGGCTCGGTGCCGTGGCCGTAGAGGACCGCGGGGACCCGGCCTGCGCGGCGGGCCCGGCGCGAGGCGCCCTTGCCGGTCTCGGTCCGCACCGAAACGGTCAGCTGGTTGGTGGTCGGGGTCTTAGCCATGGGGAACTCCTTGGTTGCTACGGCGTGCATGAGGCACGGCCAGATCGCGACAACCATCTAGGAGGTCCTCGTCGATAACGGCGGCCAAATGGTGGCCGCCCTCGCCGTGACGCCTGGTCAGGCTAGCGCATCAGCAGCTCAGAGCGGAAATTGAACCCCGGTGAGCTGCGCAGACAGCTCCCACAGCTCGGCGGCCGTGGACCCGCGCTTGGCCAACAGGCTGCGGCCCACCGATCCGCTGCGGCCGACAATGCCAAAACGCGGACCGATGAAGGTATTGCCGGACAGGTCCTGCGACGCCGCATAGAGGGTCTGGCGTGCCCCGAAGTCGGGGCTGGTGGCGAACAGGCCGTTGCCGAAGGTGCGCATCGCCAGGTCGCCGATCCGATTGCCGGTCTGGCCCTGCAGGTTGGTGCTCGAATAGCCGGGATGGGCGGCCAGCGCGCGCAGCGGTGAACCCGCGGCCACGAGCCGGCGTTGCAGTTCGCTGGTGAACAGCAGATTGGCCAGCTTGGCCTGGCCGTAGGCCAACCACGCCGAATACCGTCGCGACTCCCAGTTCAGGTCCTTGAGGCTGATGTAGCCCATCCGGTGCAGGGCTGAGGACACCGTCACCACCCGGTCGGTGAGTTTGGGCAACAGCAGGTTGGTCAGCGCGAAATGACCCAAGTGGTTCGTGCCGATCTGACTCTCGAAACCGTCGACGGTCTTGCTGTAGGGCACCGCCATGATGCCGGCGTTGTTGATCAGCACATCGACGGCCGTGGTCTCGTCGGCGAATCGCCGCACCGAGGACAGGTCCGCCAGATCCAAGGCACGAACCGTCACGTCACCGGGCATCCCCGCCGCGGCGGCCTGGCCCTTGGCGGTGTTGCGGACGGCCAGTGTGACGGCGGCGCCGACTCGGGCCAATTCGCGTGCGGTCACGGCCCCCAGACCGCTGTTGGCTCCGGTGACGATGACGGATCGCCCGGCGAACGACGGCAGATCGGTGGCGGACCAGGAGGCCATGGCTGACACTCTAACGAGGCGCGCCCCCGTGTGCCGGGATGCCGATCGGACTGGAGGAGCGACGTGAAGCAATGGACCACCTTCGGATTGATCGTCATGATGCTGGCCGCAGTCAGCGGCTGCGGTGGTAGGCAGTCGACCGAGCCCGCCGGCCCGGCGCCGGCCCAGTCCGCCGATCAGGTCCGTCAGATCGCCAAGGAGGCCTACGTCTACGGCTTCCCGATGGTGGACTCCTACCGCATCCAGCATGCCTACTTCGTCGACAAGGCGGGGTCGCAGTACAAGGGTGACTGGAACCAGACGCACAGCACTGCAAGGGTTTACACCCCCGATGACACCACCGTGCAGACGCCGAACTCCGATACGCCCTACACGATGCTGGGCACTGACCTGCGAGCCGAGCCGTTGGTACTCACCGTGCCGCCGATCGAGGCTGGCCGCTACTACTCGCTGCAGTTCATCGATGCCTACACGGCCAACTACGCCTACGTGGGCAGCCGCACGACCGGCAACGGCGGCGGCAAGTACCTGCTGGCCGGACCCGGTTGGCAGGGCGACAAGCCTGACGGCGTCGACGAGGTGATCCGCTCCGACACCGGCTTCGGGCTGGTGATCTACCGCACTCAGCTGTTCGACCCCGCCGACATCGACAACGTCAAGAAGATCCAGGCCGGTTACACCGTGGAGCCACTGTCGGCCTACCTCAAGCAACCCGCGGTGAGCGCCCCGCCGGTGGATTTCATCGCGCCGCTGACACCCGAGGAACAGAAGACCTCACCGAAGTTCTTCGAGATCTTGAGCTTCATCCTGAAGTACGCGCCGGTACTACCGGGGGAGCAGGACCTGCGGGCCCGGTTCGCCAGCATCGGCATCGGCCCCGACGGCTCCTTCAACGCCGATGAACTCAGCGCCGAGGCTCGCGACGCCGTCCAGGCCGGGATGGCCGACGCCTGGGCCGAACAGAATGCCTTCAAGAAGGACAAGCTGGACACCGGGCAGGTGACCTCGGCTCAGCTGTTCGGCACCCGGGAGTTCTTGCACGGCAACTACCTCTACCGGATGGCCGGGGCGGTGTTGGGCATCTACGGGAACTCGGCGGAGGAAGCCATCTATCCGGTGGTCGCGGTGGACTCCGACGGCGCCCCGCTGAGCGGCGCCAACGGCTACACCCTGCGGTTCGCGCCCGGACAGCTGCCACCGGTCAACTCGTTCTGGTCGCTGACCATGTACAAGATGCCCGAAAGCCTGCTGGTGGCCAACCCGATCAACCGGTATCTGATCAACTCGCCGATGCTGCCGGATCTGACCCGCGATCCCGACGGCGGAATCACCGTCTACGTGCAGAACAAGTCCCCGGGCGCGGGCAAGGAAACCAACTGGCTGCCTGCACCGGAGGGGCCGTTCCAGATGATCCTGCGGCTGTACTGGCCCAAGGAAGAAGCGCTGGGCGGCACCTGGGCACCGCCGAAGGCGGTGAAAAACTAGGCGGGTTCGCTTAGTTGCAGTTGTTGGCGTGCACCCAACGGCCGTTGTAGCCCACGCAGGTGTTGACCGGGGGAGGCGGCGGCGGAGGCGGCGGAGGCACGTCTTCGGGTAGCGGCGCGTAGTAGGCCGGCGGTGGCACCGGGTCGGCGCATCCGCTGACATACACCCTGCGGCCCACGCCGACGCAGCCCGCACTGGCGGTACCGGCCGGGGTGAACACGACCACGGCGCCCGGCAGGCTGGTCAGGGCCAGTGCCGCGACGACCCACATCCGGCGTGCCATCACTGGTCCAGCAGTGGGCGCTCGGGCTGGGGCAATCCGCAACGGGCGCGGAAGTCGGCCAGAGGCTGGCGCAGCCCCAACAGGTCGGAGTGGGCCTGCGGGTTGTCGGCGAAGAAGCTGCGAACTGCCTCGGGCACCTCGTCATCGGGCCGGTTGTGCAGGCCGGTGTAGAACTCGTTGACGTCCGGATGTGCGTAGAGGTAACCCGACGTCGAGGCGGCGACGCCGGTGGCCACGTTGGCCATGTCGGCGGCGGTGCAGCCGGGCTGCGGGTCGGCCAGCGCCACGGCCGGCGCCAGCAGACCGGTCGCGACGGCGGCTACGCCGAGGCCGGTCAGGCTCAGCGATGAGAGGCGATCGAGGGACATGGCGGAACTCCCTTCAGGCGGGTGCGTCACTTTAACAAGACCCGAGGCCGGTGGGGGTCACTTCGCGGCGACGGTGAAGCCCTTCATGATCGCCTCGACGTCGGTGGCGTTCTTGGGTGCCTCATCGGCGGGCGCGGTGACCGCCAACTGCACCAGGTAACGCTGTTCGGCCGGCGCTGAACCGGTGGCGATCACCATCCGGAACCAACTGTGCAGGCGTTGACCATCCATGTCGTAGGTGCCCTGCACCATCGATGACGGGAAGCCTTGGTAGTCCTCGTTGGAGGCGTCCAGCAGCCGGAAGTTCGGTGAAAGCTGGGCGTCGACCACACCGTGCCGGATGGCCTCCTTCGAGTCGAATTTCCCGTTGAGCTTGACCACACTCAAAATCGCCCGGGGGAACTTCTCGCCCTTGCCCAGGACCAGTGTGGTGGCCGGCAGCATCGGGTTTTCTTTCTTCGTCCAGCCCGGCGGCGTGGGGATCGACACGGTCAGGTCGGTCGGTGCGTTGGGCGCGACCGCTTCAGCGGCCACTCCCTGGTCCTCCAGGTATCGGCCGACGCTGACTGGTGCCTCCGGCTCCGACGAGGTGGTGGTCGTGGTGCCGTTGCCCCAAATCGACTGATAGTCAGGGGTTTTAGTGCCGCATCCGGATGTGGTGCTGGCCAGGACCGCGCACGCCAATGCCGCGACCGTCAAGCGCAGCGGGGTCACAGGATCTCGCGGACCGCGTCAATCGGACGGGCCAACCGGGTGCCGTTACCGGTGACGACGAACGGCCGCTGGATCAGGATCGGGTTCGCGGCCATCGCGTCAAGCAGTTCGTCATCGGTTGCCTCAGCCAGGTTCAGCTCGGCGTACACCGCTTCGCCGGTACGCACGGCGTCGCGCACACCGATTCCGGCGGCGCTGATCATCTCCGCCAGCTCCGCACGCGACGGCGGGGTCTTGAGGTACTCCACGACCGTCGGCTCGATACCGTTCTCGCGCAGCAGCTCCAGCGTCTTGCGTGAGGTCGAACAGCGCGGGTTGTGATAGACCACCGCGTCAGCCATGTCAGGCATCCCCATCGAAAAGCCCGGTGACTGAGCCGTTTTCGAACACCGCCCGGATGGTGCTGGCCAGCAGCGGAGCGATCGACAGCACGGTCAGCGCCGGGAACTGCTTGTCCTCGGTGATCGGCAGCGTGTTGGTGACGATCACCTCGCTGGCCCCGCAGGCCGCCAACCGCTCGGATGCCGGGCTGGACAGCACGCCGTGGGTGGCGGCGATCACCACGTCGACTGCTCCCGCCTCGCGCAGCAGGCCAACCGCCCCGGCGATGGTGCCACCGGTGTCGATCATGTCGTCGGTGATCACACAGGTTTTGCCGGCGACCTCGCCGACCACCCGGTTGGCTTTGACCTGGTTGGGCACCCGGGGATCACGGGTCTTGTGGATGAACGCCAGCGGCACGCCGCCCAGCGAGTCCGCCCACTTCTCGGCGACCCGCACCCGGCCGGAGTCGGGGGAGACCACCACGACGTCCTTGCCGTTGTTGAGGTAGTTGTCCCGGATGTAGCCGCACAGCAGCGGCTGGGCCCGCATGTGGTCCACCGGGCCGTCGAAGAAGCCCTGGATCTGGTCGGTGTGCAGGTCCACCGTGACGATTCGGTCGGCGCCGGCCGTCTTGAGCAGGTCGGCGACCAGGCGGGCCGAAATCGGTTCGCGGCCGCGGTGCTTCTTGTCCTGGCGGGCATACGGGTAGAACGGCAGGATCGCGGTGATCCGCTTGGCGCTGCCCCGCTTGAGCGCGTCGATCATGATCAGCTGTTCCATCAGGTGCTGATTCAGTGGCGCGGGGTGCGACTGCAGAACGAAGGCGTCGCAGCCGCGCACGGACTCGTCGAAGCGCACGAAGATCTCGCCGTTGGCAAAGTCCCGGGCGGTCTGCGCGGTAACCGGTACGTCCAGTTCTTTGGCGACCTGATCAGCCAACTCCGGGTGCGCACGACCAGCGAAGAGCATCAGGTTCTTGCGATTGTCTGTCCAGTCGTGGCTCACGTGCTGCCCCCGCAGTAGGAGATTGTGGATTTCGGTCGAGTTAACTCGGGCCTTATGGTACGTAGCCCGGTGCGCGATTTCGCCTCGGGCCGCCTCAACGCGATCAAGCTCACGATGACAGATCGGGTGGAGTCTGGTCGGCTTCTTCGGCGTTATTCGCCGACTCGGCCGCCGAAGCGGCCTGGCTGCCGGGCCGCTTGCGCTGTACCCAGTTCTCGATGTTGCGTTGCGGGCCGGCCGAGACCGCCAATGCGCCCGGCGGCACATCGTGGCGCACCACCGTCCCGGCGCCGGTGTAGGCGCCGTCGCCGATGGTGACCGGCGCGACGAACATGGTGTCCGAGCCGGTGCGCACGTGCGAGCCGACCGTGGTCCGCCGTTTGGTCTGGCCGTCGTAGTTGACGAACACGCTCGAGGCGCCGATGTTGCTGTGGTCGCCGATGTCGGCGTCGCCGACGTAGGTCAGGTGCGGAACCTTGGTCCCGGTGCCGATGGTGGAGTTCTTGGTCTCGACGAAGGCGCCCAGCTTGCCGTCGGAACCGAGCACCGTGCCGGGACGCAGGTAGGTGAACGGCCCGACCGTCGCACCGGCGCCGATCGCCGACGAGGTGGCGTGGCTGCGGATCACCGACGCACCGTCGCCCACCGTGACGTCGGCCAAGGTGGTGTCGGGGCCGATCGTGCAGTGCGCTCCGACGGCGGTGCGGCCGAGCAGCTGGGTTCCGGGCGCAACCGTCGTGTCGCGCCCGATGGTCACGTCCACGTCGATCCAAGTGGTGGTGGGGTCGACGATGGTGACGCCGGCCCGCTGATGGGTGGCCACCAGGCGGCGGTTGAGTTCGCCGGCCAACGCGGACAGTTGCACCCGGTCGTTGACGCCGGCCACCAATGCCGCATCGTCGACATGGCGGGCGTGCACCACCTGGCCGTCGCCGCGGACAATGCCGATCACGTCGGTGAGGTACAGCTCGTGCTGGGCGTTGTCGGAGCCCAGCCGGCCCAGCGCGGAACGCAACGCGGCGATGTCGAAGGCGTACACCCCGGCATTGACCTCGCGGATCTCCCGCTGCGACTCGGTGGCATCGGCCTGTTCGACGATCGCGGTGACCTCCCCGTCCTGGGTGTGCAGGATGCGGCCGTAGCCGGTGGGGTCGGCGAGCGTGGTGGTCAGCACGGTGACCGCGGCCGGGGCGGTGCGATGGGTGTCGATCAGCGCTTGCAGCGTGGCGGTGTCCAGCAGTGGGATGTCACCGGAGGTGACGACGACGGTGCCGGTGAAGGCGTCCGGCAGGGCTGCCAGACCGCACAGCACCGCGTGCCCGGTGCCGAGCTGCTGGTCTTGCAGGGCGATGTCGATGGGAAAGTCCAGGGCCTTAGCCAGCTCGGCAACCGGCCCGGTGATGCGCTCGTGCTCGTGGCCCAACACCACCACCAAGTGGCGGGGCCCGACGCCGGCGGCCGCCTGCAGGCAGTGCGCCAACATGCTGCGACCGCCCAGCTCATGCAGCACTTTGGGGGTGTCGGAGACCATCCGGGTGCCGGCTCCGGCCGCCAAGACGATGACGGCGTCCTGGCCGGCATCCGGGCTCGAGGGAGCGTGGTTGTACGTCGACACGCCGCCTAGCCTGTCATTCTGCGCACGCTCGCGGCAAAGGGGTGGGACAAATCTGAGCTCCGTCGCCAGGACTCGAACCTGAACTATCTGAACCAAAATCAGAGGTGCTGCCGATTACACCACGACGGATCGGTGTTCCGCAGTGACTTTAGTCCGACGACGGCGAGGGCCGCCCGCGGCCCGAGTAAGAAGTCGGACAATCCGGTCTAGTGCAACGGACTACCCTGGTCGCGTGGCTGGTCTGGACAAGGACGGCCGGGCGCCTCGAGCCCGGATGACAGGTAGCGAGCGCCGTCACCAACTCATCGATGTCGCGCGCTCGCTGTTCGCCGAACGCGGGTATGAGGGCACCTCCATCGAGGAGATCGCGCAACGCGCCAACGTCTCCAAGCCCGTCGTCTATGAGCACTTCGGCGGCAAAGAGGGCCTCTACGCCGTGGTGGTCGACCGCGAGATGTCGGCGTTGCTGGACGGCATCACCACGTCATTGACCAAGGCGACCAACAACCAGTCCCGGCTGCGGGTGGAGCGCGTCGCGCTGGCATTGCTGACCTATGTCGACGAGCACACCGACGGATTCCGCATCCTGATCCGCGACTCGCCAGCGTCGATCAGCTCCGGCACCTACTCGACCCTGCTCAACGACGCGATCGGCCAGGTGTCGTCGATTCTGGCCGGCGACTTCGCCAAGCGCGGCCTGGACCCGGAGACCGCGCCGCTGTACGCCCAGGCGTTGGTCGGTTCGGTGTCGATGACGGCCCAATGGTGGCTCGACGTACGCGAACCCAAGAAGGAAGTGGTGGCCGCGCACCTGGTCAACCTGTGTTGGAACGGGCTGACTCACCTGGAGTCCGATCCGACCCTGCACGACGAATAAGGCCTGTACCGCAACGCAAATCGTCGGCCTGAGCCACACCGCCTAGAATTGCCCACATCATGACCGCACCGGGGTACCAGACTGTCCAAAACCCGATCGCGGGGCTCGTAGACCTGGCGTTGACCGCGCCGGCTTTCGCCGAGCTCATCGAGCGTGCGGGCGATCCGCCCGCCGAACTTGCGCTGGTGGGTCCGGTCGGTGCCCGGCCCTTCACCGCCGCCGCGCTGGCCCGCACCGGCGCACTGTTGGTGGTCACCGCCACCGGCCACGAAGCCGACGACCTGACCGCGGAGCTGCGCGGCGTCTACGGCGACACGGTGGCCCTGTTCCCGTCCTGGGAGACGCTGCCGCACGAGCGGCTCTCGCCCGGGGTGGACACCGTCGGCGCCCGCATGCTGCTGCTGCGCCGGCTGGCCCAGCCCGAGGACACCCGTCTGGGGCCGCCGCTGCGGGTGGTGGTCACCGCGGCCCGATCGCTGTTGCAGCCGATGACCGGCCAACTGGACGCGATCGAGCCCGTCATGCTTGCCGTCGGTGACGAGGTCCCGTTCGAGGCGGTGATCGCCCGGCTGGTCGAGCTGGCCTACACCCGGGCGGATCTGGTCGGCAAGCGCGGCGAGTTCGCCGTCCGCGGCGGCATCCTCGACCTGTTCCCACCGACCGCCGAACATCCGGTGCGCATCGAGTTCTGGGGTGACGAGGTAACCGAGATCCGGCCGTTCTCGGTGGCCGATCAGCGCTCCATCCCCGAAGTCGAGGTCGGCACCGTGGTCGCGGTGGCCTGTCGGGAGCTGCTGCTCACCGACGATGTGCGGGCACGCGCCGCCGAGCTGGCCCGCGATCAGCCGCACACCGAGAACGCCGTGTTGGGCACCGTCGGTGAGATGCTGTCCAAGCTGGCCGAGGGCATCCCGGTCGACGGGATGGAGGCGCTGAGTCCGGTGCTGCGGCCCGGCCCGCAGGCGCTGCTGACCGATCAGCTGCGCCCGGGCACCCCGGTGCTGGTCTGCGATCCGGAGAAGGTCCGGGCCCGCGCCGCCGACCTGATCAAGACCGGGCGCGAATTCCTGGAGGCGTCCTGGTCGGTCGCCGCGATCGGCGGCGAGGCGCCGATCGACATCGAGCAGCTCGGTGGTTCGGGATTCCGGGAGTTCGCGCAGGTGCGCCAGGCGGCGCTCGACACCGGGCATCCGTGGTGGACGCTGAGCCAGCTGCCCGACCCGGACGCGACCGAACTCGACGTGCGCCCGTCGCCGTCGGCCCGGGGCCGGCAGCGCGATATCGACGAGATTTTCGCCATGCTGCGCGCGCACATCGCGACCGGGGGACGGGCGGCGGTGGTCGCGCCGGGCGTCGGCACGGCACGCCGAATCGTGGAGCAGTTGGCCGAATCCGAGACTGCGGCAACGCTGTTGGAGGCGGGCGCAACCCCGCAGCCCGGGGTGGTCGGGGTGCTCAAGGGCCCGCTGCACGAGGGCCTGGTCATCCCCGGCGCCAACTTGGTCGTGGTGACCGAGGCCGACCTGACCGGCAACCGGGTGAGCGGGCCGGAGGGCAAGCGGCTGGCGGCCAAGCGACGCAACGCCGTGGACCCGCTGGCGCTGACCGCCGGCGACCTGGTGGTGCACGACCAGCACGGCATCGGCAAGTTCGTGGAGATGACCGAGCGCACCGTCGGCGGGGCGCGGCGCGAATACCTGGTGCTGGAGTACGCCTCAGGCAAGCGCGGCGCCAACGGTACCGACAAGCTCTATGTGCCGATGGACTCGCTGGATCAGCTGTCGCGCTACGTCGGCGGCCAAGCCCCGGCGCTGAGCCGCCTGGGCGGCAGCGACTGGAGCCAGACCAAGACCAAAGCCCGCAAGGCGGTCCGTGAGATCGCCGACGAACTCGTCGCGCTCTACGCCAAACGTCAGGCCGCGCCCGGCCACGCGTTCGCCCCGGACACCCCGTGGCAGGCCGAGATGGAAGACGCGTTCGGGTTCACCGAGACCATGGACCAGCTCACCGCCATCGGCGAGGTCAAGGCCGACATGGAGAAGCCGGTCCCGATGGACCGGGTGATCTGCGGCGACGTCGGCTACGGCAAGACCGAGATCGCGGTGCGCGCGGCGTTCAAAGCAGTACAGGACGGCAAGCAGGTCGCGGTGCTGGTGCCCACTACGCTGCTGGCCGACCAGCACCTGCAGACCTTCAGCACCCGGATGGCCGGCTTCCCGGTCACCGTCAAGGGACTGTCACGGTTCACCGACGCCCAAGAGTCCAAGGCGACCGTCAACGGCCTGGCCGACGGCTCCGTCGACGTGGTGATCGGCACCCACCGACTGCTGCAGACCGGGGTGCGCTGGAAGGACCTGGGGCTGGTGATCGTCGACGAGGAACAGCGGTTCGGCGTCGAGCACAAGGAACACATCAAGGCACTGCGCAGCCACGTCGACGTGCTCACCATGAGCGCCACCCCGATCCCGCGCACCCTGGAGATGAGCCTGGCCGGCATCCGGGAGATGTCGACGATCCTCACCCCGCCCGAAGACCGCTATCCCGTGCTGACCTACGTCGGCGGCCATGATGACAAGCAGGTCGCGGCCGCGCTGCGCCGCGAGTTGCTGCGCGACGGCCAAGTGTTCTACGTGCACAACCGGGTGAGCTCCATCGACGCGGCCGCCGCCCGGGTGCGCGGCCTGGTGCCCGAGGCCCGGGTGGTCGTGGCGCACGGCCAGATGCCCGAAGAAATGCTGGAAACCACGGTGCAGGGCTTCTGGAACCGGGAATACGACATCCTCGTGTGCACCACCATCATCGAGACCGGCCTGGACATCTCCAATGCCAACACCTTGATCGTGGAACGCGCCGACACCTTCGGGCTCTCGCAGCTGCACCAGCTGCGGGGCCGGGTGGGACGCAGCCGGGAGCGCGGCTACGCCTATTTCCTCTACCCGAAGGAGAGCCCGCTGACCGAGACCGCCCACGACCGGCTGGCCACCATCGCCCAGAACAACGAGTTGGGCGCCGGCATGGCGGTGGCGATGAAAGACCTGGAGATTCGCGGCGCCGGCAACGTGCTGGGCGTGGAGCAGTCCGGGCACGTCGCCGGGGTGGGCTTCGACCTGTACGTGCGGCTGGTCGGTGAGGCGGTCGAGGCATACCGGGCGGCCTTCAACGGCGAGACGATCACCACCGAAGAGGTCAAAGACGTCCGGATCGACCTGCCGGTCGACGCGCACCTGCCGCCGGAGTACATCAACTCCGACCGGTTGCGGCTGGAGGCATACCGCCGGTTGGCCGCGGCCCCCGGCGACGACGAGATCGCCGCAGTGATCGAGGAACTCACCGACCGCTACGGGCCACTTCCCGAGCCGGCCGGCCGGCTGGTGGCCGTGGCCCGGCTGCGGCTGCTGTGCCGCGCCGCCGGGATCACCGAGGTGTCCGCGGCGTCGGCGACGACGCTGCGGCTGGCCCCGATGACGCTGCCGGACTCCGCCCAGTTGCGGCTCAAGCGGATGCACCCGTCGGCCAGCTACCGCGCTACCACCGCCACCATCCAGGTCCCGATCCCGCGTGCCGGCGGTGCCGGCGCGCCCGTCGGTGCGCCCCGTATCCGCGACGTCGAGCTCGTCCAGATGGTGGCCGATCTGATCTCGGCACTGGACGGCAAGCCGCAGGGCCTTATCGACGTCGCCGGCGCGGTGCCCGCAGTACGGTAACCACGATGACCGTCGTCCTGGTCGACCCCCGCCGACCCTCGCTTGTCCCGGTCGAAGCCCTCGCGTTGCTCGCAGGTGAGGTCGTCTACACGGAGGAACTGCCGATCGTGGTGCCGTGGTCGTTGCCGGCCGCACGATCGGTGCTCGTCGGTGCCTCCGACGCGCAAGCCCCGGTGCTGCTGTCCTCGGACCGCAACCATCCCGACGTGGTCGCTCGCCTGGAGGCCGGAGAGGCTCTGATCGCGGCGCCGGACGCGCCGGCGGGGGAGCGGCTGATCGACGCGGTCGCGATCATGGACCGGCTGCGCAGCACCGGCCCGTGGGAGAGCGAGCAGACCCACGACTCGCTGCGCCGGTTTCTGCTTGAGGAGACCTACGAACTGTTCGACGCGGTCCGCAGCGGCGATGCCGACGAACTGTGCGCGGAGCTCGGCGACGTGCTTTTGCAGGTGCTGTTCCACGCCCGCATCGCCGAGGATGCGTTGGAGAAGCCGTTCGGCATCGACGACGTCGCGGATTCGCTGCTGCGCAAGCTGACCAATCGGGCGCCCGCGGTGCTCGCCGGCGAGGAGATCTCGCTGGCCGAGCAGGTGGCGCAGTGGGAAGAGCGCAAGGCCCTAGAGAAATCAGCGATCAAGCTCAGGGAGTCGATTCTCGACGATGTGCCGAC
The DNA here is from genome assembly GCF_963378105.1 of Mycolicibacter sp. MU0102. Lineage (NCBI taxonomy): Bacteria > Bacillati > Actinomycetota > Actinomycetes > Mycobacteriales > Mycobacteriaceae > Mycobacterium > Mycobacterium holstebronense. The sequence continues at coordinate 1,065,031 of NZ_OY726398.1, forward strand.
CGCGCAGCCGGCCTTGGCATTGGCTCAAAAGGTGCTGCAGCGGCTCGCCCGCGCCGGCGTGCCGGCAGATCTGATCCCCGAGACGGTCACCACCGTCACGGTGGCCGCCGACACCGATGCCGAAAACGACTTACGGGCAGCGGTTTTGGAACTCATGGACACCGTCCGGTCGGTGGAGAAGGCGGTCATCGGCGAGCCCACCGAAGAGCAGTGGCGCGCCCACTGGCCGCAGCTCTAACGCGGGCGCCCCGGCACTCTTGCGCCGAAACCGACGTTTTGCCGGCGCCTACTCGTACTTTCGCTGCAAAACGTCAGTCTCGCGGAGCCGATCAGTTCGGGTTCTCGCCCCAACTGCCCGGCAGCATCGGGACCCGCGGCTCGGTGTCAAGCCCCTCACCGGTCAGCACAGCGATCCCGGAAGCCTGACGGCTGGTCCCGGTCGCAGTGCCGGCGAAGCCCAGCGGGCCGGTACCGGAATCCGAGGCGCTTGCCGCGCCCGCGGGCCCATCCCACTCCGGCGTCACACCGATGTTCATATCCATGTATTCGTCGCCGAACCCGCGCTGCTTTGCGCGCTGCCGCTGCCGGCGCTTGGCGGCCAGCGCCTGCGCCGTGGCTTCACCGGGAGCGCCCTGGCTCTCGGACGCCTCTTCGTCGGCACTGCGGGAACGTCGCGCACCGCTGGAGCTGCGCGCCGACGAGGAGACACTGCTCACCAGGTACAGGCAGGAGGTCGGCCCGAATCCGACACCCGGTCCGCCACCCACGCCGCCGCCGGCCGGCATGCCGGCACCCGCGGTGGCCGGAGCGGTGGGGCCGGCCGAGGAGATCGGGTCCGCGCAGGCGCACGCCTCGGCTCCCGCGGGCACCGGGGCGCCCGCGGCGACCGGGGCGCCGACGCTGCCGCCCACCGGCATCGGCGGGGTCGGCTCGACGGCCTGCTCGAGCCCGACCGCGCCGATCGCGCCTAGTGCACCGAGCCCGGCGGCAGCGGCGAGGGCGGGCGCCGCGGCCATCACGATCGGGATCGCCATCATTACTGCAATCTGGCCCAGCGGCCACAACAGCATCAGCGTGTGGAAAGTGAACCAGCCCAATGCCCCCGCCAGAATCGGGGACATCCCCGGGATCCCCAGCAGCATCTGGGTGACCGAGCTGGCAAACGGAAACGCCTCGATCGGATATCCGTCGACACCCAACTGCGCCCACAGCCACTTGGCGATCGGGTCCGCAAAGCCCATGTTGAACTGCGTGATCAGGTCCTTGAGCTGCTGTTCCCAACTGGGGGCGGCAGCGGCCTCAGCGGCCCCCGGGGCCACGATCGGCGGCGCGGGCGTCGCTACTGGAACCGAGGCCAGCGCCGCTCCCGCGACGCCCTGGTAGACGGTCATCATCTCCGCGGCCTGCACCCACATGCGGGCGTAATCGGCTTCGTTCAGCGCGATCGGGACGGTGTTGATGCCGAAGAAGTTCGTCGCCACCAGCGTGGCGTGCACCGCGTGGTTGGTGGCCAGCTCTGCCAGCGTGGGCATGCCGGCCAGTGCGGCGGTGTAGGCCGCGGCCGCGGTCTGGTGCAGACCGGCCGCAGCGGTGCTCTTGGCGGCGCTCTCGGCCAGCCAGCTCAGATACGGGGCGTGCGCGGCCGCGTACTGCTGGGCGCTGGGGCCCTGCCAGGCACCCTGCACTCCGGCCAGTACCGCGTCGAGTTCGGCGGCCACCTCGGCGTATTCCGCGCTCATCGCCGAATAGGCCGACGCGGATTCCAGCAGCGGACCGGGTCCGGGCCCGGCGCTCAGCAGCGCCGAGTGCACCTCCGGCGGCGACGCCAGCCAGACCGGTGCGGTCATCGAACGCACCTCCTTCCCGATTACCGGCGATCTCGATCTTGTTCGGTCAACCAATTGGTCGCGGCGTGGCCCGGTTTGGTTCCCTGCAGACGAATCTTTGTATCCGGGCTCCGAATGAGCGACTATGTCGGCATGCGGTGCGAGGTAGTGCGCGAGACCCTGTCGTCGCTGCTCGACGGCGAGCAGCAGGAGCTGCCGGCGCAGCAGGTCGATGCGCACTTGGCATCGTGCCGCAGCTGCCGGCGCTGGCTGGTCGGCGCTGCCGCCCAGGCCCGCCGGCTCACGGACATCAACAGCGACACCGACGCCGACACCGGCCCTGACCTGGCCGCCCAGATCCTGGCGGCCGCCGGGGTGACATCGATCACCGCCGAGAACGCCGACGACAGCCTCTGGTCGCGGTGGGGATTTCGACGGCCCGCGCTCATTGCCGTCGGGGTGCTCCAGGTGGCGATGGCGGCTATCCAGATCGCCGGCGTGGACTTCGGCATGGTGTCGGCGCACGGACACGGGCACGGCGCGGCCACCGGAGCGCATTTGCTGCATGAGTCCACCGCGTGGTTGTTGGCGCTCGGCGGCGCCATGATCGCCGCCGGTATCTGGCCGTCCGTGGCCGCCGGTGTTGCCGCGATCGCCGGCGTATATGCCTTGGCATTGGGCGGTTATGTGGCTCTCGACGCCTACCACGGTCAGGTGACGACCGCTCGGATCGCCAGCCACCTGCCGGTGTTGATCGGCTTGGCATTTGCTTTGCTGGTGGCCCGTCAACGCATGGGTGGCGCAGGTCCGCGCCCGGCCCGGTGGGACGCCGACGGCGCCGCTGACGGGGCTGCCCCGGCGGCGGGCGCGGGTCGCGGTCGCCGGCGTCATCTACGGTCGGTCAACCACTCCGACAGCTCTACGACCATGCGTCGTAATAGCGTCGCGACCCCCGGTCTAAGGTGGATGTTCATGGCGGGAGCAGAGCGGGTCCAAGGCGACCCCGACGATGCTGTCACCGCCCTCGCCGTTGCCGCCGCAGCCGGAGATGCCCGTGCCCTGGAGGCCTTCATCAAGGCCACACAGCACGACGTCTGGCGATTCGTGGCCTACCTCTTCGACGGTGCCAGTGCTGACGACCTGACCCAGGAGACCTTCCTGCGGGCGATCGGAGCGATCCCGCGGTTCGCCGGCCGTTCCAGTGCCCGGACCTGGCTGCTGGCCATCGCACGGCGGGTGGTGGCCGACCACATTCGCTACCTCAAGGCGCGTCCGCGCACCGCACCGGGCGCCGACCCGGAGCTGCTGCTGGACCGCGATCGGCCCACCCGCGGTTTCGAAGACGTGGTCGAGGTGACCGAGTTGATCGCCGGCCTGTCGGCCGATCAGCGCGAGGCACTGCTGCTGACTCAACTGTTCGGGCTGTCCTATGCCGACGCCGCGGCGGTCTGCGGTTGTCCGGTTGGCACCATTCGATCCCGGGTTGCGCGTGCACGTGACGCGCTGCTGGCCGATCCGGAACGCGGTGAGCTGACTGGTTAGTCGGCGATTTAGCGAGGCTCGACGCAGGAGAGTCGAAGCTGGAACTGCCGCATAGACTCGGCTGGATTCACGCTGGTGGAAGCAATTTTTGCGACACGCGCGGGCGGAACAGGCGGTCGGTGGTGCCTCGCTCATGGCCTAGTCATGGAACGATGGACGCAAAACCATAGCTTCGAGGTTGGGGAGAGCGGTGTCGGCGCTACGTTGGCTGCGGACGGCCGCCGTCGTCGGCGCGACGGCCGTACTGCTGGCATCCAGTTGCAGCTGGCAGCTCGGTAACCCCATCCCGCAGGGCGTGCCACCGCCCCCCGGAGACCCGGTCCCGCCGGTCAGCACTGACGTCGCCTCGGGGCGGCCCGCCGACCAGCTCTATCAATGGGCCGCGGAGCGTGCCCCGATGCTCGGCATCCCCATCACCGCGCTGGAGGCCTACGCCTACGCCGCGCGGGTCGCTGAGGTGGAGAACCCCAACTGTCATCTGGGCTGGACCACGCTGGCGGGCATCGGCCAGATCGAGAGTCATCACGGCCACTACAACAACGCCACGGTGGCGCGTAACGGCGACGTGCGGCCCAAGATCCGCGGGGTCCGGCTCGACGGCTCCGGAGGCAATCTGCACATCGTCGAGGACGTCCAACCGGACATGGCCGACGACGACGGCGTGGTCCGCGCGATGGGGCCCATGCAGTTCATTCCGGAGACCTGGCGGCTCTACGGCGTCGACGCCAACAACGACGGCGTCGTCAGCCCCGACAACATCGACGATGCCGCCCTGTCGGCAGCGGGCTATCTGTGCTGGCGCGGCAAAGATCTGGCCACCCCCAAGGGCTGGATGACGGCGTTGATGGCCTACAACGAGTCGGAGATCTACGCCCGCGCAGTCCGGGATTGGGCCGCCGCGTACGCGGCCGGTCGCCCGCTGTAGCGGTGTCCGGTACGGAGTACGGCGGGGTACAGCTAGGCTCCCAACAGGCCTCCGATAGACACGACGGCCAGCCCCACCCACGCTCAAGGAGAAGTCAGTGCCCATCATCCAGCAGGTCGGCGCCCGCGAGATCCTCGATTCCCGCGGAAACCCCACGGTCGAGGTCGAGGTCGCGCTGGAAGACGGCACGTTCGCCCGGGCCGCGGTGCCCTCGGGTGCATCCACCGGCGAGCACGAGGCCGTGGAACTCCGCGACGGTGGCGCCCGCTACGGCGGCAAGGGCGTGCAGAAGGCGGTCGCCGCAGTACTGGACCAGATCGCGCCGGCCGTCATCGGAATCAGCGCTGACGACCAGCGGCTGGTGGACCAGGCGCTGGTGGACCTCGACGGCACCCCGGACAAGTCCCGGCTGGGCGCCAACGCCATGCTCGGCGTCTCGCTGGCAGTGGCCAAGGCGGCCGCGGACTCCGCGGCGCTCCCGCTCTACCGCTACCTGGGCGGCCCCAACGCCCACATCCTGCCGGTGCCGATGATGAACATCCTCAACGGCGGCGCCCACGCCGACACCGGCGTCGACGTTCAGGAATTCATGGTCGCCCCGATCGGCGCCCCCAACTTCGCCGAGGCGCTGCGCTGGGGCACCGAGGTCTACCACTCGTTGAAGGCAGTGCTCAAGAAGCAGGGGTTGTCCACCGGCCTCGGTGACGAAGGCGGTTTCGCCCCCGACGTCGCCGGCACCACCGCCGCACTCGACCTGATCAGCACCGCGATCGAGGCCACCGGGCTCAAGCTGGGCACCGATGTCGCGCTGGCCCTCGACGTCGCGGCCACCGAGTTCTACACCGAGGGCAGCGGCTACGCGTTCGAGAAGCAGAACCGCACCGCGGCCCAACTGGCCGAGTTCTACGCCAAGCTGCTCGACAGCTACCCGCTGGTGTCCATCGAAGACCCGCTGTCCGAGGACGACTGGGACGGCTGGGTGTCGTTGACCTCCGCGATCGGGGACCGGGTGCAGCTCGTCGGCGACGACCTGTTCGTCACCAACCCCGAGCGGCTCGAGGAGGGCATTGAGCGGGGCGCGGCGAATGCACTGCTGGTCAAGGTCAACCAGATCGGCACGCTGACCGAGACTCTGGACGCGGTCACCCTGGCCCACCACAGCGGCTACCGCACCATGATGAGTCACCGCAGCGGCGAGACCGAAGACACCACCATCGCCGACCTGGCGGTGGCGGTCAGCAGCGGCCAGATCAAGACCGGTGCCCCGGCCCGCAGCGAGCGGGTGGCCAAGTACAACCAGCTGCTGCGGATCGAGGAGGAACTCGGCGACGCCGCCCGTTACGCCGGCGAGCTGGCCTTCCCCCGCTACGCGCCGGAGAGCAAGTAGCCGCCAGGGGCCGCTGCCATGTCCGATCCGAAACGGCCTGAACCCAAGCGGCGTTCCGCGACGTCGCGGCCGGGACGGGGCGGTGAGAACGGACGTGCGCACCCGCGCCGGACGCCGCCGGTGCGCCGCGGGTCCGGTGCGGCGCGGACCCCACCGCCGTCACCGGCCGGCGCGGTCAAACGAGCCATTGCAGCGGCGGCCGAGCAGAGCTCGGAGCTGCGGGTCGGCTTCACCGCCCGGCGGGCGGTGATCCTGGCCGCAGTGATGTGCGTGCTCACGCTGACCGTCGCCGGGCCGGTCCGTACGTTCTTCGCCCAACACGCGGAGATGAAACAGCAGTCCCAATTGGAGACCACCCTGCACCGCCAGATCACCGACCTGCAGCAACAGAAAGCCAACTTGGACGACCCCGCGCACATCCGGGCGCAGGCTCGTCAGCGGCTCGGTTTCGTCATGCCCGGCGAGATTCCGTATCAGGTCCAGCTGCCCGCGCCGGCCGAGGTGCCGGGTGAGCCGGGTGCCGAACCCCTGGCCGCGCCCAGCGGGGATCCCTGGTACACCGCGCTGTGGCACACCATCGCCGACACGCCGCACCCTCCGCCGCCGCCGCCGGCACCGCCGTGGGTTCCGGTTCCGCCCGCACCGGTGGTGCCCGTTGGTTGATCCCGCCGACCTGGACGCGGTGGGCCGGCAACTGGGCCGAGAGCCGCGCGGCGTCCTGGAGATCTCCTATCGGTGCCCCAATGGCGAACCCGCCGTGGTCAAAACGGCCCCGAAGCTGCCGGACGGAACACCGTTTCCCACCCTGTACTACCTGACACACCCGGCGCTGACCGCCGCCGCCAGCCGGTTGGAATCGTCGGGCTTGATGGCTGACATGACCGAGCGGCTAAAGCAGGATCCCGAACTCGCTGCCGGCTACCGGGCCGCTCACGAGTCCTATCTCGCCGAGCGGGATGCGATCGAAACGCTGGGAACCACGTTCACCGGCGGAGGCATGCCCGATCGGGTGAAATGCCTGCACGTGCTGATGGCGCATTCCCTGGCCAAGGGTCGTGGTGTCAACCCGTTCGGTGACGAGGCGCTGGCCATCCTGGCCGCCGAGCCGGCGATGGCCGGGATCCTCCGGCCCCAGGACTGGTTGTGACTCGCCTCGCGGGAATCGACTGCGGCACCAACTCGATTCGGCTGTTGATCGCTGAGCCGGTCGACGGCCGGCTGCGCGACATCCACCGCGAGATGCGCATCGTCCGCTTGGGTGAGGGCGTCGACGCCACCGGGCGGTTTGCCCTCGAGGCGATCGAGCGCACCCGCGCGGCGTTGGCCGACTACACAGAGTTGCTGGTGGCGCACGGTGTTTCACGAGTGCGGATGGTGGCGACTTCGGCCACTCGGGACGCGGCCAACCGTGAGGTGTTCTTCGACATGACGGCGCAGGTGTTGGGACGCGCCGTTGCGGGGGCGGTCGCCGAGGTGATCACCGGGCAAGAGGAAGCGGAGCTGTCCTTTCGCGGCGCGGTAGGTGAATTGGACAGTGCCGACGGGCCGTTCGTGGTCGTCGACCTCGGCGGTGGTTCGACCGAGGTGGTGCTCGGCGATCCGGACAATGGGGTGTCGGCGAGTTACTCGGCCAACATCGGCTGTGTCCGGCTGACCGAACGCTGCCTGCACTCCGACCCGCCGACCGCCGGGGAAGTCTCGGCTGCTCGCGAGGTGGCCCGCGAGCTCCTGGGGGAGGCGGTGCAGGCCGTGCCGGTGCAGCACGCGCGAACCTGGGTGGGTGTGGCGGGCACCATGACCACGCTGTCAGCCCTGGCGCACGGCCTGACCGAATACGACTCGGCCGCAATACATCTGTCGCGGGTCGGCTTCGCTGATCTGACGGCGGTCTGCGATCAACTGATCGGCATGAGCCGCGCCGAGCGGGCCGCCCTGGGCCCGATGCACCCCGGCCGCGTGGATGTCATCGGCGGTGGGGCGATCGTGGTCCAGGAGCTGGCCCGCATCTTGGCGCAGCGCGCCGGAATCGGGGAGTTAGTGGTCAGCGAACACGACATTCTGGACGGCATTGTGCTGTCGATCGCCTAGCGATCTGCCGGCGAGATGTAAAGGCGTAAAGGTCGCCTCGTCCAGCGTAAAGAAAGCGTCAACGGTCTCCATCGTGCCTGGTGACCGGGTCTAACTTCAGGGCAGACCCGGTCGGGTTCTCGAGAACGGAGAACACGTGGCTGTACTGGCCTACCTACTGTTGACGGCGGTGATCTTCGCCTTGCTCGGTGGGGCGTTGAAGTTGGTTGAGCGACTGTGAACCTCGCCAATGCTGTCGGTCTGACGCTGGCCCTGGCGGTGGTGGCGCTGCTGGTGGCCGCACTGCTGTTCCCGGAGCGGTTCTAGTTGAGTACCACAACGGCGGGCGTGTTGTTCTTGGCGTCATTGGTCGTGGCGCTGGCCGCGGTGCACGTACCGTTGGGCGACTACATGTATCGGGTCTACACCCGCGAAACACACTCCCGCAGCGAGCGATTCATCTACCGGTCGATCGGGGTCAACCCGGAGTCCGAACAGACCTGGGTCGGCTATGCGCGCAGTGTTCTGGCGTTCTCCGCGGTGTGCGTGGTGTTCCTGTTCGTGCTGCAGCTCATTCAGGGAAAACTTCCCCTGCACCTGGATGATCCGGCGAACTCGATGACACCTGGGTTGGCGTGGAACACCGCGGTCAGCTTTGTCACCAACACCAACTGGCAGGCCTATGCCGGCGAGTCGACGCAAGGGCATCTGGTGCAGATGGCCGGCCTGGCGGTGCAGAACTTCGTCTCCGCCGCGGTCGGCATGGCGGTTGCCGTCGCGTTCGTCCGCGGGTTCATCGGTCGGCGCACCGCGGTGCTGGGCTCATTCTGGGTAGACCTGGTTCGCGGCACGCTGCGCATCTTGTTGCCGATCGCGGTCGTCGGCGCGACGGTGTTGATCGTCGGCGGGGTAGTCCAGAACTTTCACCTCAACGACCAGACAATCACGACCCTGACCGGTGCACCGCAGGCCATTCCAGGTGGTCCGGTGGCCAGCCAAGAGGTGATCAAGCTGCTCGGCACCAACGGGGGCGGCTTCTACAACGCCAACTCCGCGCATCCGTTCGAGAACCCGACCGCGTGGACCAACTGGGTCGAGATCTTCCTGCTGGTGGTCATAGCGTTCTCGCTGCCCCGCACTTTCGGCGCAATGGTGGGCAACACCAAGCAAGGCCATGCCATCACCGCCGTCATGGCCGTGATCGCCCTCATCAGTGTCAGCCTGCTCGGCTGGTCGCAGCTGGCGCATCACGGCACCGTCCCGACCGCGGTGGGGGCGGCGACAGAAGGGATCGAGCAGCGGCTCGGGGTGGCCGACTCGGCGGTCTTCGCGGCGGCCACCACGCTGACCTCCACCGGGGCAGTCGATTCCACCCATGACTCCTATACCAGCCTGGGTGGCCTGCTGACGATGGTCGACATGCAGCTGGGGGAGGTCGCTCCCGGGGGTGTCGGCTCGGGCCTGTACGGCATCTTGATCCTTGCGGTGATCACGGTGTTCGTCGCCGGGTTGATGGTCGGGCGTACCCCGGAATACCTGGGCAAGAAGATCAGTCCACGCGAGATCAAGCTGGCGGCAAGCTATTTCCTGGTGACCCCGGTGGTTGTGCTGTGCGGAACGGCGATCTCGATTGCGTTGCCGGGCCTGCGCTCGGCGATGGCCAACACCGGACCGCACGGGCTCTCCGAAGTGCTGTACGCGTTTACCTCCGCGGCGAACAACAATGGTTCCGCGTTCGCGGGATTGGCGGCCGACGGGACGTGGTACGAGACCGCGCTCGGGATCGCGATGCTGGCCGGCAGGTTCCTGCCCATGATCTTGGTGCTGGCGCTTGCCGGGGCGCTCGCTGCGCAGGGGCAGACTCCGGAATCCATTGGCACGCTGCCTACCCACAAGCCCCAATTCGTCGGCATGGTTGTCGGGGTGACGCTCATTTTGGTCGCCCTCACCTTCCTGCCGGCACTGGCCTTGGGGCCACTCGCTGAAGGGCTGCACTGAAATGCGCTCGGCCACAACCATCTCATCGCCGCCGCTGACCGATCACCGGCGGGTATCGGGTGGGCTGCTGGACTCCGCGATGCTGCTGGCGGCGTTGCCCGCGGCGTTGCGCAAGCTCGATCCCCGGACCCTGTGGCGCAACCCGGTGATGCTGATCGTCGAGGTCGGCGCGGTGTGGTCGACGATGCTGGTCATCGGCGAGCCAACCTGGTTCGGCGCTCTGATCGTGTGCTGGTTGTGGCTGACCGTGGTCATTGCCAATCTGGCCGAGGCGGTCGCCGAAGGTCGCGGGAAGGCGCAGGCCGACGCTCTGCGAAAGTCGAAGTCCGACACCGTCGCACGTCGGCTGTGTGGTTGGGCGCCCAATACGCCCGGCATCGAAGAGTCGGTGGCGGCGCCCCTGCTGCAACGGGGCGACATCGTCGTTGTCGAAGCGGGTCAGATCATCCCCGGCGACGGCGACGTGGTGGAGGGCATCGCGTCGGTGGACGAATCGGCGATCACCGGCGAATCGGCACCGGTGATCCGCGAATCCGGCGGCGACCGTTCCGCGGTCACCGGCGGGACGCTGGTGTTGTCGGACCGGATCGTAGTCCGGATCACCCAGAAGCCAGGACAGAGCTTTGTCGACCGGATGATCGCGCTGGTCGAGGGGGCCAACCGGCAGAAGACCCCGAACGAGATCGCGCTGAACATCCTGCTGGCCGCGCTGACCCTGATCTTCGTGGTGGCGGTCGCAACGCTGCAACCGTTGGCGATCTACTCCAAGGCCAACAACCCGGGCGTCTCGGATACCGCGGCGCTCGATGGCAACGGTGTCACCGGCATCGTCTTGGTGGCACTGCTGGTCTGCCTGATCCCCACCACGATCGGTGCGCTGCTGTCCGCCATCGGAATTGCCGGCATGGACCGGCTGGTGCAGCGCAATGTGCTCGCCATGTCCGGCCGGGCGGTCGAGGCCGCTGGGGACGTCAACACATTGTTGCTGGACAAGACCGGCACGATCACGTTGGGTAATCGGCAGGCATCGGATTTCCTTCCGATATCCGGGGTATCGGCCGCTGAGCTCGCCGACGCCGCGCAACTATCCAGCCTTGCCGATGAAACTCCCGAAGGCCGCTCCATCGTGGTCTACGCCAAGGAGGCCTACGGGTTGCGAACGCGGACACCGGGCGAGCTCACCGCGGCGTCCTGGGTCGAGTTCACCGCCGTGACCCGGATGTCCGGTGTCGACATCGGCGGACGCCAATTGCGTAAGGGCGCCGCTAATTCCGTCAGCGACTGGGTGCGTGGCCACGGCGGGGACATCCCCGTCGAGCTGGGCCGGATCGTCGACGGCATCAGCGCTGCCGGGGGAACACCGCTGGTGGTCGGTGAGGTGCTCGTCGGCGGGCCGGCCGTGGTGCTCGGTGTCATTCATCTGCGGGACGTGGTGAAGCAGGGCATGCGTGAGCGGTTCGACGCGATGCGGCGAATGGGTATCCGGACCGTGATGATTACCGGCGACAACCCGTTGACCGCCAAGGCGATTGCCGATGAGGCTGGGGTTGATGACTTTCTCGCCGAAGCCACCCCCGAAGACAAGCTGATGCTGATCAAACGCGAGCAGCAGGGTGGACGACTGGTCGCGATGACCGGTGACGGAACCAACGATGCACCAGCGCTGGCGCAGGCCGACGTCGGGGTGGCGATGAATACCGGCACCAGCGCCGCCAAGGAGGCGGGCAACATGGTGGACCTGGACTCCGACCCCACCAAGCTCATCGAGATCGTGGAGATCGGCAAACAGCTGCTGATCACCCGAGGCGCGCTGACCACCTTCTCGATCGCCAACGACATCGCCAAGTATTTCGCCATCATTCCAGCGCTTTTCGTAACGATTTTCCCGGGTTTGAGTCTGCTCAACGTGATGAGGTTGCACAGTCCGCAATCGGCGATCCTGTCGGCGGTGGTCTTCAATGCGCTGGTTATCGCGGCGCTGATTCCGCTCGCGTTGCGTGGGGTCCGCTACGTTCCGGGCAGCGCTTCGGCGCTGCTCAGCCGAAACCTCGCCGTCTACGGCCTGGGCGGGATTGTGGCCCCGTTCGTCGGGATCAAGCTCATCGACCTGCTGGTTCAACTGCTGCCTGGGATGGCGTGACATGAGATTTGCGGACTTGGTTCGGGGGCACTGGGCCGCGCTGCGTGCCCTGCTTGTCTTCACCGTTGTGCTCGGCATCGGCTACCCGCTGTTCGTCTGGCTGGTGGCCCAGATCCCGGGCCTGCACGCACGTGCCGAAGGGTCGCTGATCACCGACCCCGCCGGCCGACCGGTCGCAAGCGCCCTGATCGGGCAGGCGTTCACCGACACCGCCGGCCGCCCACTGCCGCAGTCCTTTCAGGGCCGGCCGTCGGAAGCCGGAATCGGCTACGACGCCTTGGCCAGCGGAGCGAGCAATCTGGGCCCGGAGAGCATTGTCGACATGCCCGATCAGCCGAGCCTGCTCACCCAGGTCTGCACCCGCAGCGTCGACGTTGCGAAGACCGAAGGCCTTGACGTGCGGGCCTCGGCGAGACCGTTCTGCACGGCCGGTGGACGGGGCGCGGTGCTGGCGGTCTTCGGCCCGCGCGGTCCCAGCGGCACCGTCGCCCGCCCGACGCGCGTGGTCAGCGTCAACGAGCCCTGCGCCACTGAGAGCGAGCTGTTTGTGTCCCGCTATCACGGCGTTCGGGTGGAATGTGCCAGGCCCGGTGAGGATTACTCGGCCGGCCAGATTGTGCCGATCCGGGGCGCTGCGGCCGAGCACCCGCGGGTTCCCGCCGACGCCGTCACCGCCAGCGGCAGCGGCCTGGACCCCGATATCTCACCGGACTACGCCGAGCTTCAGGTCGAGCGGGTCGCAAAGGCCCGGGGGATACGCGCCGAGCAGGTCCGAGCCGTGGTCCGTGCCCACCAGAGCGGCCGGCTTCTCGGATTCCTCGGTGAGCCCCGCGTCAACGTGGCCGCGGTGAACCTGGAACTGGACCACGAGCATCCTGTTCCCGGCTGCTGTTCCGATGGATGATTTATCGGTGAGTGCTTATGGCTCGCGTGGCAGACGTGGGGAGTTACGCATCTATCTGGGTGCGGCACCCGGCGTCGGCAAGACATACGCGATGCTCGGCGAGGCCCACCGGCGCTTGGAACGAGGCGCCGACCTGGTGGCTGCGGTGGTGGAGACGCACGGTCGGGTAAAGACAGCGGAACTGTTGCAGGGGATCGAGGTCGTCCCGCCACGTTGGATTACCTATCGGGGCAGGAGCTTCCCCGAACTCGACGTTCCTGCAGTGCTCGCGCGACGACCGCAAGTCGTACTCGTCGACGAGTTAGCTCACACCAATACGCCGGGCAGCGTGAACCCCAAACGGTGGCAGGACGTCGAGGAACTGCTCGCCGCGGGAATCACGGTGATCTCTACGGTCAACGTGCAGCATCTGGAGAGCCTCAACGACGTCGTCGCGCAGATCACCGGGGTGCAGCAGCAGGAGACGGTGCCGGATTCGTTCGTCCGTCAGGCCTCGCAGCTCGAACTCGTCGATATCGCTCCAGAGGCGCTTCGCCGCAGGCTAGCGCACGGCAACGTCTACGCGCCGGAGAAGGTCGATGCGGCGTTGTCCAACTACTTCCGCAGCGGAAATCTCACCGCGTTAAGGGAATTGGCGCTGCTGTGGGTGGCCGACCAAGTGGACGCCGCGCTGGCGAAGTATCGCGCCGACAAGAAGATCACCGCGACCTGGGAGGCTCGCGAGCGGCTGGTGGTGGCCGTCACCGGCGGCCCGGAGTCAGAGACGCTGGTACGGCGAGCCTCGCGGATCGCATCGAAGTCCAGCGCCGAGTTGTTGGCACTTCACGTGCTGGCCGGCGACGGACACTCGGCCGTTCCCACTGCGCGGATGGGGAAGATCCGTGAGCTGGCGGCCAGTCTCGGTGCCTCCCTACACGTCGTCGTCGGCGACGACGTGCCGACCGCACTGCTGGACTTCGCCCGAGAAGTCAACGCCACCCAGTTGGTGATCGGGACGTCGCGGCGGTCCCGCTGGGCGCGCTTCTTCGACGAGGGCATCGGCGCAATGGTGGTGCGGCGATCCGGCAAGATCGATGTACACATCGTGACTCATGAAGAGTCCAAGCAAGGTTTCCGGATCACACCCCTCTCACCGCGGCAACGCCGCGTACTGCCTTGGCTGGCGGCGCTACTCGTACCGTCGGTGGTCTGCGCGATCACCACGACATGGCTGGATCCGGTACTGCGCTTAGGCGGGGAGAGTGCGCTGTTCTTCGTCAGCGTGCTGGCGGTGGCCCTGCTCGGCGGGGTGGCCCCAGCCATTCTTTCGGCGCTGATATCCGGTCTGCTACTCAACTACTTCCTGATCGATCCGCGGCACAGCTTTACCATCGCCGAAACAGATTCTGCGGTCACGGAGATCGTGCTGCTGTTGGTTGCGGTCGCGGTGTCGGTACTCGTGGATCGCGCCGCCGAACGCTCCAGGGAGGCCGGGCGCGCATCCCAAGAGGCGGAGTTGCTGGCTCTGTTCGCCGGGTCGGTATTGCGGGGCGCCGACATCGAGACGCTGCTGGAACGCGTTCGGGAGACTTATGCACTACGGGCGGTGAGCATCCTGCGGATGTCTACCCTCGACGGCCAGCAGGCCGGCCCAACGGTGATAGCCGCCGCGGGCAATGATCCGTGTACGACTGTCGACGCTGCGGACACCGTCATCGACGTCGGCGACGACGAGTTCTGGATGTTGATCGCGGGCAGACAGCTGGCGGCGCGTGATCGCCGCGTGCTGTCCGCAGTGGCCAAGCAGGCGGCCGGGTTGGTCAGGCAACGTGAGCTGAGCGACGAGGCGAGTCGATCCGAGGCTGTCATGCGAGCCGATGAGCTGCGCCGCTCGCTGCTGTCGGCGGTCAGCCATGATCTGCGCACGCCGCTGGCGGCGGCCAAGGCCGCGGCGTCGAGTCTGCGCGCCGATGACGTCGGGTTCTCGCCGCAGGACACCCGCGAACTGCTGGCGACCGTGGAGGAGTCGATCGATCAACTCACCGCTCTGGTCGGAAACCTCCTCGATTCGTCCAGGTTGGCCGCCGGGGTGGTACACCCCGAGCTGGGCCGGGTGTACGTGGAGGAAATCGTGCAACGGGCCTTGGTCAGCATCGGCCGAGGCAATACCGGCTTCTTTCGCTCAGGCATTGAACGGGTCCAAGTCGACGTTGGCGACGAGGTGGTATTGGCCGACGCCGGACTGCTAGAACGAGTGCTCGCCAATCTCCTCGACAACGCGTTGCGCTATGCCCCCGACGGACCGATCCGGGTCACTGCGTGTCAGTTCGGTGATCGGGTTTTGATCAACGTCGCCGATCAGGGGCGCGGCCTACCACCGGGCGGGGAGCGCCTATTCGAACCGTTCCAGCGGATCGGCGACCAGAACAACACCACCGGTATCGGCCTCGGCTTGTCGGTAGCACGCGGGTTCATCGAGTCAATGGGCGGAACGGTTTCCGCCACCGAGACGCCGGGCGGCGGCCTCACCATGATGGTGGATCTGGCCGCGCCCCCGGCGACGTGACTACGGTTTATGCGTGCTTCCAGACAACCTTGTCGACTCCGGCGGCGTCACGGTAGACGACGCTGTCTGGAGCGGTGCCGTTCTTGACGTCGAAGTACAGTCGCCCGCTGGTCTGGCTGCCTGTGGCAATCGGTCCGTTAGGCAGGCCGTCAACCTCGTTGCCCTTCATCACCGCGAACGTTGAGCTGTTGACGGCGCGCGCGTTGAAGTCAGCGATGTTGGGCGTGGGCGAACCGCTGACCGCCCGAGCCGTCACATCCGAGTACCAAATGCCGTCGTTGTGCCCGCTGGGCTGCAGGTCGCTGACGGTGTAGGCGATGGCCCCGCCTGGGCTCTGAATCTCTTGGGTTTGACCGAATCCGACCACTTGTGGGTCCGCAGAAGCCGGCGCCACCGCAAGCATTCCGGCCGTCGTGAGGCCGGCCGCTGCTACTGCCGTCTTCTTGGCGATCTGGGAGAACATCACGGTAAAACTCCTTCCGCTAGGTTCTCCCAGGCATATCCGCGGCGGCGGATTTCAAAACCTCAAAAACTCACACTTCGAATCGATAGCCCATCCCCGCCTCGGTGAGCAGGTGTTTTGGGTTCGACGGATCATTCTCGAGTTTGCGGCGCAGCTGCGCCAGATAGACCCGAAGATATTGAGTTTCCTTTGCGTATGCCGGGCCCCATACCTGGGTGAGTAACTCGTCGCGGCCGACCAGCTTTCCCCGGTTTCGCACCAGCATCTCCAGCATGCCCCATTCGGTGGGAGTCAGATGGACCTCGCCGCCGTTCTTGGTGACTTTCTTTGCTGCCAGATCCACGGTGAACGAAGCGGTTTCCACTATTGGCTGGTCGGTTTCGGCGGTCGCGGCGTTGCGTCGTGCGGCGGCGCGCAGCCGAGCCAGGAATTCGTCCATTCCAAATGGCTTGGTCACGTAGTCGTCGGCGCCCGCGTCGAGCGCCTCCACCTTGTCGGCCGAGTCGGTGCGAGCGGACAACACGATCACCGGGACGGTCAGCCAGCCCCGCAGTCCGGCCAGCACCTCGATGCCGGAGATGTCGGGCAGCCCCAGGTCGAGGATCACCACGTCCGGGCGTTGCTCGGCGGCGGCGCGCAGGGCGCCGGCGCCGGTCGCCGCGGTGACGACTTCGTAGCCGCGCACCGACAGGTTGATCTTCAGTGCGCGCAGGATCTGCGGCTCGTCGTCGACTACCAGGACTCGTGTGCTCATCAGCTCTCTCCCGCCGGTGCGGCCAGGTCTACCACCATGGTCAACCCGCCGCCCGGTGTCTCTGTCGCCGAAATGGTGCCGCCCATCGCCTCAGTGAAGCCCCGTGCCACTGAAAGCCCGAGACCGACGCCGCTGGTGTTGTCGCGGTCGCCGAGGCGCTGGAACGGATCGAACACGTGCGCTTCGCCGCCGCGGGGCAGTCCGCGCCCCTCGTCGGCGACGTTGATCAGGATCCGGTCGCCGACTTGGCCGGCGGTCACCCGCACCACGCTGTCGGAGGCGTAGCGCAACGCGTTGTCGATCACGTTGGCGAGCACGCGTTCCAGCAAGCCGACGTCGGCCATCGCGACGGTCGGGCCCACCTCGACCTTCACCTGGTCGAGGCCGCGTCCGAAGATGTTGCTGCGCTTACCGATTCCGATCAGTGCGCGCTGCACTACCTCTTCCAGGTACACCTTGGTCAACTCCGGCCGGATCACACCCGCGGCCAGGCGCGAGGAGTCGAGCAGGTTGCCCACCAGGCCGGTGAGCTGATCGACGGATTCCTCCACCGTGGCCAGCAGTTCGGAGGTGTCGTCGGGGGAGAAGTCCACGTCATCGGCACGCAGACTCGACACCGCCGCCTTGGCTGCCGCCAGTGGGGTGCGCAGGTCGTGGCTGACCGCCGACAGCAGGGAACGGCGCAGCTCGTCGGTCCGCATCACCGCGTCAGCCCTACCGGCCTCGGCGGCCAATTCCTCCTGACGGACCAGTCCGGCTGCCTGCCGCGCCACCACCGACAACACCCGGCGGTCACGGGAGGCCAACTGCCGGCCGACCATCAGCATCCAGAACTCGTCGTCGCCGACATCGATCGCGGTGTCCGCGAGAGCTACCGCGGTGCACGGGTTTTCGCCGACCGAGGCGACGACTTCAGGAGTTGCACTGCTGGTCGGGACGCGGACCAGGCTCACCGCGCGTTGTGCGTAGGTTTCGCGAACCCGCTCCAACAGGGTGTCCAGGTCCGCGCCGCGCAGCACTGACCCGGCGAACAGCGTCATCAACTCGGCTTCGCGGGAGGCGCGGCCGGCTTCCCGGGTTCGTTTGGCCGCGCCGTCGACCAGGGCCGCCACGGCGATGGCCACCAACAGCAGGACCACTTCGGTCACGGCGACGTCGTGCTCGGCGATGGTGAAATCGCGTCGGGGAGCGAGCACGAAGTAGTTGAGCAACACCCCGGACAGCAACGCCGACAACACGGCCGGGGCGATACCACCGAGCAGGGCCACCACCAGCACGCCCACGAAAAACAGCGCGCTCTGGCCGGCGTCGAAGTAGCGGTCCAGCCAGCCCACCATGATCGCGCACATCAGGCACGGCACGATGACGGCCGCGAGCCAGGAAGCCGCACGTCGTTCCCGCGGCGAGATCGTCAGTCCCCGAAAACTCGGCTTGGCGTCCTCGTAGGTGACGATGTGGACGTCGATGTCGCCGGACTGCTGCACCACGGCCGCACCGACCCCCTCGTCGAGGATGCGGGCCCAGCGGGAGCGGCGCGAAGTGCCGATCACCAGCTGGGTGGCGTTGACGTCACGGGCGAAGTCCAGCAGCGCGGTCGGCACGTCGTCACCGATCACGGTGTGCAGCGAGGCGCCCAGGCTGATCGCCAGTTGGCGGATCTTGCCCACCCGGGGTGCCGGCGCACCAGAGAGCCCGTCGCCGCCCAGGACATGCAGCACCAACAGGTCACCGCCGGCCTTTGACGCGATCCGCGAGGCCCGCCGGACCAGGGTCTCGGACTCCGGGCCACCGGTCACCGCGGCCACGATGCGTTCCCGTGCCTCCCAGGTCTCGGTGATCTTCTTGTCGGCACGGTAGCGGGTGAGTGTCGCGTCCACCTGCCCGGCCAGCCACAGCAGCGCCAATTCCCGCAGCGCCGTCAGCGTCTCGCCGCGGAAGTAGTTGGCCAACGCCGCGTCGACCTTCTCCGGTGGATAGACGTTGCCGTGGGATAGCCTGCGGCGCAACGCTTCCGGTGCGACGTCGATGAGTTCGATCTGCGTGGCTTGGCGCACGACCGCGTCGGGGACGGTGTCGTGCTGGGTGGTCCCGGTGATCTTGGCGACGACGTCGCTCAGACTCTCCAGCTGTTGCACGTTGACGGTGGAGACCACGGTGATCCCGGCGGAAAGTAATTCCTCGATGTCCTGCCAGCGTTTGGGATTCCGGCTGCCCGCGGGGTTGGTGTGCGCGAGATCGTCGATCAGGACCACTTCCGGGTGGCGGGTCAGCACCGCGTCGACATCGAGGTCCCCGCCGGGCTCGCCGACGATCTCGATGCCTTGCAAGAGCTCCGCGGTCTTGTTGCGGCCGTGGGTTTCGACCGCGGCCGCAACCACATCGGTGCCGCGGTCGGTGCGGCGGTGCCCTTCACCAAGCATCGCGTAGGTCTTGCCGACCCTGGGCGAGGCTCCGAGGTAGATGCGCAGTTCTCCGCGCTCGCCGCGCTGGTTCACAAGACTCACCAGACCATCATCGCGGCAACCGAGGGCATCAGCCAGCGACGACAGGCCGGGCCATCACCGTGGGTTTGACCCCGTATTTGGGGTTGCTCAAGCCGAGGCCGCCGCGCCCGGCGGCGGCCGCGGCCGGGATACCGGCCGGTATGGCGTTCACCGCGGCACCCTCTTCGGCGGCGTCGGCAACCCACTCGGAGGTGATCAGTGGCGCCGCACCGGCTTCGGCCGGTAGCGCACCCGGCCACGATGCCGGTACCGACAGCCCGCCGGCGGGCGCTGCCTGTCCGACACTCACCAGCACCGACCGCCCGGCGGCGGCGCCGGCCTCGGCCGTGGAGGTCGGCGAGTCGACCAGGACATCGACCAATCCTTCAGGGGCGTGGGCGCTTGCCAGACCGGCGGCGGCCGAGATGCCGGCGAACATGTTCCATGACGCGACGTTGCCGATCGCACTGCCGTAGGTCTGGAATGCGTTCCAGATACCGATGTTCTGCGTTGAGTTGATGATGTCGCCGAGGCTGTTGGTGGCCTCCGCGGGGGATGCGAGTCCCTGGACCGCGTTGGGCAGGCTGGACACCAGCTGCGAGAGGCCGGAGTTGCTGCCCGCATTCGACGTGGTGGCCTGTGCCACCGCAGCCGTCTGGCCGGCGGTTCCGGCGGGATTGGTGGTTTGGGCGGGCTGGTTGAGCGGATTCAGGACCCCGGCCAGCGCCGACGAGGCTGCGTAGCCGTACATGGCGGCGGCGTCCTGCGCCCACATCTCGGCGTATAGCGCCTCGGTGGTGGCGATCGCTGCGGTGTTGACGCCCAGGAAATTCGTCGCAACCAGGGCGGCCAGTTGTGCCCGATTGGCGGCAACTGCGGGTGGGGGCACGGTCATCGCGAACGCTGCCTGGTAGGCGGCCGCGGACGCGGTGGCCTGTGCCGCGGCGTGTTCGGCGGCGGCGGCGGTCTGGTTCAGCCACGCCACGAAGGGGGCGACGGCCGCAGCCATCGCCGTCGATGCCGGGCCGAGCCACTCCTCACCGGTCAGCGTGGCGATCACCGACTGATATGACGAGGCGGTGGTGGCCAATTCAGCGCCGATCCCGTTCCACGCGGCCGCAGCGGCCATCATCGGTGCAGCCCCGGAGCCGGCATACATCAGACCAGAGTTGATTTCCGGAGGTAGGGCGCCAAAGTCCATGTCTTCAAATCCTGTTGCTGGTGAGTTGTGCAGACGTGGCTATACGCCCGTGGCGCGCGGCGCCACCTTGGGCTTGACGCCGTAGCGCAACCGGCCGCCGGCTTTGCCGTCCTTGGAGGCCGCCGCCGGTATGCCGGCGGGCACGGCGGAGGCCGGCGTGTGCTCGGCAGCGGCAGTGGTCGCACTGGCGAGCCGCGCGGCCGGGGCCGCCGGCTCTGGGGCACCGGCCCAGCTGGGCGGGGCCGACAGCTTGCCTGCCGCTGCCGCCTGCCCGCCGGTGACCACCGATACCGGTCCGGCATCCGAGCTGGCGTTGGTCAGTACCGACGAGGGCAGCGCGTCGGTGGAACTGGCCAGGTGGCCCGGCGCCAGGAAGCCGGAGCTGCCCAGCTGCAGCAGGTCGGATGCCGCGGACCCGAAGTTGCTGGCCTGCATGGCACCGGCGATGCCTAGGTTGGACACCGCGGCGTTGGACAGGTTGTAGGGGCCCGATGCCGACCCGGTCAGCATGTTGATGAGGTCGGTCAGCGGGGAGTCGGCCGCCCCGTTGCCGGTCGCGTTGGCCGCCTCGGTGGTGTCGTAGGACTCTGAGCTGGTGCGCAGGGTCTGGACGAACATCTCCTGGATCGCGGCGGCTTGGGCGCTGATCTGCTGGTACAGGGTTCCATAGGCGGAGAACTGCGTCGCTTGAAGTGCCGAGACCGCGTCCGCTGCCGCCGGCGCCACGCCCGTGGTCGGTGTCGCAGCCGCCGTGTTCTGCGCCGTCATCGCCGCACCGATCGTCTGCAGGTTAGTGGCAGCCGCGGCGAGCGCCTCGGGCTGCGTGGTCACGAACGACATGACTTCTCCTGACGGATGGCGGTTTGACCGGCGGCCGAATGCACGGCTCCACTGTTTCCGGCAGATGGTGCCGTGACCACGGCATTAACGACTTCTTTACGGGCCGATCTGGATTATTGACGGTTTGCTTTCAGGCCCAGCTGGAGCCCACGGCGGCGTCGGTGTTGGCCATGTTGTTGCCAGCCGTCTGCACCTTCTGGCCGTGGGCGTTGGCCTGCTCGTAAATGACCTGGAAGTTCCGCCCAAGCGCGGTGATGAACTCCTGGCAGGCCACCGAGCCGGCGCCGCCCCAGAAGTCCCCGGCGGCCAGCACATCGTGCACGATCGCCTGGTGCTCGGCCTCCAAAGCGGCGGCCTGGGCGCGGATCAATGCGCCGTGGGCGTCGACGTCGCCGAACTGGTAGTTGATGGACATTGTTGTTCTCCTTTTCTTGGTTAGCTGCTCAGGATCTGCTGCGAGGCAGCTTCCTGCTGTTCGTACTGGTTGGCGTCGCGGATCAGACCGTCACGCACGCCGTGCAGCATGTTGACGATGTTGCTGAACGCGGTCTGCATCTGGCCCATGGTGTCGTAGGACGTGCGTTCGGCCAGCCCGCCCCAGCCGGAGCCGGAAATGCTGGTCGTCGATGCCCACATCCGTCGGGCCTCGTCCTCCACGGTCTGTGCGTGCGCGTCGAAACGTGCCGCGGTCGAACGCATGGCGTCCGGGTCGGTCATAAAACGCGTGGTCATGATGTCTCGCTGTCTCCTTGGTGGTGATTTCTTTTTCCTGCTCAGCCCGCCGCCACCGGGTGCATGGTGACGGTGGGCCGAAATCCATAGCTCGGGGCGGGGGCCGCCGAGGTGGCGCGTGCGCCGAGCGTTCCGATCGGCATGCCGGTGGGCATGGGGCCCACGCCTCGTTCGGCGGCGGCCAAGGTCCCTGCCGGCAATGCTGTTGAGGTGGCTCCGGCAGTCGTGCCGCTGGCGGCCCACGTCGGCGGTACCGAGAGCAGGCCGACCGAACCGGCTCGCCCCAGGCCGGCCACCACGCCGGCGCCGTTGGCGCTCGTGCCGGCCGCACCAGCCAGTCTCGCGGCGTTGGTCAGCACCGTCCCTGAGAGCAGCGGCGCCGCGGCCAGCGCGGGCGCGGGCGTCGTGGTGGCGCCGCCGGCGCTGCTGACGATGCCGAGCATGTTCGACAGCACCCCGACCAGGTTGGAGCCACTGGAGCTCGCCAGCGAACCCAGGTTCGCCGGGTCCAGCAGGCTGCTGAGCATCCCGGATGCCGACGACGAGCCGGCTTGCAGCGGTGACGAAAGTCCTTGCAGCGCAGCCGGAACCGACGAGATCAGTTGGGCTAGCCCGCCCAGCCCGCCCGGGGTGGTCGTGTCGGCGGGCGCGGCGAATGGAGTCACCTGCGCCGCTGCCGCCGACGAGCCCGCGTAGCCGTACATAGCGGCGGCGTCCTGGGCCCACATCTGGGCGTACTGAGCCTCGGTGGCCGCGATCGCCGGAGTGTTCTGCCCCAGCAGGTTGGTCGCGACCAGCATCATCAGCAGGCTGCGGTTGGCCACGATCACCGGCGGCGGCACCGTCATGGCGAACGCCGTCTCGAACGCGGCCGCGGCCGCAGTGGCCTGGGTGGCGGCCTGCTCGGCTTGAGCGGCGGTGGTGTTCATCCACGCCACGTAGGGAGTGGCCGCGGCGACCATCGACGCCGACGCCGAACCCGTCCACAGTTCACCGGCCATCCGGGTGACCACCGCCTGGTAGGCGGCGGCGGTCGACCCCAGCTCCAAGGCCAGGCCGTGCCAGGTCGTGGCGGCGGCCATCAACGGCGCCGCGCCCGGGCCGGTGTAGATCCACGCGGAGTTGACTTCCGGTGGCAACGCACCGAATTCCATCATTTCGTGATCCGTTGGGCGTGCGGGAAACTAGCGGGCTGCGATCGCGTTGGCGGCCTCAGTCGCCTCGTACGCGCCCGCGCCAGCCGCCAAGGTGGCGACGAACATCTGATGAATCGCGTCTGCCTGAGCACTGACCGCCTGGTATAGGCCGGCGTGCGCCGCGAACTGGGCGGCGGTCAACGCCGACACCGGATCCGCCGCCGCGGGTATCACGTCGGTGGTCGCCGGGGCGGCCGCCGCGTTCTGGGCGGCCATCGCCGCGCCGATACCGGTCAATTCGCCGGCCGCGGTCGTCAGCCCGGCGGGCTGCGCGCTCACGAACGACATCAACGACATCACCATCTCCTCACCAATTGAGCCGGCACGGTGCCGGCCACGAGATCCACCGTGCCGCAGCGGTGCTCGGCTAGCTGTTGCCCTTACGCGCTCTTAACGACGCCGGGGCCAACCTTGATGAGTCCTTGATGTCCGGGAATGGAAAAACCCGACGCAGCCCCCTCTGCTGCGTCGGGTTTCCCGGGACTTGGCTGACGTTACGCCCAGCTGGAGCCGACCGAGGCGTCGGTGTTGGCCATGTTGTTGCCGGCCGACTGCACCTTCTGACCGTGGCTGTTGGCCTGTTCGTAGATCACCGCGAAGTTGCGGCCCAACTGCGCCACAAACTCCTGGCACGCCACCGAACCGGCGCCACCCCAGAAGTCACCGGCGGCCAGCACATCGTGCACGATCGCCTGGTGCTCAGCCTCCAACGAAGCAGCCTGGGCACGAATCAACGCACCGTGGGCATCCACATCACCGAACTGGTAATTGATCGACATCTGCGGTTCTCCTTCTAGCTCGACAGGATCTGCTGGGAAGCAGCTTCCTGCTGCTCGTAGTGGTTAGCGTCGCGGATAAGACCGTCGCGCACACCGTGCAGCATGTTCACGATGTTGCGGAACGCGGTCTGCATCTGACCCATGGTGTCCATCGAAGTCCGCTCCGCCAGACCACCCCAGCCAGCACCGGAGATGTTCGTCGACGACGCCCACATCCGACGAGCCTCGTCCTCCACCGTCTGCGCGTGCACATCAAAACGGCCCGCCATCGAACGCATCGCGTCCGGATCAGTCATAAAACGTGTTGCCACTGTTGTGTCTCCTTTTCTGCGGTTCCGCTTTGCGGTGAGGGGGTTTAACCGGCAACTACCGGCCGGGCCATGACGGTCGGTTTGAAGCCGTAGCGCGGGGTGCTCAGACCGAAGCCGCCCCGTTCGGCACCCATCGGCATTCCGCCGGGCATGGCCGCCATCGACGACTCGATCTCTTCGGGGGCGGCCGCCCAGCTGCTGCCCTGCAAGGCGTTGGCGGTGTCGACGGCACTGGCGGCGGGAGCGGCTGCGGCCCAGGTCGGTGGCGTGGACAGCTCGCCTACCAGGGTGGCCTGACCCACGCCGGCCGACACGGTCTGGGCGCTCGCGGTGAACGCCGACGCGCCGCCCAGCGCACCCAAGCTGCTCAACGGACCGCCCGGGGCTAGCAGGGCACCGATGCCGGCACCTGCCGCACCACCGCCGAGGGCGTTGAAACCACCGCCGGAGAAGAACGTGGTCATGGTCGGGATCAAACTGGCGGGGGTGAACGCCGCGGAGGTTCCGGTGAAGCTCATCATGCCGTTGAGCGGGTAAGTCACCAGCGACACAACACCGTTGATCGACGCGTTCCGGCCGATGGCTTCGAGCAGTCCGGACCACGTGGCCGGGGGCAGACCGGCGTCCGCGGGACCCGGCGAGGTCAGCGTCTGCAGCGTGTTCGGCAGCGACGAAATCGCCTGTGCCGTCTGCGCGGTGTTGTTGGCGGCGGTGTTGCCGTTGGCCTGTCCGACCGCGGCGGCCTGGTTGGCCGTTCCGTCCGGGTTCGTGGTCTGGTTGGGCTCGTTGAACGGTGTCACCTTGCTCGCCGTCGCCGAGGACGCGGCGTAGCTGTACATGACGTCGGTGGCCTGGGCCCACATCTCGAAATACTGTGCGTCGCTGGCCATGATCGCCGCCGAGTTCTGACCGACGACGTTGGTCGCCACCAGTTGCTTCTGCTGCGCGCGATTGGCGGCGATCACCGCCGGGGGAGGGGTGGCCGCGTGGGCCGCCTCGAACGCGGCCGCTGCAGCGGTGGCCTGGGTGGCCGCCTCCTCGGCCTTGGTGGCCGTGTCGGCCATCCACGTCAGGTACGGCTTGGTGGCCGCGGACATCGAGGCCGATGCCGGGCCCATCCACTCTTCGTCGACGAGTTGGGTGATCGTCGTTTCGTACGACGTCAACGCCGAGGAGATCTCCGCGGCCAGTCCACGCCAGGCGGAGGCGACCGTCATCATCGGCGTGGAGCCGGGACCGGCGTACAGGCGCCCGGAGTTGATCTCCGGCGACAGCAGTGCGTAGTCGATCATCGTTGCTCCTAGACCACCATCGGCTTGGGCATGAATTTGGGCCGGAACCCGTAACGCGGCGTGCCGTAGTTCATGCCGCGCTGCCCGACGCCGGTCGGCACCGGGGGAGGCATCGAGGCCATGTTGTTGTGGGTCTCGGTGGGGACCGCCCAACCGCCGGGGCCGCTGGTGAGCGCCGCGGCGCCAGGGGTGGCCGCCGCCCAACTCGCCGGCGCCGAGAACGACGTCCCGACCAGTGAGGCCTTCCCCATGCCGGCGGTGACGGCCGGGGTGACCGAGCTGACCCCGAATGCGCTGCTGACCCCGCTGGAGAGGCCTCCGCCGAGCGCGCCCAGGGCGCCGAGTGCGCCCCCCGGGCTTAACGCCGCTCCCAGGCCGCTTCCGAGTGCGCTGCCGGTGGCGGCGGTGAAGCCGCCGCCGGTCAAGTTACCGATAAGGCTGGGCAGCAGGGCGGACGGGATGAAGGCCGCTCCGGTGCCCGCGGTGTTGAACAGGTTGTAGAGCGGGGTGCCGAACATGAACATGTAGCCGTTCGTCGGGTCGTTGTAGAGGAACTCGATGATCGGTGCGAGCCAGTCGGTCGACGCTGCGGGCGAGGCCATGCTCTGCAGGGCGTTCGGCAGCGAGGAAATCATCTGCGCGGCCTGCGCGGTGTTGTTGGCAGTGCTGCTGCCGCCGGCCTGGGTGACCGCAGCACCCTGGTTGGCCAGCCCGGCCGGGTTGGTGGTTTCGGCCGGCTCGCTGAATGGGGTGACCTGTGTCGCGGCAGCCGAACCGCTGGCGTAGCCGTACATCGCGGCGGCGTCTTGGGCCCACATCTGGGCGTAGTTGGCGTCGAGGGTCGCGATCGCCGGGGTGTTGATGCCGAGGATGTTGGTCGCGACCAGCGCCGCCTGCTGCACCCGGTTGGTCGTGACGGCCGCCGGGGGCACCGTGGCCGCCCGCGCCGTCTCAAAGGCGGCGGCGGCGGAGGTGGCCTGGACCGCGGCCTGTTCGGCCAGCGCGGCGGTGTTGTTCATCCAGGCGATGTAGGGCGCCGCGGCCGCGGCCATCGATGACGAAGCCGGACCGAGCCATTCCTCGCCGGACAGCTCGGTGATCACCGTCTCGTAGGAGTGGGCGGCCGCGGACAGTTCGGCGGCCAATCCGCGCCAGGCCGCGGCGGCAGTCATCATCGGGGTCGACCCCGGTCCCGTGTAGATGCGCCCGGAGTTGATCTCGGGGGGCAGTGCTCCGTAATCCCACATGGTTGCCGCCTAACCCGCCGCCGCCGCGTTCGCGGCCTCGGTGGCCGCGTACGACGCGGAGCTGCCCTTGAGCGTGGCCACGAACATTTCGTGAATGGCCGACGCCTGCGTGGCAACCGTCTGGTAGAGGTTGGCGTGCGCGGCGAACTGCGCGGCGGTCAGCGCCGAGACCTCGTCAGCCGCCGCCGGAGCGACGCCGGTAGTCGGGGCGGATGCCGCGGCGCTCTGCGCGTTGAGCGCCGCGCCGATCGCCTGCAGGGTGCTGGCCGCGGACGCCAGCGCCTCCGGCTGGGTGGTCACGAAAGACATGGGATTCTCCTTACAGAGCCCGGTGACGATTCGGCTCCTGGCACCACCGTTGCGTATGACTGGGCGATTGTGAAAGCTGGTTAACCGCTTCTTAACCGCGGTGTCGGAACTCTTTACATGCGCCTCAGTGGAGGGGGGTTCGCTGTGTGTGGGGCGTCACGATTTCGCGTGTGCGAGGCCCAGTGAAGGCTTGGACACGCAAGCTGCGCGTGGCGTTATTGGGCGTTCGCCGAAGGGCTTTCGTATTGCGGCGGCGTGGCCCAGCTCACACTGACGCGTTGGGTGCTGGGGTGCTCATTTCGGCCCTGCCAGGCTGACTCTCAATTAGCTTGATGGGCAACATTTTTAGCCCCCTCGGCCCACCATGGCAGCCGGTCGATTTGGGGCGGTGAAGGCCTGGTAACACGGATTTAACATCCGGATCCGGCGGAGTAAACGGTGCGTAACACGCTATTAACGAACGCTCAGCACACTACGAGCTATGAATCGGCTTCTGCTGCTGGCGGGTCTGACCGCCATGGTCGGTCTGGCGACCCCGGCGCATGCAGAACCGGTCGGCAGCGACGCTGCCTTCCTCACCCAGCTGACCGGCGCCGGCTTGAGCCACAAGGGCTCGGACCAGGTGGCCATCTCGGCCGGTCACTCGGTGTGTCAGCTGATGGACGCCGGACTCACCCCGATGGACACCGTGGTCGCCGTGCAGACCACCAACCCCGGCTTCACGCTGCAGCGTGCCGCGGAGTTCGCGCGGATCGCCGCGCAGAACTACTGCCCCGAGCACGCCTGATTTCTTCGTCTTCTCGGGGTACCGGTAGGGCGCTGGCGAGGCCGCCGCGTTAGATTCGCCGCGAGCCCCCATAGCCCAATTGGCAGAGGCAGCGGACTTAAAATCCGCACAGTGTCGGTTCGAGTCCGACTGGGGGCACAATTTTTGCTAGGCCGGATTTTCTACCGCGACGAACCCGCCCGCTCAGACGCGCCAAACGCCTTCTCGTGACGAGGTTCGCACCTTATTCTCGACCCTGTGGACGACCAGCTGGGTGCCGCGGAGTCGCCGGTGATGGCGCCGGCCGAAGTCGTCGAGGCATTCCTCTACGCGGTCATGCGGGACAAGGACTTTGATCGATTGAGCGAGCTGGTCACTGACGATCTCGTGTATGAGAACGTGGGCTACTCGACCATCCGTGGGGGCCAGCGCCTCGTGGCGATGTTTCGGGGTATGGCCGCGCGTATGCCCGTCATAAATTGGGAAGTCCGCTTCCACCGGGTCGCCAGCCAGGGCGCGACCATCCTGACCGAGCGCACAGACTCGATCGTGATGGGACGGTTCCAAGCGCACTTCTGGGTGTTTGGGGTGTTTGAGATACGGGACGGCAGGGTCGCGCTGTGGCGTGACTACTTCGACCTCGCGGATGTCATCAAGGGGGCGCTTCGCGGAGTCCTCGCGCTAGCGGTTCCGGCCCTGCGGCGACGGTCTTCGTAGCGTGGCGCCAGCGGAGTCGACGCTGGTTGGAGCGTTACGGCGCGAGTCGCATACCCGCCGGTCCGGGAATTTGCAAGGGTCTTTGGCAAGGCGTGCGGAATTTCCTGGTGGGAGTTCTTAATTTCTTATTTAACGTTAATCGCGGGGCGTATCGCGCGTTGTCCAGTGGCGGAATAATGCCTGGTCAGAAGCTATCGATAGGGTTGCTGAACGGCTCTGATCTGCGGTTTTGTCCGATGTGACGTGGGACGGTTGGGATTAGTCTGCGACCTCGATCACAATAATTACGACATTTTCCTGTTACCTCGAATTCACCGCTAGGATCGACCGGATGCCCCGCCTCGGCATCCCGGTTACGACCGGGCCGCACTGCGGTAGCCGCGGGGGCGCGAGGGCAGTGACGATACGAACGAAGCGACACGAACAGTGGTTGATAGGAGCGATGTGGACGAAGTGCCGGCTTATAGATTGGCCAACTCGCCAGCCCGCGTCGCGAACACCGTGACCCTGGACCGTGGCCCGATCGGCGGCATTGCGGTCACCGCGGACGGCCGGCGCCTGCTGGCCACCAACTTCGGCGACGACACCGTCTCGATCATCGACACCGTCACCTGCAAGATCGTGAACACCGTCTTCCAGGCCAACGAGCCGTACTCGATCGCCGCCGGCCCCGCCGGCACCGGCTGGGCCTATATCACCGCGGGTTCGACCGCTCTGGACGCCGTGCTGGCGATCGACGTCGACACCGCGCAGGTCGCCGGGTGCTACCCGGTGGCCATGGACATCGGCGACCTGGTCGCCGACCCGACCAGCAGCCGCGTCTACCTCACCCGTACCGGCTCGGCCGGCGTTGATGTGCTTGCGCTCGACGCGGCCATGCGTCCCGCCGCGTCCGCCGCAGTGTCCGGGCACCCCGGGGCGGCAGCGGCCGGCCTGCGGATCAGCGCGGACGGCCGGCGGCTGTACGCGGCGGTCCGCCAGCCCAACGGCGACACCGTCACCGTGCTGGACCGTGACCTGAACATCGTCGACACCGTCAAGGTCGGCGCCACCATCATCGATGTGGCGGTCAGCCCGGACGGTGCCCGGCTGTACGTGGCGACGTCCGGTCCCGACGGCCACGGCCGGGTGCACGTTGTCGACACCCGCACCCACGCGGTCAGCTCCAGCCGCGCCATCGAGGCCCAGCTGATCCAGCTGATCGCCGGCCGCGACGGCCAGCGGATCTACCTGGTGACCGATGGTGCCGTGTTGGTCATGTGCGCGCGCACCAGCGAAACCCTCGGCACGCTGGCCGGCGTCAACGAGCCGTCCTGCGCCGCAGAGAGCCCGGACGGCAGCCGGCTCTACATCGCCGGGTACGACGGCAAGGTGACCATCGCGTCACTGGCCGACCTGCCGGCGCCTTCAGCGTCGTTGCACGAGCAGCTCGAGCTCGACGACGCCGTCACCCGCATGCTGCAACTCGAACCCGCGGTGTAACCCACGCCACGTTCGGAATGGTGGCGTGATCGAATAGGCCGATGCACAGCACCATGCAGCACTGGCCGTTGACGGTCGGCGCCATCTTGGACCATGTCACTGCTGTCCACGGTGATCGCACCGTCACCACCGTGGCCGACGATGGATATCGGGTCACCACCTATCGCGAGCTCGGTCGGCAGGTGGCCCAGTTGGCCAACGCCCTGCGGCGTCTCGGTATCACCGGCGACGAGCGGGTCGCCACCTTCATGTGGAACAACACCGAACACCTGGCCGCCTACCTGGCGGTGCCGTCGATGGGCGCGGTGCTGCACACGCTGAATATCCGGCTGTTCGCCGAGCAGATCGTCTTCGTGGCCAACGAGGCCGAGGACCGGGTGATCCTGGTCGACGGGTCACTGGTGCAGCTGCTGGCGCCGGTGTTGGCGGAACTGGAGACCGTGCACACCGTGATCCTGGTCGGGGACGGCGACGTCGCGGCGTTGGAGGCCTCCGGCAAGACCGTGCTGGGCTATGCCGAGCTGCTGGCGGCCGAGTCCGACGAGTTCGACTGGCCGGTCATTGACGAGAACTCGGCGGCCGCCATGTGCTACACCAGCGGCACCACCGGCAACCCCAAGGGCGTGGTGTACAGCCACCGGTCCAGCTACCTGCACGCCATGGCGGGATGCACCACCAACGGCACCGGGATCGGCGCGATCGACTGCGTGCTGCCGATCGTGCCGATGTTCCACGCCAACGCCTGGGGTCTGCCGTATTCGGCGCTGATGGCCGGCGCAGACCTAGCGATGCCCGACCGGCATCTGGATGCCAAGTCACTGGTCGCCCTCATCGAATCGCAGCGGGCCACCGTGGCCGGTGCGGTGCCGACCATCTGGAACGACGTCATGCACTACCTGGAACGTGAACCCGGCCATGACATCTCGTCGTTGCGGCTGGCGGCCTGCGGCGGGTCGGCGGTTCCGGTCTCGCTGATGCAGGCGTTCGAGCAGCGCCACAACGTGCAGGTGCGGCAGCTATGGGGCATGACCGAGACCTCGCCGATGGCCACCATGGCCTGGCCGCCGCCGGGCACCCCGCCCGAGCAGCACTGGGCGCTGCGCGGCACCCAGGGCCGGCCAGTGTGTGGCGTCGAGACCCGCATCGTCGACGACGAGGACGCGGTACTGCCCAACGACGGCGAGGCGGTCGGTGAGCTGGAGGTGCGCGGCGCCTGGATCACCGGCGCCTACTACCGCGGCCAGGACGAGTCCAAGTTCTCCTCGGGCTGGCTGCGCACCGGTGACGTCGGCCGCATCGACCCGCAGGGCTTCATCACGCTGACCGACCGGGCCAAAGACGTGATCAAGTCTGGCGGGGAGTGGATCTCCTCGGTGGAACTGGAGAACGAGCTGATCGCCCACCCCGACGTCGTCGAGGCGGCGGTGGTTGGGGTGCCCGACGAGCGCTGGCAGGAACGGCCGCTGGCCGTCGTGGTGGTCCGTAGTGGCGCTTCGGTGAGCGGTGCCGAACTGCGAACCTTCCTGTCCGACAAGGTCGCCCGCTGGTGGCTGCCGGAGCGCTGGACGTTCGTCGAGGCGATCCCGCGCACCAGCGTCGGCAAGTACGACAAGAAGACCATCCGTGCCCGGTACGCCGAGGAGCAATACCAAGTGAGCGAGGTGCATAACTGATGAGTCTGCGTGTCATCCAATGGGCCACCGGCGGGGTGGGAGTCGCCGCCATCAAGGGCGTGCTCGAGCATCCCGAGCTGGAGTTGGTCGGTTGCTGGGTCCACTCGAAGTCCAAGAGCGGCAAGGACGTCGGGGAGATCATCGGCACCGGACCGGTGGGTGTGACGGCCACCGACAGCGTCGACGAGATCCTGGCGACCGAGGCCGACGCGGTGATCTATGCGCCGCTGCTGCCCAACCCCGACGAGGTCGCGGCGCTGCTGCGCTCGGGTAAGAACGTCGTCACCCCAGTCGGCTGGTTCTACCCGACGGAGAAGGAGGCCGGCCCGCTGGAAGGCGCGGCGCGTGAGGGCGACGTGACCCTGCACGGTGCCGGCATCGGCCCGGGCGCGGCGACCGAGTTGTTCCCGCTGCTGCTGTCGGTGATGTCCACTGGCGTGACATTCATTCGCGGCGAAGAGTATTCGGACCTGCGTACCTATGACGCCCCGGATGTGGTGCGGCACGTCATGGGCTTCGGCGGGACTCCGGACAAGGCGCTGAGCGGCCCGATGCAGAAGCTGCTCGACGGCGGGTTCCGTCAATCGGTGCGGCTGTGCGTGGACCAGCTGGGATTCGCTGCCGACGAGGAAATTCGTTCCTCGCAGGAGGTGGCGGTGGCCACCGCGCCGATCGCTTCGCCGATCGGGTCTATCGAACCCGGCCAGGTGGCGGGGCGGCGGTTCCACTGGGAAGCCACCGTCGGCGACGAGGTAGTGGTCCGGGTCACCGTCAACTGGCTGATGGGTGAGGAAAACCTCGACCCGCCATGGACTTTCGGGCCGGCCGGCGAGCGCTACGAGATGGAGGTGCGGGGCAACCCCAACACGTTCGTCACCGTCAAAGGCTGGCAGCCCGAAACCGTCGAAGAGGGCCTGATCAGCAACCCGGGCGTCGTGGCGACCGCGGCGCACTGCGTCAATGCCGTCCCGGCGACCTGCGCGGCCCCGCCCGGTATCGCCGGGTTCTTCGACCTGCCGCTCATCACTGGCCGGGCCGCTCCGCACCTGGCGCGATGAGCGCTACTCTCGGCTGATGGCCCTGGTTGTCGAACAGTCTCGGACGGTACCTGCGACGGTCGCCGACGCATTCGCCGGAACGCTGCCATTGCCGCTGCCACAGCTGTTCCGGCGCTGGTACGGGCCGATCCCGCCGATCAAAGAGGTCCGGGGCCAAGCCGGTGATTGGGCGAGCGTCGGGCAGACCCGCACCGTCCTGCTGACCGGCGGCGGCAGCATGCGCGAGGAGCTGACCGAGGTCGATTCCCCCCGGGCGTTTGCCTACCGGCTCACCGACGTCACCGGCCCGATGGCGCCACTGGTGGCCTATGTCGAGGGCAGGTGGCAGTTCGCACCCGCTGGTTCGGGCACCACGGTCACCTGGAGCTGGGTGATCCACCCGCGGTCCAGGCTGGCCGCGCCGGTGCTGCCGGTGCTCGGTTGGCTGTGGAAGGGCTACGCGCGTCAAGCCTTGGCGCGCCTGTCCGCCCTGTTGGAGGGCTGACCGCGCCGATGTGCCGACTCTTCGGGCTGCACGCCGGGACCAGCGTCGTGACCTCAACGTTCTGGCTGCTCGACGCCGCGGACAACCTGGCCGAACAGAGCCGACGCAACCCCGACGGCACGGGCCTGGGTGTGTTCGACGGCTACGGGCAATCGCAGCTGCGCAAGCAGCCGATCGCAGCGTGGCAGGACACCGAATTCGCTACCGCTGCACATGAACTGACCGGCACCACCTTCGTCGCGCACGTACGCTACGCCACCACCGGCGCTCGGAGCGTCGCCAACACTCACCCGTTCCTGCAGGACAACCGCATCTTTGCGCACAACGGCGTTGTCGAAGATCTTCCCGCGATTGACCAGCGGCTGCGCGAGGTCGACGGCTACGGCATGGTGCGAGGCGATACCGACTCCGAACGGATCTTCGCCCTCATCACCGCCGCGATCCGGGCGCGACGCGGCGACGTGACGGGCGGCCTCGTCGACGCTGTTCGGTGGCTGGCCGCCAACGTGCCGATCTACGCGCTCAACCTGCTGCTGAGCACCGCCACCGACATGTGGGCGCTGCGGTACCCCGAGCCCAACGAGCTCTACATTCTGGACCGGCGAGACGGCACAGCACCCGGAGGTCTGACATTGCGCACCAAGCGGATTCGAGCAGATGCCGCGAGATTACGCGGCCGACCCGCGGTAGTGTTCGCCACCGAACCGATGGACGATGACACCCGCTGGGAACCGATCGAGCCGGGCCACCTTGTCCACGTCGACGCGGGCCTGCGGATCACCCGCCAATTGGTGCTGCCCGATCCGCCCGCGCGGCAACTGCGGCGCGAAGATCTGAACCCGGTGGCCGCAGCGGCCCAACACCCGGCGGTATGAGTCCGATGACGAAACGTGCCCTGGTGCTCGGCGGGGGTGGGGTAGCGGGCATCGCCTGGGAGACCGGCGTGCTGTGCGGCATCGCCGACGAATCACCCGACACTGCACGGGAATTACTCGAATCCGCTGTGCTGGTTGGGACATCGGCCGGGTCGGCGGTGGCCGCCCAGATCGGCAGCGGGCTGGGCCTGGAGCAGTTGTTCGCCCGCCAGGTCGCGGAGACCTGCTCGGAGATCGATCCCGGTGTCGGCGCCGATGAGCTGACCGAGCTGTTCGTGGCGGCGATCACCGAACCCAACACGACCACCGCGCAGAAACTGCAAGGAATCGGCGCGGTGGCCCTGGCGGCGCAGACCGTTGCCGCGCCGGTGCGGCGCGGGATCATCGCCGACCGGCTGCCGTCGCACGACTGGCCGAAGCGCACGCTGCGGATCACCGCGATCGACATCGACACCGGGGAGCTGACGGTCTTCGACCGCGACTCGGGGGTGGAACTCATCGACGCGGTGGCAGCCAGTTGTGCGGTGCCCGGCGCCTGGCCTCCGGTGGTGCTCGGCACGCGGCGCTACATGGACGGCGGGGTGCGCAGCACGGTCAACCTCGATGTGGCCGCCGATTGCGACGAGGCCGTGCTGCTGGTGCCCACCGGCGGCGGCGTCGACGGCGAGATCGCGGCGTTCCCCGGTCGCGTCTGCGCGGTGTTGGCCGACGATGACGCGATACGTGCCTTCGGCGGCAATCCGCTCGACCCGGCGTGCCGGTTGCCATCGGCGCAGGCCGGCCGCGAACAGGGCCGACGGCAAGCCGGCGCCATCGCGGAGTTCTTGGCCGGCTAGAGCGCTACGGCGATTTCGGGGCGTCGAGAGCGCGGGCGGCGAGTTCTCGGCCCAGGTCGACCAACTCCGCGGCGCGGTGGAAGTCCAGGCTGCGGCAGGCGACGCGAGGCACCTCGATCAGCAGATCGGGCGGGTGCGACGCGAGCTGATGGCGGGCCAGCGCTGCCTGGGCGATATCGATGGTTCGGTTCATCACCTCGAAGCTGCCGAGTTTAGGCACCACCTCGGGAGTGGACTCCTCGTCCTCGCCGCCGGGCCCGCCGGGCTCGGACTCGCCACTGCTGAACCGGTCCAGGATCGCCCGTGCCGTGGGCCGGTCCAGCAGAGACCGCGCTCCGCTGGTGTCCAGCAGCGCAGAGGTGCTGCGCCACATGCGATTCAACCGGCCAGCCGGCACGTCCCGCTCGGAATCGTCGGCAGCCGGGCCGGCGGCAGTCGGGTCGCCGCCGTTGAGGCTGACGGCCAACGTCAGGTCGGCGTTGACGGCGCTCAGCGGCGCCATCGGCAGCGGATCGAGAATGCCGCCGTCGGCGAGCAGGCGTCCATCGACCACGTGCGGAGCGATCACCCCAGGGATGGCGATCGAGGCGCGGATGGCGGTATCGACCGGGCCGCGCTGCAGCCACACCGATCGGCCCGCGATCAGATCGGTCGCCACAGCGGTATAGGGAATCGGCAGCTCTTCGATGTCGATATCGCCCAAGATGTCGCGGACGACATCGAGGATCTTCTCCGCCCGTAGCACCCCTGCGGCGGTGAACGACGGATCCAGCAGCCGCAGCACCGCTCCCTGGGTCAGCGACTTGGCCCACTCGGCGAAGTCATCGAGTCGACCCGCAGCCTCTAGCCCGCCCACCAGCGCACCCATCGACGATCCAGAGATCCCCGCGATGTCGTAGCCGCGGTCGCGCAGCTCGGCGATCACCCCGATGTGGGCATAGCCGCGCGCACCGCCGCTGCCCAGCACCAGCGCCACCCGGGGCGCCCGGTGCGCGCGGGATTGTGCAGCAGAGGTCATATCCACCATTTTGCGGGCTCTACCGCGCCGGTTCTTTCCGTCATTGCGATTACAACCGTAATGCCGACAGGAAATGGCAGGTCACAGGGGGTATTGCCGTGCGGGGAGGGTCGGACCTTCCGCCCCGCGACTGACGCGCCGATGCGCCCGGCGCGGCACCCGGATAGCATGGCCGCTGTGATGGAGCACGTCGGATTCCAGGGTTGTTGTTGCCGCAGCTGAATGCTGCCGCCGACCCCTTTCTTGAATCCAGCCCATCCTCTTTGGAGTTCTCACCATGGTTATCGCCGATCCCATCGCGCTGCGCCGCCCGGCCGCCCGGCCCCGCTCGCTGCGCCTGCCCGACCTCTTACAGACCACCGACCTGGCCGCCGACGCAGTGCTGCAAGGCCGCTACAACCATCTGCTGCCCGCCTCCGGGTTGCCCGAGGACGAGCGTTGGTTCGCCCGCATCCACGGTGATGACCGGCTCGACATCTGGCTGATCAGCTGGGTGCCGGGGCACGCCACCGAACTGCACGATCACGGTGACTCGCTGGGCGCGCTGACCGTGCTGTCCGGCTCATTGGATGAGTTCCATTGGAATGGTCGCGAGCTGGCGCAACGACGCTTGGACGCCGGGGACCAGGCCGCGTTCACCCAGGGCTGGGTGCACGACGTCGTCTGGGCACCCCCTACAACCCAGTTCGAACCAGCTGCCCCGACGCTGAGCGTGCACGCATACTCGCCGCCACTGGCGGAAATGTCCTATTACGACGTCGGGCAGGACCATACTCTGCGTAGGCAGCGCACCGAACTCACCCAGCACCCGGAGGCGTCATGACCACAACGCACGTCACCAGCCGAATCGACCAACTGCTCGAATCGGCCCGCGCCAAGCTGCACCGGCTGACGGCCGATGAAGTGCCCGAGGCGCTGCGCAACGGCGCATACCTGGTCGACATCCGGCCAGCGGCCCAGCGCGAGGAGGAAGGCCAAGTGCCGGACGCGCTGGTGATCGAACGCAACGTGCTCGAGTGGCGCTGCGACCCGACCAGCGACGCCCGGCTGCCGCAGGCAGTCGACGACGACGTGCAGTGGATCATCCTGTGCTCGCAGGGCTACACCTCGAGCCTGGCCGCGGCGGCGCTGCAGGACTTGGGGCTGCACCGCGCAACCGACGTCGTCGGTGGCTATCAGGCCTTGGCCGCCGTCGGCGAGCTGGTGGAGCCGGCCCCGCTGGCCGCGCTAAGCGTTGGAGTGCAGCAGGGGGCGGAGCCGTTCAGTCTTCTCCGGGGTCCACGACGCTGGATGTAGGATCGCCGCCCACGCATCGGCGGCGTCGGCGACGTAGCTGTGGCCATGGCCGTCGGGCACGTCGATCGCCACCGCCATGTCGGCGGAGACCTGCAGAAACGTCACGATCGGGGTCCAGTGCACCTGCGGCAGCACGTCGTAGCCGCGGGGCTCTCTCAACCAGTCCGGCTTGTGGTACAGCAGATCTGGATGCCACCAGGCGATCGGGTCCGAGGCGTGCTGTAGGTACACCACTCGTGGCGTATCCGGTGCCCCCCAAGGGGTGTCGGGGCGTGCCAGGTCTTCCGGGCGAGCGACGAACCGCACGGCGCGGCCGTCGTGGTAGATCGGCAGCCATTGCGGGGAACCGGGATCGCGGTTGATGGTCAGGTCGGTCCAGATGGTGTTCTGAAAGGTCGGACCGGAGAACAGCGCGCCGTCGGTACGCGCCAGCACGTTGTTGAGGCTCATGAAGGAGGCCTCGCCGCCGAAGGAGCCGAGGCTTTCGCCGAACACCACCAGTTTGGGGCGCTGAGCCTCCGGCAGGGCGCGCACCTGTTTGTCGACGGCCTCGAACAAGGCCTGGCCGGCTTGGCGAGCGTTCTCCTTGTCGACCAGGAAGGAGAGCCAGCTGGGCAGGAACGAATACTGCATGCTCACGATCGCGGTGTCGCCGTTGAACATGTACTCCAGGGCCGAGGCCTCTGCCTCGTTGACCCAGCCGGTGCCCGTCGTGGTGGCCACCGCCACCACCGCGCGGTTCAGTCCGCCGGTGCGGGCCAGCTCGGCAGCGGCCAGCTCAGCGGTGTCCTTGATCCCATGGGCCGAATTCAGGCCGGCGTAGGCCCGAATCGGTTCGGTGGCCGGTGTGCCGTTGAACGCGCTGAGTTGCGCGACAGTGGGTCCGTTCGCAACGAAGATGCGGCCCTGATGGCCCAGCGACTCCCAGGAGGCCAGCGACTCCGGCCCGCCGGAGCGCAGCGGGGTCGACGGGGCGGCCCGGTCCGGGCTGGTCTCCTCGTTGACCGAGGCGAAGGTGCTGTTCATGACGTGCATCGCGCTCTTGAGCACCAGACCGTTGAGCACCGCCACGAACAGGGCCACCAGTAACGACACCGCGATCACGGCCGAAACCCGTGGCGGGGCAACGCGTTCGAGCTGACGCATCAGAAAGCGGATCAGCATCCTGACCAGCTGACCGATCTCGACCAGGATGAACAGCGTGACCACCGCGATCGCGCCGGCTTGCGGGTAGTTGTACCAAGTCAGCCGCGGCACGCCCATCAGGTCGCGCATCTGGTCCTGCCAGCCGTGGATCGTCCACACCACCCAGAGATGGATGATCGCCGCGGTGGGGATGAGCACCAGCCAGGCCCACCGCGGGGCCGGCGGGCTGGTGTCCTTCGAGCGCATGTAGCGGAACAGCCAGACGCTGAACACGCCCAGCGCGTAGCCGATGGCGCCCGAGCCGCCGCTGACCAAACCCTGGAACAGCGGCCCGCGCGGCAGCAGCGACGGCGTCAGGGACAGCCACAGGAACACCAGACCCACCGCGGTGCCGGTGAACGTGTAGTGCCGGACCCACCAGGGCGCGCGCGCGGTCGCTTCCGCGGGGGTTTCCGCGGTGGCGGTGGCGGTGTCGGTGGCTGTCGTGCTCATCGGGGAGTTGCTCAGCGGTGGGTGAAGTTCGGTGCGCGCTTCTCGGTGAAGGCAGCCATGCCCTCGGTCTGGTCATCGGTGGCGAACGCCGAGTGGAACAGGCGGCGCTCGTAGAGCAGCCCCTCGGTCAGGGTGGACTCGAAGGCCCGGTTGACGGCTTCCTTGGCCATCCGGGCCGCCGACAGGCTCATCCCGGCGATGGTGGCGGCGACCTTGCCGGCCTCGGCCAGCAGGTCGTCGGCCGGCACCACGCGAGACACCAGGCCAGAGCGCTCGGCTTCGGCGGCATCGATGGTGCGGCCGGTCAGGATCAGGTCCATCGCCTTGGCCTTGCCGATGGCCCGGGTCAGCCGCTGCGAGCCGCCCATGCCGGGCAGCACACCCAGCTTGATCTCCGGCTGGCCGAACTTGGCGGTGTCGGCGGCGATCAGCAGGTCGCACATCATCGCCAGCTCGCAACCGCCGCCCAGGGCGTGCCCGGCCACCGCGGCGATGGTCGGGGTGCGTACCGCGGCCAGCTTGGACCACGCGGCGAAGAAGTCGGCGGCGAACACCTCGGCGAAACTCAGGTCGGCCATCTCTTTGATGTCCGCTCCGGCAGCGAACGCCTTGGCGCTGCCGGTGATGATGATCGCCCCGATGCCCGGGTCGGCGTCGAATTCGGCTGCGGCAGCGGTGACTTCGTTCATCACCTGGCTGTTGAGGGCGTTGAGCGCCTGCGGCCGGTTCAAGGTGATGGTGCCGACCCGGCCGTCGCGGTCGACGAGGATGGTTTCGTAAGTCATGGGTGCTCCTTAGAAGGTCAGATCGGGTTCGGCGGGAACGAAATACGCTTCGATGTCGGCGGTGGTCACCTCGGCCAGCGTCGCCGGTGACCATTGCGGATTGCGGTCCTTGTCGACCAGCTGGGCGCGGATGCCCTCCACCAGGTCATGTGAGCGTAACGACGCGCACGACACCCGGTACTCCTGGATCAGAACGTCTTCCAAGGTGGCGAGCTGGCCCGCCCGACGCACCGCCTCCAACGTCACCGCGCAGGCGACCGGGGACCGGGTTCCGATCAGTTCTGCCGCGGCGTTGGCGTCGGGGCTGGCGTGGCCCGCCAGCGCACCCACGATCTGCGCAACGGTCTCGTGTGCGTAGCACTCGTCGATCCAGTCGCGGTGTGCGGCAAGCTGACTCGCCGGTGCCTCGGCCGCGTGGGCGGCCAGGGCACTGTCCACCCCGTCGGCGATGATCGCACCCGTGAAGGCCTCGAGCGCCGCGTGCGGCACGTAGTGGTCGGCGAAACCCAGCGCAATGGCGTCCGGACCGGAGAACGGCGCGCCGGTCAGTGCCGCGTGCAGACCGAGCCGGCCGGGGGAGCGGGAGAGCAGGTAGGTGCCGCCGACATCGGGGATGAAGCCGATGCCGACCTCGGGCATGGCCATCTTGGTGGTGTCGGTGACCACTCGGGTGTTGGCGTGCGCCCCGACTCCGACGCCGCCGCCCATCACGATGCCGTCCATCAACGACACGTACGGCTTTTTGTATCCGCCGATCTGCGCATTGAGCAGGTACTCGTCGTACCAGAATCGTCGCGCGTCCGCGCCGTCGGCTTTGGCGCTGTGATAGATCGCGACCACGTCGCCGCCGGCGCACAGTCCGCGCTCGCCGGCACCGGTGAGCACCACCGCCGTGACCGCCGGATCCTCGGCCCAGGCGGACAGCGCCGCGGTCATCGCGGTCACCATCGGAAGGTTCAGCGAGTTGATCGCCTTCGGACGGTTGAGCGTCAGCAGGCCGACCCCGTTGTCAACGCGGGCCAGGACCTCGTCAGATTCACCTGTCACGCCTTCGCAATGTAGATCCCTACGCGCGGTCACTGATCCGCGGGTAAGGTTTGGCAGCAGAGCGGCCCGAACGCCGTCGGGAACTCCGGCGAGTCGGGAAACGTTGATTCAGTATTCGTAAACCCTTAGCTTCACAGCCCCAGGAGAGGATCGGGACGGTGCGGGAGACCAGCAACCCGGTATTTCGTTCGTTGCCCAAACAGGGCGGCTACGCGCAGTTCGGAACCGGTATGGCCGGTGCCACTCAGCAGATGAGTCAGACCTACCAGGTCGACCCGTCGTTGGCGCAGTACCAGCAGCGGGAGGTCACTCGCCCGCTGACCATCGATGACGTCGTCACCAAGACCGGCATCACGCTGGGCGTGCTGAGCGTGGCGGCGATCATCTCCTTCTTCCTGGTGTCGGCCAACCAGGCGCTGGCCGGCCCGCTGACCTTCATCGGTGCGTTCGGCGGCCTGGCCGTGGTCATGGTGGCCATGTTCGCCCGCAAGCAGGACAACAAGGCAGTGGTGCTCAGCTACGCGGTGCTCGAGGGTCTGTTCCTCGGTGCCATCTCCTGGGTGCTGACCGCCTTCACCGTGGGGACCGGCAACGCCGGCTCGATGATCGGTCAGGCCGTGATGGGCACCCTCGGGGTGTTCGGCGGCATGCTGGTCGTCTACAAGACCGGGGCCATCCGGGTCACCCCGAAGTTCACCCGGATGCTCGTCGCCGGCATGTTCGGTGTGCTGGCCCTGATGATCGGCAACCTGGTCCTGTCGCTGTTCGGCGTCGGCGGCGGTGAGGGCCTGGGCCTGCGCAGCGGCGGCACGCTGTCCATCATCTTCTCGCTGGTCTGCATCGGGATCGCCGCGTTCAGCTTCCTGATCGACTTCGACGCAGCCGACCAGC
This sequence comes from Mycolicibacter sp. MU0102, assembly GCF_963378105.1. Classification (NCBI taxonomy): domain Bacteria; kingdom Bacillati; phylum Actinomycetota; class Actinomycetes; order Mycobacteriales; family Mycobacteriaceae; genus Mycobacterium; species Mycobacterium holstebronense. Next base: position 1,106,538 of record NZ_OY726398.1, read on the forward strand.
TGATCCGCGCCGGCGCGCCGGAGAAGGCCGCCTGGGGCATCGCACTGGGCTTGACCGTGACCCTGGTCTGGCTGTACCTGGAGATCCTGCGGCTGCTGAGCTACTTCCAGAGCGAGTGACCCGCTAGCTTTCCCCGTTGACTCTGCGCTGAGGGCGCAAAAGTGCGAGTAGCACCCGCCCTCAGCGCAGAGTCATTTTTTGTGTCGGTGGCCCCGGGCAGCATGCCGACATGGGACAGCCATTCATCGGTAGCGAGGCACTAGCTGCGGGAACTTTGAGCCGCCATGAGCTGCGCCAGTTCCACACCGCAGTCCTGCCGAACGTCTACCAGGAGAAGCCCGCCGAACCTACGCTCCTGCACCGGACCCAGGCCGCCTGGCTCTGGTCGCAGCGCCAAGCAGTCGTCAGCGGCCTTGCCGCCTCGGCCCTGCATGGATCCAGCTGGGTCGACGACGACGCGATCGTCGAACTGATCTGGCGCAACGCGCGGGCACCGCACGGCGTCAAGACCCGTGCTGACCTGATCTTGGACGGCGAATCCCAGCACCTTGGCGGCGTCGTCGCCACCACTCCCGAGCGCACCGCCTTCGACCTGGGCCGACGCGGCCCGTTGCGTCAGGCGGTCGCCAGGCTCGACGCACTGGCCAATGCCACACATTTCAAGATCGAAGATGTGGCTCGGCTGGCGTCGCGGCATCGGCATACCCGCGGGCTGCGCCAACTGGAAGCCGCGCTGTACCTCGTCGACGCCGGGGCGCAGTCACCGAAAGAAACCTGGCTGCGGCTGCTGCTCCGTGACGCCGGCTTTCCCAGGCCGCAGACCCAGATCCCCGTGCTCGGCCCCGACGGCTATCCGCGCTACTTCCTCGACCTGGGGTGGGAGGACATCATGCTCGCGGTCGAATACGACGGCGACCAGCACCGCACCAGCCGCCCGCAGTTCGTCAAGGACGTCGAGCGTCTGGAGTACATCCGGCAGGCGGGCTGGACGCACGTCACGGTGCTCGCCGAACATCGGGGCTACGACGTCGTTCGACGCGTCCGCCAGTCATGGGACGTCCTGAGGCGAAAATGACTCTGCGCCCAGGGCGGGGGTTACTCGAAGTTTTCCGCCCTGAGCGCAGAGTCAACAAAACGAGCTAGGAGAGCCGCTCCACGACCATGGCCATGCCCTGGCCGCCGCCGACACACATGGTCTCCACGCCGAACTGCTTGTCGTGGGTCGCCAGGTTGTTCAGCAGGGTGGCGGTGATGCGGGCGCCGGTCATACCGAACGGGTGGCCCAGGGCGATCGCCCCGCCGGACACGTTCAGCTTGTCCTCGTCGATGCCCAGCTCGCGGGCCGAGCCGAGCACCTGCACCGCGAAGGCCTCGTTGATCTCGAACAGGTCGATGTCGGAGACCGACATCTTGGCGTTCGCCAGCGCCTTCTTGACGGCCTCGATCGGGCCCAGGCCCATGATCTCCGGCGACAGGCCCGACACCCCGGTGGACACGATCCGGGCCAGCGGCTTGAGACCCAGCTCCTTGGCCTTGGTGTCGCTGGTGATGATCACGGCGGCGGCGCCGTCGTTGAGCGGGCAGGCGTTGCCGGCGGTGATCGTGCCGTTGGGCCGGAATACCGGCTTGAGCTGGCTGATCTTCTCGTAGGTGGTGCCGGCGCGCGGGCCGTCGTCGGTGCTCACCACGGTGCCGTCAGGCAGCGTCACGGGCGAGATCTCGCGGGCGAAGAAGCCGCTGTTGATGGCCTCCTCGGCGCGGTTCTGGCTGCGCACGCCCCAGTGGTCCTGGTCCTCGCGGCTGATCCCGGTGTGCAGCACCACGTTCTCGGCGGTCTGGCCCATCGCGATGTAGACGTCCGGCAACAGGCCGTCCGCCCGCGGGTCGTGCCACTCGGTGGCACCGGCTGCGGCGGCCTCCGAGCGAGCGATTCCGTCGTTGAACAGGGGGTTCTTGCTGTTCGGGGCGCCGTCGGCAGCACCGATGGCGAACTGCGAGACGGTCTCGACACCGGCGGAGATGAATGCGTCACCCTCGCCGGCCTTGATCGCGTGGAACGCCATCCGGGTGGTCTGCAGCGACGACGAGCAGTACCGGTTCACCGTGGTGCCGGGCAGGAAGTCGTAGCCGAGCAGCACCGAGACCACGCGCCCGATGTTGTAGCCAGAGGCGCCGCCCGGCTGCCCACAACCCATCATCAGGTCGTCGATCTCGCGCGGGTCCAGCGCAGGCACCTTGTCCAGGGCGGCGCGCACCATCTGGGCGGCCAGGTCGTCGGGCCGCATGGTGACCAGGGATCCCTTACCGGCCCGGCCGATCGGCGAACGCGCAGTTGAGACGATTACAGCTTCAGGCACTTCTGGCTCCTTGAGATCGGGTATATAGAGCCGAATCTAGCCCGAAGTGGCCACCGTGCGGGAATCGGGCCGGTCCAGCACAGCGCAGAGCGCCGGGATCATTTGGCCCGCCGCCAGGGCGTAACCCGCAGCCGAGGGGTGGTATTGGTCCGCGGCGAACAGCAGGCCGGGACTGTCATGGAACTCCCGTGCCCGGAAGTCGGCGAAGGGCACGGCGATACCGCCGGCTGCCTTGACCGCCAGGGTCTGCGCCCGGGCCAGTTGGCACGCCCGGGCGTGGGCGACCCAGCGCAGCGGCCGCGGTATCGCGCTGATCGCCCCGAACTTGGGACAGGTGCCCACGATCACCACCGCACCGCTGGCGCGCAGTCGCTTCACCGCGGCGCGCAGTCGCTGCACCGAGCCGGCGATGCTGTGCAGTGCGGTCACGTCATTGGCGCCGATCATGATCACCGCGACGTCCGGTGGCGGACCCGCGACGAACATCGCGTCCACTTGCCCGGCCAGGCCCTTGGAGGTGGCGCCCACGATTGCCTTCGTGCTCAACCGAATCCGCATGCCGGTGCGCTCCGCCAGTGCTCTGGCGATCAGTGCGCCGGGAACCTCTGCCGCCGAACGACAGCCATAGCCGGTCGCGGTGGAGTCGCCGAAAACCATCAGCTGCAGATCGACATTCGCCCCGCGGTGAAAAGGCTGAACTTCGGCGTCGTCGGGACCGTATAAACCGTCAGCACGCGGTGGAAGATCCCAAGCCTTGGGGATCGTCTGACGGGCCCGGTCGGCCTGGCCCGCCAGGAGATTGCGCACACCCAGATAGAGGCTGCCGACGAAAGCGAACACGCCCGCAGTGGCCAGCGTTACCGCCGAACGTCGCGTTGCCCCGATCGCCATGTCGGTGATTCTAGGGAAAGGACGCCCATGTCACCTGAGCGCAGCAAACAAATATGGTCACGAAGCGGACCCGATGCAGTATCGGAACGAATCATAAGATTTCTTCTCAATTTTTCGCGTGTGACGATAAGTGGTACCGCGTTGGCTGTGCCGGCCCGGGCCGGCTGGAGGGAGTGTCCATCATGACCGCACCCGACACAATTCCCAGCTCGTTACGTGTTCGAACCCGCCTGTACCCCAGTCCGCGACCCTATCGCTACGGCCGTCATGACGGGCTGCCTGTCGAGGTTTCCGAGGAGTCGACCAGCGTCGAGGGGCGGATGGCGTGGCTGGCGGCCCGGGCCACCATTCGGCCGGTTCTCTCGGTCGGCAGCTACCTTCCGCGGATGCCGTGGCCGTTCGGATTGCTCGACTTCGCCGCGAAGGCGATGTTGCCGGCGCCGGGCACCATCCGCGCGACCATCCGGCTGCCGCGCTGCAAGGCGCAGATGGTGCGCGCTGCCGGTGTTCTGCCCGCCGACGGCACCCGTCGCGTCGTGCTCTACATGCACGGCGGGGCCTTTCTGACCTGTGGGGCCAACACCCACGGCCGGCTCGTCACGAAGCTGTCGAAGTACGCCGACAGTCCGGTCTTGGTGGTGGAGTACCGGATGATCCCCAAGTACTCCATCGCCGACGCGGTCGACGACTGTTACGACGGCTACCGCTGGTTGCGCCGTCAGGGGTACGAACCGGATCAGATCGTGCTGGCCGGCGACTCGGCCGGTGGCTACCTGTCGCTGGCGCTGGCCGAGCGGTTGTTGGACGAAGGGGACGAGGAAGTGCCGGCCGCGATCGTCGCGATGTCGCCGCTGCTGGAGATCGCCAAGGAAGCCAAGAAGGCGCACCCCAACATCCACACCGGTGCGATGTTCCCGCCCAAGGCATTTGACGCGTTGGTGGAACTGGTGGAAGCGGCGGCCCGCCGCGACCGCACCCACGGCAGTGAAGTCCTCGAACCGCTGCAGCACGTCCGGCCGGGACTTCCACGCACCCTGATCCACGTCTCCGGCTCCGAGGTGTTGTTGCACGATGCCCGGCTGGGGGCCAACGTGCTCGCCGCTGCCGGTGTACCGGTGGAGCTGCGGGTGTGGCCCGGCCAGATTCACGTCTTCCAGATCGCCGCCCCGTTCGTGCCGGAGGCAACCCGCTCGTTGCGCCAGATCGGCGAATACATCCGGGAAGCCACCGGTTGAACCGCTGGGTTCATGAGGTCCGTCGAGCCTCGCTGATCCGCCCGGCCAAATAACCTGAGACGATGGCAGGCATGCGGATAGCGAGCCACATCAGTGAACTCATCGGCAACACCCCACTCGTCGAGCTGAATTCGATCGTTCCCCCCGGCGCCGGCCGGGTGGTGGCCAAAGTCGAGTACCTCAACCCGGGTGCCAGCTCCAAGGACCGCATCGCGGTGAAGATGATCGACGCGGCCGAGGCCAGCGGAGCGCTCAAACCCGGGGGCACCATCGTCGAACCCACCTCCGGCAACACCGGCGTCGGCCTGGCGCTGGTGGCCCAGCGCCGCGGCTACAAGTGCGTGTTCGTCTGCCCGGACAAGGTCAGCGAGGACAAGCAGAACGTATTGCGGGCCTACGGCGCCGAAGTGGTGGTGTGCCCGACGGCGGTACCGCCGGACGACCCGGCCAGCTACTACAGCGTCTCCAACCGGCTTGTCGAGGAGATCGACGGCGCCTGGAAGCCGGATCAGTACTCCAACCCCGCAGGCCCGGAGAGTCACTACGAGACCACGGGCCCGGAGATCTGGGCCGACACCGACGGCCAGATCACCCATTTCGTCGCCGGGATTGGAACCGGCGGCACCATCACCGGCACCGGCCGCTACCTCAAAGAGGTGTCGGACGGCCGGGTGCAGATCATCGGTGCGGACCCCGAAGGCTCGGTGTACTCCGGCGGTACCGGCCGGCCGTATCTGGTGGAAGGAGTCGGCGAGGACTTCTGGCCGGCCGCCTACGACCCGAGCATCCCCGACGGCATCATCGCGGTCTCCGACGCGGATTCGTTCGACATGACCCGGCGTCTGGCCCGGGAGGAGGCGCTGCTGGTCGGCGGCTCCTGCGGGATGGCGGTGGTGGCGGCCGTCGAGACCGCCGTCAAAGCCGGCCCCGACTCACTTGTCGTCGTTCTGCTGCCCGACGGCGGACGCGGCTACATGTCGAAGCTGTTCAACGACTCCTGGATGTCGTCCTACGGGTTCCTGCGCTCGCGGCTGGACGGTTCGACGGTGCAACCCACGGTCGCCGACGTGCTGCGGGCCAAGGCGGGGGTGCTGCCGGACCTGGTGCACACCCATCCGGCCGAGACTCTGCGCGACGCCATCGGGATCCTGCGGGAGTACGGGGTGTCGCAGATGCCCGTCGTCGGCGCCGAGCCGCCGGTGATGGCCGGAGAGGTGGCCGGCAGCGTGTCCGAACGCGACCTGCTCTCCGCGGTGTTCGAGGGTCGCGCGAAGCTTGCCGACGCGGTGTCGCTGCACATGGGACCGCCGCTGCCGCTCATCGGATCCGGCGAGGTCGTGGGCGTCGCCGCCACCACGTTGGCCGAGGTCGACGCGGTGATGGTGGTCGAGGACGGCAAACCGGTGGGCGTCATCACTCGCCACGACCTGTTGGGCTTTTTGTCCGACGGGCCACGCCGCCGATAAGGCGTTGACGTTCACTGTCCTGCGGTAGCGTTTGGACCGTTCACCGACACGACCCGAAAGGGTGGAGATGACCGACTTTCCGCCGCCCCCGCAAGGCAACTACCCACCCCCGTCCGGTGACTTCCCGTCGCAGGGCAACTACCCGCCGCCTCCCGGCAACTACCCGCCGCCTCCGGGTAACTACCCCCGCCGCCGCCGGGCAACTACCCGCCCCCGCCTCCCGGGAACTACCCCCGCCGCCGCCGGGCAACTACCCGCCTCCGCCTCCGGGCTACGGCGCGTATCCGGGTGCGGTCGGAAACCCGGTGGGCCAGCTGCCGCAAGAGGCCTACACCTCATGGCTGACTCGCGTCGGCGCCTACTTCGTCGACTTCCTGCCGATCCTGGTGCTCTACGGCATTCCGTCGATGATTGCCGGAACCACCGCCGACAAGGAATGCATCACCAGCTCCGACGGATTCGCCTGCACGGTCACGCCGTCGAGCACCGGGGCGGCGCTGATGTTCGTCGGCTGGCTGGCCGCGCTCGCCTACGGGATTTGGAACTTCGGCTATCGGCAGGGCACCACCGGATCGAGCATCGGTAAGTCGGTGCTGAAGTTCAAGGTGGTCTCCGAAGCCACCGGCCAGCCCATCGGGTTCGGGATGTCGATCGTGCGCCAGTTAGCACACATCATCGACGGCGCGATCTTGTGCATCGGCTACCTGTTCCCGCTGTGGGACGCCAAACGCCAGACGATCGCTGACAAGATCATGACCACCGTCTGCTTGCCGATCCGTTGAGTCAGAAGCAACCCCACAGCAATACGGGCCTATCCACCACGGCGATCCACGCCGGGTTCCGTCCGGACCCGGCAACCGGGGCCGTCAACGTACCGATCTACGCCAGCAGCACCTTCGCCCAAGACGGCGTCGGCGGCCTGCGTGGCGGATTCGAGTACGCGCGCACCGGCAATCCGACCCGGGCCGCGCTGGAGACTGCGCTGGCTGCGGTCGAGCGCGGCCGATTCGGTCGGGCGTTCGGTTCGGGGATGGCCGCCACGGACTGCGCGTTGCGGTCGATCCTGCGCCCCGGCGATCACCTGATCATTCCCGACGACGCCTACGGGGGCACCTTCCGGCTGATCGACAAGGTCTTCACCCAGTGGGGTGTGGCGCATACCCCGGTGGCGCTGTCCGACCTGGACGCGGTTCGCGGGGCGCTCACCGACAAAACCAGGCTGATCTGGGTCGAGACTCCTACCAACCCGCTGTTGTCGATCGCCGACATCGCGGGCATCGCGGCCATCGGTAAAGAAGCCGGCGCAAAGGTGCTGGTGGACAACACCTTCGCCTCGCCCGCGCTGCAGCAGCCGCTGACGCTGGGCGCCGACGTGGTGTTGCATTCGACCACTAAATACATCGGCGGCCACTCCGACGTGGTGGGCGGTGCGCTGGTCACCGACGACGAAGAACTCGACGCGGCTTTCGCGTTCCTGCAGAACGGGGCGGGCGGCGTACCTGGCCCCTTCGATGCCTATCTGACCCTGCGCGGCCTGAAGACCTTGGTGCTGCGGATGCAGCGGCACAGCGAGAACGCCGCCGCCGTCGCCGAATTCCTCAACGGGCATCCTGCGGTGAGTCGAGTGCTCTACCCGGGTCTGCCGGAGCATCCCGGCCACGACGTCGCCGCGGCGCAGATGCGCGGGTTCGGCGGCATGGTGTCGGTTCGGATGCGTGGTGGCCGAGCCGCCGCCGAGAAGCTGTGCGCCGGAACCGAGATCTTCATCCTGGCCGAGTCGCTGGGCGGGGTGGAGTCGCTGATCGAACTACCCGGCGCGATGACGCATGCGTCGACGGCGGGTTCGCAACTCGAGGTTCCCGACGACCTGGTGCGCCTGTCGGTGGGCATCGAGGACATCGATGACCTGATCGCCGACCTGAAGCAGGCGCTGGACTAAAGCGACGAGCCCCGAAGCGGGGCTCGGGGGCTCAGGAGTGGTAGGGCTCCGCGCTGACCAGGGTCACCTTGACGGTCTTGCCGCTGGGCACCGTGTAGCTGCGCTCCTCGTCGACCTTGGCGCCCAGCAGGGCGTGGCCAAGCGGCGAGTTCGGTGAATACACCTCGAGCTTGTCGTCGCTGACGCCCTCCTGGCGGGTGGCGATCAGGAACGTCTCGGTGTCGGACTTGTCGCCGTCGTAGAAGACCTTGACCACCGAGCCCGGCAATGCCACGCCGGACTGCGTCGGAGCCTCACCGACCTTGGCGTTGTTGAGCAACTCCTGCAGCTGCCGGATGCGGGCCTCCTGCTGGCCCTGCTCCTCACGTGCGGCGTGGTAGCCGCCGTTCTCGCGCAGGTCGCCCTCTTCGCGGCGGTCGTTGATCTCCGCGGCGATCACCGGGCGGTTCGCGATCAGCTGGTCAAGCTCCGCCTTGAGCCGGTCGTGTGACTCCTGCGTCAACCAGGTCACCTGGGTGTCCGTCATCTCACTGTGCTCCTTGTGTCGTCGGATCCGGCGCCATCGGGCAGCGGGGCGACATCGTTCTAATGCAGCAATACACGGTCCCAGCTGGAACCGTGTATCCGTACAGGGTACCACCGCGGCATCATGGCGATCGTAAGTAATCGGGGACGTCGCTGCCGCAACCGTAGACGTCGCCCATGACAGGTTGCTGGGAGGATTTCACGGTCGTGGTCACCTGTACGGTGGCCGACTCCGACGGCGGAATCAGCACTTCACGGCGGCCAGTCTCGCTGCCGTCGCTGGATCGGACCCGCACGATGCAGGCCGCGGGTGTCGACGGGTCTGATCGAGTCACGCTGAACTTAACCGAGACCGTCTGGTCGTCGAGCACCTCGTAGCCGTACAGCTCGCCCTTGACCTCGGCGGTTGCAAAGCGCTGGTAGCCCACTACCGCGATGGCCGCGACAGTGGCGATCGCCAGCGCGCCCAGGGCGATCGCCAGTAACCGACGGGGCAGGGCACTGCCTCGGGTATCCCCGTATCGGGCCGGCTTGGGGTCGGTCATCGTGAGGTGTGTCCCATGGTCAACGGTGGATTCGGGAGCGATTACCGCGCCCGCCGCAGGTGGTGTAACGATGGGGGCCGGAAACCATCTGGAACTATAGGCGTCCGGTCCGGGGTTCCGGCAGGAGGAACCTGGAGGGAACGGGGAATGTGCGCATGAGTGGACTGCGACTGATGGCGGTGCACGCCCACCCCGATGACGAGTCCAGCAAGGGTGCGGCCACGGTGGCCCGCTACACGGCCGCTGGGCACCGGGTGATGGTGGTGACCCTGACCGGTGGCGAGCGCGGCGACATTCTCAACCCCGCGATGGACCTGCCCGATGTGCACGGTCGCATCGCCGCGGTCCGGCGCGACGAGATGGCGAAGGCCGCCGAGATCCTCGGGGTCGAGCACCACTGGCTGGGCTTCATCGACTCCGGCCTGCCCAAGGGCGACCCGCTGCCGCCGCTGCCCGAGGACTGCTTTGCGCTGGTGCCGCTGGAGGTGTCCACCGAAGCGCTGGTGCGGGCCGTGCGACAGTTCCGTCCGCACGTGATGACCACGTACGACGAGAACGGCGGCTACCCGCACCCCGATCACATTCGCTGCCATCAGGTGTCGGTGGCCGCGTTCGAGGCCGCCGGCGACCACCGCCGCTACCCGCAGGCCGGTGAGCCCTGGTCCGTTTCCAAGCTCTACTACAACCACGGGTTCTTACGGCAACGAATGCAGCTGTTGCAGGACGAGTTCGCCCGCAACGGCGAGGTGGGCCCGTTCGCCAAATGGCTCGAGCACTGGCAGCCCGACCACGACGTGTTTGCCGACCGGGTGACCACCCGCGTCGAATGCGCCGACTACTTCAGCCAGCGTGATGACGCGCTGCGTGCGCACGCCACGCAGATCGACCCCAACGGCGACTTCTTCGCCGCGCCGATCGAGTGGCAGCAGCGGCTCTGGCCGACCGAGGAGTTCGAGCTGGCTCGGTCCCGGGTGCCGGTTACTCTGCCGGAGACTGACCTGTTCGCCGGGATCGAGGACAACGGATGAACCATGCTGTGCTGACGGTGCTGTGGATGGCGGCAGACGACATCGTGGCGGATGGCGTGCCGCGCGACACCGGGCCGGACTTCGGTAAGGCCAGCCCGTTCGGGCTGTTGGTCATCGTGCTGCTGATACTCGGCACATTCGCGCTGGTGTGGTCGATGAACCGGCAGCTCAAGAAGTTGCCGGAATCGTTCGACCGCGACGACCCAGGCGCCGACCAAGCCGCCGACGAGGGGACCGTCGGGTCCACTTCTCCCGGCGACGTCCCGGGCGACGACGGGTCGGGATCGCCGCCTCAGCAGTCGTAGCGCTAACAGCTCCCCAACGCCGGGTTTCGCGTATGCGACTGCCGGATTAACCTTTGCCCCTTCGGGTTTCGCCGGTATCGCGGCTATCGCCGACCCTAGCGCTGCGTGCGATGATTGCCCTGAACCGCGGCTTGGGAGAAAGGTTCGGGGTTGGCCATGCTCGCAGATCGCTCACCCGGGTTGGCGATATCGCCGATCATCTTGATGGTGCTACTGGTCGGCCTCATCAAGATTCCGACGGTGCACGCCGACGCGGTCGACACCACCTTCCTGGGTGCCTTGAACGCCAAGGGCATCGACTTCGCCAATGGGCAGTCCGCGGTGATGGCGGGCCATGAGGTCTGCGACGAGCTCGACGGCGGTCGGCAGAAGAACGACGTGGTGTCCGAGGTGATGCAGAGCAGCCGGCTCGATGACTACCACGCCGGGTTCTTCGTCGGGGTCAGCGTCAGCGCGTTCTGCCCGCGGCACCACGGCTAGTTCAGCTCAGCCCGCAGACGGCGGCTTGGGCATGACCGGGCCCCGCAGCTCCAAACCGACTTCCAGGTCCTCGTACTTCTGCTGTCTGCGCTTTCGCCATCCGCTGCCCGCGGAGTTCGATGGGGGCACCATCGGCGGCATGATCGACGGGATGCCGGCGAACGTCGTGGACTGGCTTGCCGGCAGCGGTGTCGCCGACGACGCCAGCTGGACCGGTGCCTGTGTCGCGGCCAGAAACCCCGCCGCGGCGGGTGGCGCGGTCAGCGGGCCCACCTTCACCCCGACACCGATTGCCGCCGCGGGCATTTCGGAAAGTCCGGCGGCGCCCAAGGCGCCCAGCCCCCCGAGCGGCATCGCCGGTATCAAGGCGGACTCGCCTTCGGCGAGGCCTTGCGCCATGGCGGTGTTGACGTTCTGCAACGCCTGCGCCGAGGTGTTCTGGGCGAGGTAGCTGAGCAGGTTGATCGGGAATCCGGACGATACGAACTGGTTGGCATAGGTGTTCGCCAGGCCCGTCCAGCTGGTGTTGGGGTCGAATGCGGTCAGCGACGACTCCAACGACGCCAAAGTTGAATCGGCAGAGGTGGTTCCGCTGCTGGCTGTCGCGGGTGCCGGAGGGCTGAACGAGGGAAGTGTGGTCGCTTGCGCCGAGGCCGCCCGGTAGCGGGTCATCGCGGCGGTGTTGTTCGTCCACATGCCCAGGTACTGGCTCTCGTTCTCCGCGATTGCCGCTGAGTTGGTCCCGAATCGATTGGACGCCAGCAGTTGCATTCGGCGAGTGCGGTTGGCCTTGATCGCCGCAGTCGGGGCCACCGCCGTGCGGACTGTTTCGAACGCCGCGGCGGCCTGCTGCATCGAGGCGGCGGTGCGACGGCACTGCTGTGCCGTGGCGCGCAGCCATACCAGGTAGGGCTCGGCGGATTGCACCATCGCAGCCGCGGAACGGCCGCGCCATGAGTCCACCAACGACGACAGTGAGGCGACATAGTCGTCGGCGTATTCATCCAGGTAGGTGCCAAGCTGTCGCCACGCGCCCGACGCCTCGATGAGGGATCTCGCGCCGGGTCCGTTGTGGACCAGCGCGGAGGTGACCTCGGGGGGTGCGGTTACGGACTGCATGGCCTGTGGTGTTTAGGCGATTGCGCTGATGGCGGTCGAGAGGCGCGACTTGAACGCATCGGGGATGGGGACGTAGCCGTGATCGGACAGCTGATTCTGGCCGTCGCCGATCGCGCTCTGCAGGAACGCGCGCACCGCGGTTCCGACCTGCGGGTCGGGATACTTCGAGCAGACGATCTCGTAGGTGGCCAACACGATCGGATAGGCGCCGGACTGGTTGGGCCGGTAGAAGGAGATGGTGTCCAGAGCGAGGTCGTTGCCTTCACGGAGGAACCAGGCCGACGAGATGGTTTTGCCGACCGAGTCCTCGCTGATCGAGACCGGGTCCGGACCGGCCGAGGTGATGACGTTGGCCATGCCCAGCTGGTGGCTCTGCGCGAACGACCACTCGGTATAGGTCACCGACCCCTCGAGCTCGGCGGCGGCCGCGGCGACGCCCTCGTTGCCGTGGGCGCTCTGGCCGGCTATGCCGTTGAACGTTCGCCCGGCCCCCTTGCCCCAGGTGCCCGCGGAGGCGGTGTCCAGATAGCGCTGGAAGTTGTCCGTGGTCCCGGACGCATCGCTGCGCGACACCACCCGAATCGGCAGGGCGGGCAGGTCAGTGCCGGTGTTCAGGGCGGCGATCGCGGGATCGTTCCAGGTGGTGATGGTGCCGTTGAAGATGTTGGCCGCGGTGGGGCCGTCCAGATTCAGCGAGGCCACACCGCCCAGGCGGAACGCGATGGCAATCGGCCCGAACACCAACGGCAGGTTCCACACCGGCGCGCCGCAGCGCTGCTGGGCGCGGTCGTATTCACTCTTGCTCAGCGGCGAATCAGATCCACCGAAATCTGTTTGGTCGGCCATGAACTCGTCGATGCCCGCGCCGGATCCGTTCGGCTGGTAGGTCAGGCTCTGGCCGGGGCACGCTTGGTTGAACGACGCGACGAACCGCGTCATCGCGTTAGCCTGAGCGGTGGATCCGCTGGCCTTCAGGTTCGGGTGCCCACCACAGTCCACGCCGGACGCCGGGGCCTGTGCCGCGTGGCTCGGAGCTGTCGCGTCATGGCCCCCGCCGCACCCGGACAGCAGCGCAGCGCCCGCGGCCAGCAAACTCGGTACGGCACGTCGATTGATGTCAATCACATCCCTCGGGTCGTCTCATCGGCGAATGCTAGCAATGGTGTCGCCCCGTAACATTGGTGCTCTACAGGCGAATTCAAGAATTCAGCAACCGTTTTCGAACTGGTCATGAGTTGTATGGGCATCGTCCGCTGTGGGTCTCAGCGCCAGCTGATGTCGAACAGGATTAGCGTGGACGAATGGCCAACCGTCTCGCAGCGTCCGCCAGCCCCTACCTGCGTCAACACGCCGACAACCCGGTGCACTGGTGGGAGTGGACGCCCGAGGCGCTGGCCGAGGCCGCCCAACGCGACGTACCGATTCTGCTGTCGGTCGGCTACGCGGCCTGCCACTGGTGTCACGTGATGGCGCACGGCTCGTTCGAGGACGCCGAGGTCGCCGCGGCGATGAATGCGGGCTTCGTGTGCATCAAGGTCGACCGGGAGGAGCGCCCGGATATCGACGCGATCTACATGACCGCCACCCAGGCGCTGACCGGGCGTGGCGGCTGGCCGATGACCTGTTTCCTGACCCCCGATGGCCGGCCGTTCTACTGCGGCACGTACTACCCCAAAGACGCGTTCCTGAACCTGCTTTCGGCGATCACCGCCACCTGGAACGAGCGCCGCGGGGAAGTCGAGGAGGCTTCGGACAACATTGCCAACGAGCTGCGCTCGATGGCCGCCGGACTGCCGGGGGAGGGGCCGCCGGTGGATGCGATGCTCTGCGACGCCGCGGTGGCCGCAGTGCTGCGTGACGAAGACATCACCCACGGCGGATTCGGCGGTGCGCCGAAATTCCCGCCGTCAGCACTGCTGGAAACCCTGCTGCGTCACCACGAACGGACCGCGACCCGCCCGGCGCTTCAGGCGGTGGAACGCGCCGGCGCGGCGATGGCCCGCGGCGGGATCTACGACCAGCTCGCCGGCGGATTCGCCCGATACAGCGTCGACAACGCCTGGGTGGTACCGCATTTCGAGAAGATGCTCTACGACAACGCGTTGCTGCTGCGGGCCTACGCACACTGGGCCCGGCGCACCGGCGATCCGCTGGCCACGCGGGTGACCAAGCAGACGGCGCGATTCCTGCTGGCGGATCTTTCGGACAATGGGATGTTCATCTCGTCGCTGGACGCCGACGCCGACGGCCAGGAGGGCTTGACCTATGTGTGGACACCCGAGCAACTGACCGAAGTTCTCGGCGCCGACGACGGCGCCTGGGCGGCAGAGATTTTCGGGGTCACGGCGACCGGCACATTTGAAGCCGGCGCCTCGGTGCTGCAGCTTCTGGTCGATCCCGATGATCCCGAGCGCCTTGACCGGGTGCGTCAGCGGCTGCTGGCCGCTCGGCAGCTTCGGCCCCAGCCCGGGCGCGACGACAAAGTGGTCACCGCCTGGAACGGCATGGCGATCACCGCGCTGGCCGAAGCGGCTGTGGCGTTGGGAGATCCGGGCCTGACCGCCGCCGCGCAGGAGTGCGCCGGCAAGCTGCTCGACCTGCACCTGGTGGACGGCCGGCTGCGGCGGGCCAGCCTGGGCGGCCGGGTGGGGGACAGCGCCGCGATCCTGGAGGACTACGGCGCACTGGCCACCGGGCTGCTCAGCGTGCACCAGCTCAGCGGTGAGCAGAGTCTGCTCGATGCCGCCACCGGCCTGCTGGACACCGCACTGGCCCACTTCGCCGATCCGGACTCGCCCGGGCGCTGGTTCGACAGCGCCGACGACGCCGAAGCCCTCGTGCTGCGCCCCAGCGACCCGATGGATGGCGCCACCCCGTCGGGCGCGGCACTGATCACCGAAGCGCTGCTGACCGCGGCCCACCTCGTCTCCGCCGACCGCAGCGAGCGCTACCGCCAGGCGGCCACCGACGCGCTGGCCGCACACGCCGCGTTGCTGGAGCGGGCACCCCGCGCGGTCGGGCACTGGCTCGGCATCGCCGAGGCTTCCGTGCGCGGTCCGCTGCAGATCGCGGTGGCCTGCGCGCACCCGGACTCTGCACTGCTGGAGCAGGCGCGCCGGCTGGCCCCCGGCGGGACGATCGTGGTCGGCGGAGCGGCTGACTCCTCCGAGCTGCTCGCCGGACGAGACCGGGTGGGCAGTGCCGACGCGGCCTACGTCTGCCGGGGTCCGGTGTGCGACCTGCCGGTGCGCAGTGCGGCCGAGTTGGCTGCTGCCCTTGAGGTTCCCGCGGATTCGGCATCCGTGTAACGTGCGGCACATGACGAGCGCACCTGAGCGGGCACAAGCCATCACCGAGACCGTCCACCGCTACATCGAGCTGGTCGGCGGCGGCGACGCCGATGCGCTGGTCGAGCTCTACGCGTCCGACGCCACCCTGGAGGACCCGGTGGGCGGCGAGGTGCACATCGGCCACCAGGCCATTCGCAACTTCTACTCGGCCATCACCGGGCTGGACCGCAAGTCGGAGCTGGTGACGCTGCGCGTCGCCGGTAACGAGGCGGCGTTCCACTTCGCGCTGACTATCACCAACGGTGACCACCGGATGCGTATCGAGCCGATCGACGTGATGGTGTTCGACGGCGAGGGCAAGATCGCCGGGATGAAGGCCTACTGGTCGGCGGAGAACATCACCCAGCTGTAGGCCCGCGCGGCTATTACAGCACCGCGAACCAGATCGCGATGTACTGGCAGATCGCGGCCACGGCGGTGCAGGCGTGGAAGAACTCGTGGTAGCCGAACGTCGTGGGCCACGGGTCCGGCCACTTCAGCGCGTACATGATTGCGCCGATGCTGTAGAGCGCACCACCGACGGCCAGCAACACCATCGCCGCGACACCGGCGTTGTGCATGATCGTTGCGATGAAGAACGCTGACACCCAGCCCAACAGCAGGTAGAGCGGCACCCCGACCCACTTCGGCGCGGTCGGCCAGCACAGCTTGAGCACCACGCCGGCCAAAGCGCCACCCCACACGATCGCCATCACCAGCCGCTCCTGGGCGCCGTGGTCCATCGCCAGCAGCGCGAACGGGGTGTACGTGCCGGCGATGAAGATGAAGATCATCGCGTGGTCGAGCCGCTTCATGCGGATTCGGGCGGCGACAGACTTCCAGGTGATCCGGTGATAGGTCGCGCTGACCGCGAACATGCCCACCACCGAGATGGAGTAAGCCAATGTGGCCAGGCCTGCCTCGAGCCCGGCCAGCGACCAGGCCACCGCGGTCAGGGTGATACCGGCGATAACGGCAACGATGGCCGACACGAGGTGAATCCACCCGCGTGCCCGCGGTTTGGTGTGCGGCGCGGCGATGTCCGCCGGCAGCTCGTTCGGATTCGGCTCGGCAATGGTGTCGGTGTGGGTGCTCATGGGCCTTCCTGAACTCCACGCGGATCGATCCCGGACTGATTCCCGTCAGTGCTTGGAGATCACAGTAGTCTGGGTTTTTGTGGCAATCATCCCGGCGCGCTTGAAAGAGCCGCTGTACCGGATCTACGAACTGCGCCTCCGGCAGGGCTTGGCGGCGTCGCGGTCGACCCTGCCCCGCCACATCGCCGTTCTCTGCGACGGTAACCGCCGGTGGGCGCGCGATGCGGGCTACGACGACGTCAGCTACGGCTACCGGATGGGCGCGGCCAAGATCGCCGAGATGCTGCGCTGGTGCGCCGACGCGGGCATCGAGATGGCCACCGTCTACCTGCTGTCCACCGAGAATCTGCAGCGTGACCCCGCCGAACTGGCTGCGCTCATCGAGATCATCACCGACGTGGTGGAGGAGATCTGCGCGCCGGCGAACCGGTGGAGCGTGCGCACCGTGGGGGACCTGGCGCTGCTGGGTGAAGAACCAGCTCGTCGGCTGCGTGAGGCCGTAGAAAGCACAGTGAGCACCACCGATCCTGACCGCGCAAGCTCGCGCCTGCACGTCAACGTCGCAGTCGGCTACGGCGGTCGGCAGGAGATCGTCGACGCCGTGCGTGGCCTGCTCGGCAAGCAGCTGGCCAACGGCGCCACAGCCGAGGAGCTCGTCGACGCGGTGACCGTCGAAGGCATCTCGGAGAACCTCTACACCTCGGGCCAGCCGGACCCCGACCTGGTGATTCGCACCTCCGGGGAGCAGCGGCTGTCCGGCTTCCTGCTGTGGCAGAGCGCCTACTCGGAGATGTGGTTCACCGAGGCCCACTGGCCGGCGTTTCGCCGGGTCGACTTCCTGCGTGCGCTGCGCGACTACAGCGTGCGGCACCGGAGATTCGGGCGGTAGCGAGCCGTGGTGGTGTTGTCGGCGGCGGTCTTCACCCTGAGTTGGTGGCTCGGGATGTACCTGTTGGCGCGCGACCCGCGCAAACCGGTGCTGGTGCTGGCCGCGGTCGGGTTGTGCGGCTTCGCCGCCGTGGTGGCCGCCGACGCGGTCCGTGCGGTGTGGCATCCGGTGCTGCTCGGGCGGGTGGAGATCTACCTGGCGGTGGTTCCCGGGGTGGCCTGGTTCGCGGTGCTGCTGGAACTGGCCCGGCCGTGTGATCGCTGGACCGGCCGCGCGCGCGACGTGACGTTCATCGGCGCGGTTGCGGCTGCGGCACTGGTCGGAGCGACATGGGCCGGCAGCGTCGAAGGCCCGCCGGGGGCCGGACACTGGCTGCTGTTCGTGGTGATCTCGGTATCGACCTTGGCGGCGATGGTCAAGGCGCTGATCCGGCCCGCGCAGCCCGGTTCGGTGCTTGGGGTGGCCGCCGTCGCGACGCTGTTCTTCGCCTTGGCCAACGCGATCCTGATCATCCCGCTGGGCGTGGTGCCCAGCGGCATCGCGCTGGCCAGCACCGGCGTCGACGTGCTTCTGCTGGGCCTGGCGGTGGCGCTCTGGGATGCCTTCGACGAAGGCCAGGCGCTGCGGCTGGATATGTTGCGATCGTTTCTTGCCTGCGTCGCGATGGCGGCGTTGCTGGGTGGGCAGGCATTGATCGGCTTGTGGTTGACCCGGCCCGAACCCGTGGCGCAGACCGCGCTGACGGTGCTGCTGTTCACCACGATCGCGGTAGGGATCGAGGTCCAGGTGTTCGTCGACCGGCTGGCCGGGCTCTGGGACCGGCTGGCGTTCTGGCGCTCCCCGGCGTTGCGCGCCGACCGCGCCGTGTTGCGCGGCACCGAGGCGGCGCTGGCCCTGCGCTCGACCGGCCCGCTCGATGACCTCGATGAGGAGACCTTCGTCCGGCTGACCCGCCGGGCGTTGGGGCACTACGGTGATCTGTCGAAGCTCGTCGCCAGCCCGCTGACCGCGCTACCGGTCATCGACGAGCGATTGGCCGCCCGCGGTGCGCCCGATGCGCCGCTGGAACGAGCCAACGAACTCAAAGCTCTGTTGGCCGACCGGATCGCCGCGCTCAAGCCGCGTGACTGCGGCGAGTTCGGCACCACCGAGCAGTGGCGTCACTACAACGCCCTGTATTTCCCCTACGTGGTCGGCGTGCGTGCCTACGCGCAGAACGCCACTGCGGCCGGACTGGACCCCACGGCGCGCCAGGCCTGGCAGTGGCTGGTCACCGAGGTGCCGCAGCGTTCGCTGCACAACTGGCAGAACGCCGGGGCCCGAGTGATCGCCGCCGACCTGCGGGGCCGGATGACGGTGTCGCCGGTTCTCTGACCTGCGTGTGGCAGTGCTTGGCAGTGCCACGGGTCGATGTGGCAGCAGTTGCGCCGCAAGGTCGAGGGTGTCCGCACCACCCTCGAAGGGAGTTTCCTCATGACCGCCATCACCACCCCGGTCCTGTCCGACTCGACCGACTCACTGTTGCGCTTCGCACTCCGCGCCGACGCCGCCATCATCGGGGCCGTCGGTCTCTTTGGAGTGATCGCCGCCCGGCCGATGGCGGCGCTAGAGGGCCTGACCCCGGCACACGAATACGCCCTGGCCGCGTTCTGTGTCCTCTACGGCGCCGTGGTCTATTTTCTGTCCGCGCTGCCGGACCTGCGTCGCGCAGGTATCGCCGTGATCGCCGCGAATGTGGCGTGCACCGTTGCCGCTATCGCTGTGGTCGAGGCCGGCGTGCTGCCGCTGACCGGAATCGGTGTCGCGGCGACGTTGATCAGCGCGGTCTACACGGCGTTCATTGGATGGCTGCAGTACCGCGGGCTGCGCCGCCTGGGCTGATTTGCAGCCCACTCAACGTGTCGCTGCGGCCGTCACCGTCTACAGTTCACTCCCATGAAGTGGCGGCTGGCGGCGACGACGCTGATCCCCGGAATCCTGATCTACGCCGCGGCGCCGGCGCAGGCCGACGAGAAGACCTACCTCAGTTACCTTGAATCGCACGGCTTCAAATACCAGAACAGTCCCGGGCTGACCACCCCGTCCGGCGCGGTGCAGTTCGGCAAGATCATCTGCGAGAACCTGCGGAAGGGTCGCCCGGCCAAGGACCGGTTCGGGACGAAGGTCGCCGACGGTGTCACCAAGGTCATGATCGACGGGGCGCAACGTGAAATGTGCCCGGACACCTTGGCAGCTGCCGCCAACCCGACACCGACGCCGGCGGTGCCGCCGCCGGGTGCCGGCGAACCGCCGTCGCCGGGGCCTGAGGGGCCGCCGCCGGCCGACCAGGCCCCTCCGGGTTTCCCGCCGCCTCCGGGCTTCCCGCCCCCGCCGGGTTTCCCACCGCCTCCGGGTTTCCCGCCCCCGCCGGACTTCCCGCCACCCCCGGTTTCCCGCCGCCGCCCGAGCCTGCACCCGCACCCGCGGGGGAGCTGCCGCCACCGCCGCCGGAGCCGGCGCCCCCGCCGGGACAGCCGCAGCCGGGCACCGCGACGCAGCCCTAGCGATCTAGCGCTAAAGCTTGCGCAGGCGCAGCCTGTTGATGGAGTGATCGGCGTCCTTGCGCAGCACCAGGGTCGCTCGCGGCCGGGTGGGCAGGATGTTCTCGATCAGGTTGGGCCGGTTGATCGAGCGCCAGATGTCGCGCGCGGCGGCCACCGCCTGCTGGTCGTTGAGGGCCGCGTAGTGGTGGAAGTGCGAGTCAGGGTTGGCGAACGAGGTGGAGCGCATCGCCAGGAAACGCGAGACGTACCAGTGCTCGATGTCTTCCACCCGGGCGTCGACGTACAGCGAGAAGTCGAACAGGTCGGAGATCATCAGCGTCGGCCCGGTCTGCAGCACGTTGAGACCTTCGAGGATCAAGATGTCGGGGTGGCGGACCACCTGCTTGGCGCTGGGGACGATGTCGTAACTCATGTGTGAGTAGACCGGCGCGCACACGTAGTCCGCACCGGACTTCACCGAGGTGACAAACCGCATCAGCGCACGACGGTTGTAGCTTTCCGGGAACCCTTTGCGGTGCATCAGGTTCCGACGCTGCAACTCGTGATTGGGGTAGAGGAAACCGTCGGTGGTGACCAGGTCCACCCGCGGGTGGTGGTCCCAGCGGGCCAGCAGAGCCTGCAGCACGCGGGCCGTCGTCGACTTACCGACTGCCACGCTGCCGGCCACCCCGATGACGAAGGGCACCGGCCGATCGGGATTCTGGTCGTTCTCGGCACCCAGGAACTCCGCGGTGGCGGCGAAGAGCTGTTGGCGGGCGGCGACCTGCAGGTGCAACAGACGCGCGAGCGGCAGATAGACCTCTTCGACCTCCAACAGGTCGACCTGCTCGCCGAGGCCGCGCAGTGCGACGACTTCTTCTTCGGTGAGCGGCATCGGCGTAGACATACGCAGTGTCCGCCATTGACGCCGGTCGAACTCCACGTAGGGAGTCGGCTCGCTAAGCCGCCGCATGACCGTACAGTCTTGCAGTAGCCGCGACGGTTAGCCTGATCGGGTATGGAGCCCGCCGAATTGATCCGTGAATACCTGTTGCTCGGTCTGCGCTTTGACCGCATCGAGCAGGGTTATGTCGACGCCTTCACCGGCGACCCCGAGCTGCAGCGGCTTGTCGCGAACGAGCCGATGCCCAACCCGTCCGACCTGGCCCGCCAGGCCGAGAAGCTGGTCGCGGCGCTGCCCGGAGGTCTCGATCCGGCGCGCGCTGAGTACCTGCGGGTGCACCTGCGGGCGCTGGCGTGCGCCGGGCGCAAGTTCGCCGGGGAGCAGGTCGGCTTCGTCGAGGAGGTCCGCGACTACTTCGATGTCGACATCGTCAAGGGCGACACCGACCGCTATCGCCAAGCCCACGCCCGGCTGGACGAAGCGCTGGGCGGCACGGGTCCGCTGGCCGAGCGGATGGCGGCGCACCGGCGGGCCGAGGAGATTCCGCCGGAGCGGTTGGAAGCGGCCATCCACGCGTTCTCCTCGGCACTGCGCGACCGGGTGCGGGTGGACTTCCCGCTGCCGGAGTCCGAAACCATCACCTACGAGGTGGTCACGGACAAGCCGTGGTCGGGATTCAACTACTACCGCGGCGACTACCGCTCAACGGTGGCGGTCAACGCCGATCTCAAACAGCTGATGTCGAACCTGCCGCGGCTGGTGGCCCATGAGTCCTACCCGGGGCATCACACCGAGCACTGCCGCAAGGAGGCCGGCCTGGTGGAAAAGCTCGGCCAGGCTGAGCAGACCATCTTCCTGGTCAACACGCCGCAGTGTCTGATGGCCGAGGGCTTGGCCGACTTGGCGCTGTATGCCGCGGTCGGGCCCGGCTGGGGTGCCTGGGCTGCGGAGATCTACGCCGACCTGGGCCTGCAGTTCGACGGTGTGCGGGCTGAGGCGATCTCCGAGGCGGCTGCGGCGCTGGCCGACGTCCGGCAGGATGCGGCGCTGATGCTGCACGACGAGCATCGCGACGCCGACGAGGTGGCCGACTACCTACGCCGCTGGCTGCTGGTCACCGACGACCGGGCCCGCCAGAGCCTGCGGTTCCTGTCCTCGCCGCTGTGGCGGGCCTACACCTCGACCTACGTGGAGGGCTACCGGCTACTGCGCGGCTGGCTGGACGCCGCGCCGCCCGGGGTGAGTCTCACCGAGCGGTTTCGTCGGCTGCTCGACGAACCGTTGACGCCGTCGACGTTGCGGGCCGACTGACGCCGCCCGGACCGGGCCGGTCGGGCGAATTTGCGGTTTTACACACCGGACCTCGTGATTTGCGGATAAATCCGCACGGTCGGCGCCGGGGGAGCGTTCGCTGGCCTGCGGCAATCGAGTGAAGGTCCGCGTGCCAAACTGGAGGGCGTGACTGCCGCACCGAACACCCGCCCCGCCTCCACCATGTCCACGCCGCTGGCCGAACTCGACCCCGACATCGCCGAGCTGCTCGGCAAGGAACTGGGCCGTCAGCGCGACACGCTGGAGATGATCGCCTCGGAGAACTTCGTGCCGCGGGCGGTGCTGCAGGCCCAGGGCAGTGTGCTGACCAACAAGTACGCAGAGGGCCTGCCTGGCCGGCGCTACTACGGCGGCTGCGAGCACGTCGACGTGGTGGAGAACATCGCCCGCGACCGTGCCAAGGAACTGTTCGGCGCCGACTTCGCCAACGTCCAGCCGCACTCGGGTGCGCAGGCCAACGCCGCGGTGCTGCAAGCGCTGATGGAGCCCGGCGACCGGCTGCTGGGCCTGGACCTGGCCAACGGGGGACACCTCACCCACGGCATGCGGCTGAACTTCTCCGGCAAGCTCTACGAGAACGCCTTCTACGGCGTGGACCCGGTCACGCACCGCGTCGACATGGATGTGGTGCGCGCGCAGGCACTGGAGTTCAAGCCGAAGGTGATCATCGCCGGCTGGTCGGCCTACCCGCGTGTCCTCGATTTCGCGGCATTCCGGTCGATCGCCGATGAGGTCGGCGCGACGCTGTGGGTGGACATGGCGCACTTCGCCGGGCTGGTGGCCGCCGGGCTGCACCCCTCGCCGGTGCCGCACGCCCAGGTGGTGTCGACCACTGTGCACAAGACGCTCGGCGGCCCGCGGTCCGGTCTGATCGTCGGCCAGAAGGAATTCGCCAAGCAGATCAACTCGGCGGTCTTCCCGGGCCAGCAGGGCGGCCCGCTGATGCACGTCATCGCCGCCAAGGCCGTCGCGCTGAAGATCGCCGGCACGGCCGAGTTCGCCGAGCGTCAGCAGCGGGTGCTCTCCGGCGCGAAGATCATCGCCGAGCGGCTGCTGGCCGCGGACGTGGCCAAGGCCGGCGTCTCGGTGGTCAGTGGCGGTACCGACGTGCACCTGGTGCTCGTCGATCTACGGGATTCCCCGCTGGACGGCCAGATGGCCGAGGACCTGCTGCACGAGGTCGGCATCACCGTCAACCGCAACGCCGTCCCGAACGACCCGCGGCCGCCGATGGTCACCTCCGGGCTTCGGGTGGGCACTCCGGCGCTGGTCGCTCGTGGTTTCGGCGACGCCGAGTTCACCGAGGTCGCCGATGTCATCGCCACCGCGCTGGCGGACGGTTCGGCCGCTGACGTGCCGGCGCTGCGGGCCCGGGTTGCCAAGCTGGCGCAGGACTTCCCGCTGTACGACGGCCTGGAGGACTGGAAGCTCGCCTAGGCGGCGGCTGACACGCCGTACCCCGAGTTGACAGGATAGTGTGAATTCGGGTTACAGTTACTTTCATGGCTGAACGTCCCGTTGCTAATGCACTGATCCGCGAGCTGGAGCCGGTGGTCGACGCGAACTTGGTCCGACACATCGACACGGTGGACCCGTGGTACGCGCACGACTTCGTGCCGTTCGAGCAGGGTCAGAACTTCGCGTTTCTGGGCGGCAAAGATTGGGACCCGTCGCAGGTCACGCTGCCCAAGCTGATCACCGACGCCTGCGAGATCCTGCTCGTCGAGAAGGACAGCCTGGCCGGCTACCACCGTGAGCTGGTCGAGCACTTCATCCTCGAGGACAAGTGGGGACGCTGGATCGGCCGGTGGACCGCCGAAGAGCACCTGCACGCCATCGCGCTGCGCGAGTACCTCATTGTGACCCGGGAGATCGACCCCGACGAGAACGAGCGTGTGCGCATGGAGCACGTGCAGAAGGGCTACCGCGCCGACCGTTACAGCCAGGTCGAGACGTTGGTGTTCATGGCCTTCTACGAGCGTGCCTGCGCCGAGTTCTGCCGCAATCTGGCCGACAAGACCGATGAGCCGGTGCTCAAGGGACTGATCGGCCGGATCGCCAACGACGAGGAGCGTCACGAGGAGTTCTTCGCGAACCTGGTCGCGCACTGCCTGGACTTCGTGCATGACGAGACGGTGGCGGCGATCGCGAGCCGGGCCGCCGAGCTCAAGGTCGTCGGCGCCGACATCGAGGGCTACGCCGACCGGCAGGCCGCAATCGCCGAGGCCGGCATCTTCGGGCCCGACCAGTTGCGTCGGGTGATCTCCGACCGAATCAGCGCTTGGGGTTTGGCCGCCAACCCCGATCTGAAGCCGTTCGTCATCGGCTGAAAATTCCGGCGCGCCTGCGCAGCGCGCACGCGCCGACGGGGGTACCGTCGCAATCGATGGCTAGCCACACGCTTCGCTGTCTCATCGGCACCACCGGTCGTGATTACGACAGGACCGGCCCCGGTCCTGTGCCGTGCCCCCCGTCGAAATGTTCGCGCGGGGTCGCGCGTGCCCTCACCGCTGGAGCGCTTAGTGCCTGAAATCCGGACGTACGTGCTCGACACCTCCGTACTGCTGTCGGACCCGTGGGCTTGCACCCGGTTCGCCGAACACGAGGTTGTCGTCCCGCTGGTGGTCATCAGTGAGTTGGAGGCCAAACGCCACCATCACGAGCTCGGCTGGTTCGCCCGCCAGGCGCTACGCATCTTCGACGACATGCGACTAGAGCACGGACGGCTCGACCAGCCCATTCCCGTTGGGACGCAGGGCGGTACGTTGCACGTCGAGCTCAATCACAGCGACCCGGCGGTGCTGCCGACCGGGTTCCGCACCGACAGCAACGACTCCCGGATCCTGACCTGTGCGGCCAACTTGGCGGCCGAAGGGCGCCGCGTCACGTTGGTGAGCAAGGACATCCCGCTGCGGGTCAAGGCCGCCGCGCTGGGTCTGGCTGCCGACGAATATCACGCCCAGGACGTCATCGTCTCCGGCTGGACCGGGATGGACGAGGTCGAGGCGTCTATCGAAGACGTCGACGCCCTGTTCGACGAGGGCGAAATCGATCTGGCCGCTGCACGGGATCTGCCGTGCCACACCGGAATCCGCCTGCTCGCCGGCAGTTCGCATGCCTTGGGCCGGGTCAACGCGGCTAAGCAGGTCCAGCTGGTCCGCGGCGACCGGGAGGCGTTCGGCCTGCGTGGACGGTCCGCCGAGCAGCGGGTGGCGCTGGATCTGCTGCTCGACGAATCGGTGGGCATCGTCTCACTCGGCGGCAAGGCCGGCACCGGCAAGTCCGCGCTGGCGCTGTGCGCCGGCCTGGAGGCGGTCTTGGAGCGGCGCACCCAGCGCAAGGTGGTGGTGTTCCGGCCGCTGTACGCCGTCGGCGGTCAGGAACTCGGTTACCTGCCGGGCAGCGAGAACGAGAAGATGGGGCCCTGGGCTCAGGCGGTGTTCGACACCCTCGAGGGCCTGGCCAGCCCGGCAGTGCTCGAGGAGGTGCTGTCACGCGGCATGCTCGAGGTGCTGCCGCTGACGCACATCCGCGGCCGCTCGCTGCACGACTCGTTCGTGATCGTCGACGAAGCGCAATCGCTGGAGCGCAACGTGCTGCTGACCGTGCTGTCGCGGCTGGGCACCGGCTCGCGGGTGGTGCTCACCCACGACGTCGCGCAGCGGGACAACCTGCGGGTCGGTCGGCACGACGGCATCGCCGCGGTGATCGAGAAGCTCAAGGGTCACCCGCTGTTCGCCCACATCACCCTGCTGCGCAGCGAACGTTCGCCGATCGCCGCCCTGGTCACCGAGATGCTCGAGGAGATCAGCGGACCCGACCTGAGCTGAGCCCCCCGGTAGGCTGCCGGGGTGGCAAAACCCTGGCATGTCGGTGTGGTTGCGATGGCCGTTGCGGTGCTCGGCGCCTGCACCAGCCATGTCCACGAGGCGTCGGCCGAGCCGGTCGACTGCGCCGTGGACAAGTGTGTGGCGCTGACCTTCGACGACGGTCCCTCGCCCTACACCGACCGGCTGTTGGGGATCTTGAACGACGCCGGTGCGCGCTCCACGTTCTTCCTGATCGGCAACAAGGTGGCTGCCGACCCGGCGGGCGCCAAGCGGATCGCCGACGCCGGGATGGAGATCGGCAGTCATACCTGGGAACACCCGAACATGACCACGATCCCGGCAGCGGACGTGCCCGCGCAGTTCGCCAAGGCCACCGACGCGATCCGTTCCGCCACCGGCATCACGCCCACGTTGTGGCGCCCACCCGGCGGGCTGACCGACGCGGCGGTCAACGCGCGGGCCGCCGAGGCCGGACAGGCGGCGATCCTGTGGGATGTCATCCCGTTCGACTGGATCAACGACGCCGACACCAATGCCACCCGCTACATGCTGATGACCCAGATCAAGCCCGGGTCGGTGGTGTTGTTCCACGACACCTACTCGTCCACCGTGGATCTGGTCTACCAGTTCCTGCCGGTGCTCAAAGCCAATGGCTACCACGTGGTTACGGTCAGCCAGCTGCTCGGCCCGCGCGCGCCGGGCAGCGTGTACGGGGGCCGGGACAACGGCCCGCCGGTCAATGAGCTGCAGGACATCCCACCCGCGGACATCCCGGGATTGCCCGCGACGCCGTCGCCGCCGCCGATGCCGAATTTCCCGATCACCGATATTGCCGGGGCGAACTCCGGGGGACCCAACAACGGCGCGTGAGCGCGGCCCGGGATTCGGGTCTCGCCGGTGGGGTCCCGAAAACCGAGATTGGGTGAAGAACCTTTGTGCGTGCGGCACATCGGCTGTACTGGCGGATGAGGTAGCTCAGAACGACAGGACGGAGCCGAAGTGAAGGAATCGCGGTTGCAAGGCGGGGTGCGCCAGGTCCTTGTCCTATTCGGCGCGGTGTGCGGTGTCGCGGTGCTTAGCGCTGGCGGGGCAAGTGCCGACGGCCCCGTTCACTTGAGAAGCCGGCTAGGTGATGTGTGTCTGGACGCCCCGGGTGTGGGCATTTACAGCCCGGTGGTGATCAACCCTTGCAATGGGACGGACTCCCAGCGCTGGAATCTCAACGGTGACGGGCGAATCGAGAGCACGGCTTTCCCCGGGCAGTGCCTGAGTGTGGAAGATTCGGCGACGGCGCATGTCCTGGCCTGTTGGAACAGTCGGCGTTGGGCCATCGATCCCAACGGCCAGATCACGGTCATTCTTGGTGGTTGCCTCTCCGTCCTCGGCGGCCCGGATCCGGGGACTTGGGTGTCCACCCGCATCTGCAATGGCGCGCCCGAGCAGGGCTGGGATAGCGCTGCGTGACGTGGGGCGATGACCCGCTGCCCTTCTGGAGGCGCGGGCTATTGACACCTTGACACAAAAAACTATTCTTTGTGTCAAGTGAGTCGAGGAGGCCTCAGATGACGGCAGTGATCAGTCGCGTCACCAGCATCGACCCTGCCGCACGGGTTCGGCCCGAGGTGATGGCCCAGTTCCGCAGGCACTCCGGCAGTGTGTTGTCGGGCCTTTTCGGCGCCGCGGCGTTCGACGAGGTGGCGTTGGTACCGGTGGCCGCCGCGGTGGACAAGACCGGGCGCTTCGAACGCAACTTCACCGACCGTGCCATCCGTAGCGGATTCTCTGCGCTGCTTGCCATCTGGGGTGATGCCGAAGACCGCGCCGCCGAAGGTGAGCGCCTCAAGCGGATGCACCGCGACGTTCACGGCCAGGGCAAGGGGGACTTCGCCGATGTCCGCTACAGCGCGCTGAACCCGCGGCTGTGGAACTGGATTGCCGTCAGCGGCATGTTCGTGACCCTCAATTCGTTCACCCCGGTCACCGGCATCAAATGGAATGACGCCGAGCGGGAGGCGGCCTACCAGCAACTGGTCGAGGCGTTCAGCGCTCTGGAGCTGCCCGGCAAGTCCGGCAAGTTCCCCGCGACCTACGTCGAGGCTGCCGAGTACTACGACCAGATGGTGCAGACCGACCTGGCGGCCAACCCATTCTTGGATCGGGTCACCGCCGGCCTGGGCAAGTTGCCGCTGCCGTCGGCGCTGCCGGCCCCGGTGCGGGCCGCGGCCGCTCCACTGTGGTCGGTCGTCAGCGCGGGGGCCGGACGCGTGGTGAAGATCTGTTCGTTCGGGATCATGCATCCCGGGGTTCGGGAGCTGACCGGCTTCCGGTGGCAGCCGCACCACGACGTCGAATTCAACTTCTACACCCAGTTGTTGCAGATGGCGTGGCGGGTGTTGCCCGATCGCGTCGTGCTGGTGCCGCTGGCCTACAACCGTCTGCAGTACGAGAAGCTGGTGAAGATGCACCGCTCGGTCGCGCTGGATTCCTTTGCGCCGCCCGGCGTCTGTCCGATGGGATGACACACTGGTGCCGATGACATCGCGACGCAGTACCGCGAGCCCAGCCGAGCAAGAGGCGGCCATCCTCAAAGCGGCCGCCGAAGAAGTCGGGCTGGTCGGGGTGGGCCGCGCCAGCCTTGATGTCATCGCCCGCCAGGCGGGGGTCAGCCGCAGTACGTTGTACCGGCGCTTCCCGACTCGCGACGCACTGATCACCGAGCTCGGTCGGCGGGCCTTCGACAATGCGATGGTTCAGTTGCGCACGGTCGCGGTGGATTCCGGGCCGAAAAGCGCAGCGGTTGCGGCGTTTCGTGCCGGGTTGCGGCTGCTGACCACCGATCCGGTTGTGCGGAAGCTGCTCCGGCTTGATGCCGGTG
This sequence comes from Mycolicibacter sp. MU0102, assembly GCF_963378105.1. Taxonomy (NCBI): domain Bacteria; kingdom Bacillati; phylum Actinomycetota; class Actinomycetes; order Mycobacteriales; family Mycobacteriaceae; genus Mycobacterium; species Mycobacterium holstebronense. The sequence goes on from NZ_OY726398.1 coordinate 1,135,206, forward strand.
TGCCGATGATGGCCGGGATGTACCAGGAGGCCGAAGCATTTCTGGAAAGCGCGTCGAGCGCGATGGCCAAGGCACTGCGCGCCGCCGGAGCCACCATGCCCGACGACGACTTGGTGGCTGCCGCCGAAGTGCATGTGCGCCTGGCCGCTTCGATCGCCCAGGTGCCGACGTCGGTGCTCGACCCGGCTGACGACGAGGCGGTCAGTGCTTACGCGAATAAGTATCTGGCGCCGCTGGTCTGGTAGCCGTGCCCGGCACGCTGACGTGCTGGCTGAGCATCTTGGTGTCCTGGTCCAGCGAGGGTTGGAGGGGAGTGGCATGGGGAACCGCCCCCGCCCCCGCAGCCACGCACTTGCCGTTTGAGCCGTCATTGTTGCCCACGTAGTCCCAGCCGGATGGGCAGTCGCAGTACGGGCCGACGATGCCGCTCCCGGCATGGCAGGTGAATCCAGGCGCCACCTGGTTGTGAATCAAGGGAGGGCAGTCGCCGGAGCTTGGCGCGGTTGAACCGTCGGGGCATTTGACCGGGGGAGTAGGGCACGTCTGAGGGCTGTAGACGGTGGAACCGTCGGAGCATGAGGTTGGGGTGGGGCACGTTTGGGGTGGGTACACCGTGGACCCGTTGCCGCAGGTGACTGGGGTCGGGCACGTCTCGGTCCCCGTAACAGTTGTGCCACCAGGGCATTCCGTGGTGACCGGCGTCGGGCAGGTTTGATCGGCGGGAACTGTGCTGCCATCAGGGCAGGATGTCTGCGGTTGCGATGTTGTTCCGGCGTCGTGCTGGCCTGATCCGCCGGAATCGTGGTGTTGGCCGGATTTTTGCTGGGTCGTCTTGGTGACTGTCGGAACCGGGCTCACCGTGCTGGGCTCGCTGGCACAGCCGCAGATGACGAACATGATCGCAGTGGTCAGCGCGACGAGGGCGCCTAGGGTGCGTCCGTGTCCCATGCCAACTCCTCAAGCCGGGTCAGCAAACGATTCTCGGGGATCAGTTTCGCACGCGCGCGGTGCTCTAACAGGGCTTTTGCGTCGACAACGACTCGTTGCTGGGCCTGGGGGCGGAACCGAGACGCAGAACAACGGCGGCCGAGGCCAGCGAGAATGCCCCGACCACCCACAGTGCGGCCTTGCCGTCGCCGGTCAGATCAGTGAGCCAACCCGTGACGTAGGGGCCCCCGAAGCCGCTGATGTTGCCCAGCGAGTTGATCAACGCGATGCCGCCGGCCGCCGCGGTCCCGGTCAGGAACGTCGAGGGCAATGCCCAAAAAACCGGCATGGCGCACATGATCGAGCACGTCGTCAGGGTGATCGCGACCATCGCCAGGTACGGGTTGGCCATATACAGCGCCGCCGGAATGCTGATCCCGCCGACGATCGCCGGGATCGCCACGTGCCAGACGCGTTCTCCGGTCCGGTCGGCGTGGCGAGCCCAGGGCGCCATTACGACCGCGGCGATGGCGTAGGGAATGGCGGTCACCAGACCGCGCCCGATGATGCTCAGGTGGCTGCCGTACTGCTGCTGAAATCCCGCGATGATGGTCGGCAGGAAGAATCCAACGGCGTACAGCCCGTAGACGATCCCGAAGTAGATGAACGCCAGCGCCAGGATCCTGGGGTGGCTGAGCGCCTTGCGCAGCGGCCAGTGCTGACCGGCCTCGGCCGCCGCACGCTCGTCGGCCAACGTGGTTTCCAGCCATTGCCGCTCGTCGGCGTCGAGCCAGTCGGCTTGAGCTGGGCGATCGGTCAGGTAGAGCCAGCAGACGAACGCCAGCACAATGGCCGGCAGCCCCTCGACCAGGAACATGAACCGCCAGCCGGCCAGGCCGAACACGCCGTGGCCCCAATCGATGACGAGTGCGGACAGGGTGGAGCCGATGGCCGTGGACACCGGCACCGACACCATGAACAGCGAGACCGCCCGGGATCGGTGCTTCTCCGGGAACCAGAACGTCAGGTACAGGATGATGCCCGGGAAGAAGCCGGCTTCGGCTACGCCCAGTAGGAACCGCAGTGCGACGAGCGTCGCTGCGTTGGGCACGAAAGCGATTGCGGTGCTGACGATTCCCCAGGTCAACATGATGCGGGCCAGCCAGCGTCGACCGCCAAACTTATGCAGGGCGATGTTGCTGGGTATCTCCAGCAACAGGTAGCCGAAGAAGAAGATCCCCGACGCGAACCCGAACGTGGTGGCGGTCAGGCCGAGTTCGGCGTTCATCCCGTTGGGCCCGGCGAAGCCGATGTTGACCCGGTCCAGGTAGTTGACGAAGAACAGCAGCGCCAGGAACGGGATGAGCCGACGAGAGACTTTCGCCAGCGTCACCCGGCCCAGCGCCGCCGCGGCGGGGTCAGCGTTCATCCGCGGCCTGGCGGATTAGTCCTTCACCTTGGCCATGGCCAGCACGTCGAGGCGCTTGTCCAGCTCGGCCTCCGACAGGTTGTCGCCGATCAGGCCGCGGTCGATCACGGTCTGGCGAATCGTCTTGCGCTCCTTGAGGGCCTGCTTGGCCACCGCGGCGGCCTCCTCGTAGCCGATCGCGGAGTTCAGCGGCGTCACGATCGACGGGCTGGACTCGGCCAGCTCACGCAGGTGCTCCTCGTTGGCGACCAGCCCGACGATGCAGCGCTCGGCGAACAGACGCGAGACGTTGGACAGCAGCGTGAACGACTCCAGCATGTTGCGCGCCATCATCGGGATGTAGACGTTGAGCTCGAAGGCACCGTTGCCGCCGCCCCAGGCGATGGCCGCGTCGTTGCCGATCACCTGCGCCGCCACCTGGGTGACCGCCTCGGGCAGAACGGGGTTCACCTTGCCCGGCATGATCGAGCTGCCCGGCTGCAGGTCCGGCAGCTGGATCTCGGCCAGGCCGGTCAGCGGGCCCGACCCCATCCAGCGGATGTCGTTGGCGATCTTGGTCAGCGACACCGCGATGGTGCGCAGCGCGCCCGATGCCTCGACCAGGCCGTCGCGCGCCGCCTGGGCCTCGAACGAGTTGGCGGCGGTACGCAGTTCGGTGATCCCGGTCTCGGCGACCAGCACCTCGACCACCTTGGCGCCGAAGCCGTCCGGGGCGTTCAGGCCGGTGCCGACGGCGGTGCCGCCGATCGCCAGCTCACCCAGGCGGGGCAGGGTGGCCTGCACACGCTCGATGCCGGCAGCGATCTGGCGGGCGTAGCCGGAGAACTCCTGACCCAGGGTGACCGGGACGGCGTCCATCAGGTGGGTGCGGCCCGACTTCACCACGGTGCGCCACTGCGCGGCCTTGGCGGCCAGCGCGTCGTGCAGCACCTGCAGCGACGGAATCAGGTGGCGCACGGCGGCTTCGGTGGCCGCGATGTGGGTGGCGGTCGGGAAGGTGTCGTTGGACGACTGCGACATGTTCACGTCGTCGTTGGGGTGCACCGTCACGCCGGCCGCGGCGGCGATCGAGGCGATCACCTCATTGGTGTTCATGTTCGAGCTGGTGCCCGAGCCGGTCTGGAACACGTCGATGGGGAACTGGTCGTCGTGCTTACCGTCGGCGATCTCGGCGGCGGCGGCCTTGATGGCGGCGGCCTTCTCCGGGGCCAGCAGGCCCAGGTCGGCGTTCACCTGCGCACACGCGCTCTTGAGCAGGCCGAGCGCCCGGATCTGGGTGCGCTCCAGGCCGCGCCCGGAGATCGGGAAGTTCTCGACCGCGCGCTGGGTCTGCGCGCGCCACAACGCGGCGACCGGCACCCGGACCTCGCCCATGGTGTCGTGTTCGATGCGGTATTCGATCTCGCTCATAGCTTTTTAGGTCCTCGCTTGACGGTCAGGGCAGGGGGTAGGCGGCGTGAGAGTCGCCGGTGAAGTCGACGGCCGAGTACTCGTTGAGCTTCGACAGCCGGTGGTAGGCCTCGATCATCCGGACGGTGCCGGACTTGGAGCGCATCACGATCGACTGGGTGGTGCAGCCGCCGGGGTAGTAGCGCACCCCCTTGAGCAGGTCGCCGTCGGTGACGCCGGTGGCGCAGAAGAACACGTTCTCACCGGAGACCAGATCCTCGGTGGTCAGCACCGCGTCCAGGTCGTAGCCGGCGTCGATGGCCTTCTGCCGCTCGGCGTCATCGGTGGGCGCCAGCTGGGCCTGGATCGCTCCGCCCATACAGCGGATCGCGGCGGCGGCGATGATGCCCTCGGGGGTGCCGCCGATCCCGGCGAGCATGTCGGTGCCCGAGTCGGGCCGGCACGCCGAGATGGCGCCGGCCACGTCGCCGTCGGTGATCAGCCGGATGCGGGCGCCGGTGGCCCGTGCGTCGGCGATGAGCTGCGCGTGCCGGGGCCGGTCGAGGATGCACACCGTCATGTCCCGGGCGGACAGGCCCTTGACCTTGGCGACCGCGGCGATGTTGTCCGCGATCGGCTTGGTGATGTCCAGCACGTCAGCAGCCTCGGGGCCGACGGCGATCTTGTTCATGTAGAACACCGCCGACGGGTCGAACATCGCGCCGCGCTCGGCCACCGCCAGCACCGAGATGGCGTTGGGCATGCCCTTGCTCATCAGTGTGGTGCCGTCGACCGGGTCGACGGCGAAGTCGCAGTCGGGGCCGTCGCCGTTGCCCACCTCTTCGCCGTTGTAGAGCATCGGCGCGTGGTCTTTCTCGCCCTCGCCGATCACCACGACGCCACGCATGGACACCGAGTTCACCAGTTCACGCATCGCGTCGACGGCCGCGCCGTCGCCGCCTTCCTTGTCGCCGCGGCCCACCCAGCGGCCGGATGCCATGGCACCGGCCTCGGTTACCCGCACCAGCTCCAAGGCCAGGTTGCGGTCTGGGGCTTCGCGTCGCGTGGGTCCCGTCATGCCAGTCACGGCTGTTGATTCTCCCAGAACCAGATCAGCACTAGCGAGCTGGGATACTGGCGTCCGTGACCACAGAGCCCCAACCGGCGCCCAAGCCTGCCAAACCACGCATATTGCAGGACTGGCGCGACATGTTCTGGTCGCTGGTGCCGCTGGTTCTGGCCTGCGTCGCGCTGGCTGGTCTGGCCGGGACGTGCGCTTTTCGGCCGGGCGGCATCACCGCCGGGCCGGTGCCGTCCTACGACGCCGTCGCCGCGCTCAAGGCCGATGCGCAGACCCTGGGGTTCCCGGTCCGACTGCCGCAGCTGCCGGAGGGCTGGCAGCCCAACTCCGGCACCCGCGGCAGCATCACCGACGGGCGCAGCGACGCTAAGGGCCAGCGGTTGCGGGCGGTCACCTCGCGGGTGGGCTACATCAGCCCGACCGGGATGTATGTCAGCCTGACGCAGAGCAACGCCGACGAGGTCCCGCTGGTCGCGTCCATCAGCCCCGGACTACACCCGACCGGGACCGAGGACGTCGACGGCACCCGCTGGGTGGTGTACCAGGGCGACGGCGATCAGGTGTGGACCACTCGGTTGGCCGGAAAGGCGGGGGCGGCCCAGCTGGCGATCTCCGGCGCGGGCGGCCCTGAGCTGTTCCGGACCATGGCGGCGGGCGTGCAGTCGCAGACGCCACTGCCCGCGAGCCGGTAGGGGACTACTACGTCACCAGCTTGAAGACGCGGCCCCGCCCCTCGTAGCCATTGCTGATGCGAACCTGGCCAAGGTCGGCAACGTAAACACTGCCGGTCGCATCGACCGAGATATTCGATGGGTTCTGGAGGCCGGTGAACGGTAACTCGATCTGTCTCGCGGAGCCGGCGGGCAGTTTGACTACCTTGTTGGCGCTCGTGTCGGTGACATAGATGCTGCCCTCCTTATCGACGGCGACGCCTTCGGGTCGCTGGAGACCGGTAAACGGCACCACGGTCTCGGTGTACGAGCTGGCCGCTAGCTTCACAACTTGGCCGGCGAAGCGACACATGTACAGGTTGCCTGCTGCGTCTGTTGCCAACGACGGCAGAACAAACCTTCCGCTGATCGGCAGCCTGACAGGAGAATCCGACCCGGGCGCGAGTCTCCAGATGTTGTTGTCTCCGTAATTAACCTGGTCGTTGACGTAGACGGTGCCGTCCGTGTCCACGGCCACACCGACCGGGCCCGCGAGCTCGGGGAAGGGCAGATCGATCGTCGAACTCGACCCGTCGGGGAGTTTCCGCACCCGCTTGCTCGTGAAGTCGGCGACATAGACGGCCCCAGTGCTGTCCACCGCGATGTCGGACGCGTTCTTGAGGTCTGAGATCGGCAGTTCGATCGGCGTGGTGGACCCGGCCGCCAGCTTCATCACGGTGATGGTGTTCCACGGACTTCCGGCGGCGTAGACGTTGCCGTCCCCGTCCGCCGTCACGCCGAGCAGTGTGAGGAAGTCGAACTGCAACTGGGTTTGTCCCGGGGGGCTCTTCTGCTGCGAGCCGGACTGCTGGGTTCCGTTGCGCTCCTGGGCTTTCGGGTGTGCTGTCGGGTGGGGTAGGGCCTTGATCCCCAGGACCGCGAGGATGAGGCCGACGAGCGTCAGTGCGGTGGTGAGCACGGCGCGGCGGCTGGGGCGTCGGCGTGCTGGTTTGGGCGAGGCCGGTGCTGTGGATGCGGCCTGGGTCTGGGCCTGATAAGGGTTCAGGTGTGGAGGGGCCAGCGCCTGCTGCGCCGCCGTGGCCAGTGCACCGGCAGTGGGGTAGCGATTGTTGGGGTCCTTGGCCATCCCGATGGCGACGACGTCATCGAATGCGGGCGGCACGCCGGGTCGGCGGGCGCTGGGTTGGGGGACAGGCGCATTGAGGTGGGCGCCCATCAGTGCGGGTAGGTCCGCGGCCTGGTAGGGCTGCGTACCAGTCAGACATTCGTAGAGGACGCACGCCAACGCATAGATGTCAGCGCGGTGGTCCGGAGTGGCGAGATGGGTGAAGCGTTCGGGGGCGAGGTAGGCCATGGTGCCGATGGTGGTACCGGTGTTGGTGAGTTTGGTGTCGGTGGCGGCGTTGGCCAAGCCGAAGTCCGCGAGGTAAGCGAAGTCGTCGCCGGTGAGCAGGATGTTCGCGGGTTTGATGTCGCGGTGCACCAGGCCGGCGGCGTGGGCTGCGTCGAGTGCTGAGGCGATCTGGCGGACGATCCACACAGCCCGATCGGGGTTCAGATGGCCGGTGTGGGCGAGCAGTTTTTGCAGGTCGGTGCCCTCGACGAGGCGCATGTCGATGTAGAGCTGGCCGTCGATTTCGCCGTAGGAGTGGATTGGTATGACGTGGGGTTCGTTGAGGCGCCCGGCGGTGCTGGCTTCACGGAACAGACGTTGCCGAAAAACCGGGTCGGCGGAGTACTCGGCAGTCATTAGTTTGAGAGCGACCATGCGGTCTTTCTCGACGTCGTGGGCCGCATAGACCTCGCCGAACCCGCCACGACCCAACAAATGGGTGAGCTGGTACGGCCCGAAGCGTGTACCCACGCGCGACCCGACCGACCCCACGCACGGATCATAAAGCCGTCGTGGTGACCAGGAATGCGCATCGGCGTGCGGAAACTTGCGGCAGTGTGCGTCTGCGCGGCAAAACGCAAGTGCGCTAACTGTCTGCGAGCAGCTCCTCGCCCGTCTCCTCGCTGGAGAACGCCGCCAGGTAAACGTCGATGGTGGTGACGATGATGATCATCAGCACCGGACCGATCACGATGCCCCAGAAGCCGAACATGGCGATCCCGGCGAAAACGGCCAGCAGCATCAGTGCGGAATTGAGCCGGGCGTCGCGCGGCACCAGCACCGGGCGCAGGAAGTTGTCGATGTTGGTCACCACGATCAGGTGGAAGAAGAACACGAACAGCCCACCGACGACATTGCCGAACAGCGCCATGCCGATGCCGAACGGCATGGTCACGATGCCCCCGCCGAGGGGAATCACCGACAGTGCGGTCAGCAGGATCGCGAAGATAAAGAACGCCTGGTGGAATCCGCCGATGTAGATGGAGGCGGCTCCGGCGACGCCTTGGCAGAACGCGATGACGAACTGGCCGCCGACGGTGCCGCGCACCATCGAGCCCATCTTGGCCAGGTAGAGATCGGTCACCTCGCCGCCGAGCGGGTTGAGCCGCCGGATCAGCGTGTGCAGTTCCTCGCGGTGGGTCAGCAGTGCCAGGAACACGTACAAGAAGATGATCGCCGAGGTGACCGCGCCGACCACGCCGCCGACGGCGCCCTGCAACACGTGCAACAGCAGCTCGCCGCCCTTCTGCGCCACGTTGACCATCGCCCCGCGCAGCGATTCCATGGTCAGCTCGACGTGCACGAACGGCACCTTGGCCAGCGTGCCGTTGATGAACTTCAGCACCTTGTCGCCCAGGGCGTTGGGGTCGGTGGCCTGCACCCATTCGGCAACCTCGCCCACGGTGCGAGAGATCTGCACGACGGCCAGAAAGACCGACAAACCGACCGGGACAATAACGGCGACCAAGGCGGCCAACAGGGTCCCGGTAGCCGCCAGACCGGTGGACACCTTGCTGTTGAGCCGCCGGAACAACGGGTTGAACAGGTAGGCGCCGACCGCGGCCACCACGATCAGCACGAAGTAGGTGCGCAGGAAATAGGCGCCGAACGCCAATGCGATCACGGTGAAGACCGCCAGCGCGCGTCGTTGGGTGGGAGTGAATTCGTGGTTCATGGGCGCGGGTCACTCCATCTGTCGGCGATGGCCTGCCACGGGTCGGCGAACCGGCGGCCGCTGCGGTAGTAGGGGGCGCGGGTGCGCAGTACGGCGCGGGCCAGGGGAGCGACGGCCCGCAGCAGGTAGCGCTGCGCGCCGGCGCGGGCCGCCGTCTCGGCCAACATGTCCGGCCAGGAGTGGTGCTGAAAACCCAGTGCCTCCTGGGCGCGCCTGGAGTCCATCCAGTCGGTGTTGAACCAGTCGTCGTCGCGATCGGGGTTACCCGGAAGGCCGGCGGGCAGGCCGTTGACCAGTCCCAACGCAGCGGCCATCGCCGGTGCGACGTCGCCCTGGACCTGGCGGTGCGAGTCATCGCCGCCGATCAGCAGGGTTTCTCCGATGACGGGGGCGGTGGTGGCGGCGACGAACGCGGATGCGACATCGCGGACATCGACGGTCTGCAGTCTGCCGTCAGTGGGGAGCAGCTGCTCGAAATACAGGTTGTCGAGCTTCATGTAGGAGCCCGGGTCCACGGTGAGCACCCCGCCGAGCCGCAGGATCACCCAGTCCAGCGGGGAGGCGCGCACCAGCTTTTCGGCCTGCACTTTGTGGTCGCCGTAGACGTCCGCGGGATTGGTAGGGGTGTCGGCGGTCAGCACGCCGGGGACGGTGTGCGGGTTGCGTGAGCCGTAGACGGCGATGCTGGAGGCCTGCACGAATCGGGGCGGTTTAGCGAGGCTCGACGCAGGAGAGCCGAAGCTGGAACCGCCGGATGAACCCCGTGGTTCGGTTTGGGCGGCGGCGGCCGCCAGAAGGTGCCCGGTGGCCTCGACGTTGACCCGATGCGCCAGGTCGCGGCGCGTGTAGATGAACGGTGGGATCACCGCGGCCAGGTGGATGATCGCGGCCGGCCGGACAGTGCCGACCAGGGCGTCGACCGCCGCCGGATCGGTCAGATCGGCGTAGCGCACCTGCACCGATGCCGGCAGTGCGGCGACCGCCTTGCGGTTGGCCGGGATGTCGAGGTCCGTCGCGACGACAGCGCGGCCATCGGCGGCCAACTGCCGCACCACCGCCGAACCGACCAGCCCGAACGCGCCGGTAACCAGGACCGTGTCCATAAGACCCCTCGATTGGAAAGTGTTCTCGCGATTTTGCCGGGAAACCCGGGGCAGCGACCGATCTTCTGGGGAAACACCTCGCGGAGTGTCGCGTCGGGAAGGGCGCTGGCGGTCCGGGAACCGGTATTGCCCCGGAGCGCCGATCGCCCGATAAGTAGCTGGTCAGGGTGGATAAGTCTATTCTTTTCCGGTCGGATGAAATTCCGGATTGGCGGCGTAGCTATGAGCGCGACAATCAGGGCGGGATCATGCGTTTGTCGTGGCCTTTGACCGCCCGTCCGGCCGAGATGCGGACTTTCGAGAGCGCCCTCATGGCCTCGGATGTCGCCGGAATCGTTGTCCATGGTGCCTCGGGTGTGGGGAAAAGCCGGATTGCACGTGAGGCACTGTCGGCCGCCGAGTCGCGGGGCGGTGAAACGCGTTGGGCGGTAGGCACATCTGCGGCGCGCGCAATTCCGCTCGGCGCCTTCGCGGCGTGGACACCGCCGGGAGTTACTGACACGGTTCAGTTGTTGCGGGGGGTGATCGAGTCACTGGTGGCCGCCCCCGCTGGCGCCACAGTTGTGGTGGGCATCGATGACGCGCATCTGCTCGACGACATGTCGGCCTTCGTCGTGCACCAGATCGTGCAGCGGAACCTGGCGAAGGTGATTCTCACCGTACGTGACGGCGAGTCCATTCCCGCTGCGGTGCATGAGATTTGGACGTCTGGTCGGTTCGAACGGCTCGACCTGCAGCCGTTGTCGATCGAGGAGACCGCCACGCTGCTGTCGGCGGCTATGGCGGGACCGGTGGATTCTGATGCGGTTCAGCGGCTCTGGAAGCTGACGCACGGCAACGTGTTGTATCTGCGTCACATCGTCGAGCAGGAGGTCGCCGACGGCCGGATCGCGCAACAGCGCGGCTACTGGCGGTGGATTGGGGCTCCGATCATGCCGCTCAGCCTGGTCGAGCTCATCGAATCTCGCTTCGGAACCCTGCCCGGGCCGATCAGCGATGTGATCGACACGCTGGCAGTCGGGGAGCCAATCGATCTGGCCGCCCTGACCCGGATCACCGATCCTGTCGCAGTCGAGCAGGCCGATACTCGCGGCCTGATCACGCTGGAGTCCATGGTCGGCGGTGTTCAAGTACGGGTTGCACATCCGCTCTACGGTGAAGTGCGCCGTGCCCGCGCGCCGGCCACCCGGCTACGGCGGTTGCGTGGAGTGGTGGCCGCTGAACTCGCCAAAGCCGATGATCGAGACGACGTCCAGGTGGTGGTGCGCCGCGCCACCCTGAGCCTCGACTCCGACCTCACCCCCGACGCCGATTTGCTGGTCGAGGCCGCTCGTGGCGCCGTCTGGCTGGCGGACTTGGCACTCGCCGAACGACTTGCCGGAGCGGCGATCCGCGGCGGTGGCGGGCCGGAGTCGAGTTTCGTTCGTGCACACGCATTGTCGTGGCTGGGCCGTGGTCGGGAGGCCGACAGTGTGCTCGCCGAGATCTCCGCCAGCGACTTGGCCGACGGCGAGCGGGCCCGGTTGGCGTTTCTGCGGGCCAGCAACATGCTCTGGGCGCTCGGTGAGCCCGCGCGGGCGAAGGAAATTATCGATGAGGCTTCGCGCACCGTGCCGCGGCAGGCTCGCAGTTACATCGATGCCTTCCTCACGGTGTACTGGTTTGCCGTGGACCGCCCGGATGCGGCGAGGCAGGCCGTCGAAGCGCTTGAGATGGAGGAGTTGCCCGCCGTTGTCGGCGCCGAGATCGCCTGGGTGCGTGCCGCCATCGCCGCGGACGCGGGGCGGACGGCCGAGGCCGTGGCCACCGCGGAGGCCGGGTATGGCGTCGCTGCCCGCTCTCTTGACGCTCCGCAGATGAGTTTCAACATCGCCGATGCACACATCGGCGCCTTGCTGATGGCGGGGCGGGTGGGCGAAGCCGTCGAGGCGGCCGAGCGGGTCAGACAGCAGGCCGCCCAGCTACCTGGGGCGGCGGGGTCACTCGGTGTCGCCGTCGCGGGCCTGGCGGCCCTGGGTGCGGGCCGCCTCGACGCCGCGTGCCGGCTGCTGGATCAGGCGGAAGCAGGATTGTCCGCCAGCCATGCCATCGGTTGGGGATACCGCTATCTCGTGCCTGGCATCACCGCGGCAGCCATGCGAGGTGCAATCGATGAGGCTGCCGCTGCCCTCGCCACGCTCGACAAGTCGCCACGTCCGTTCCGCTTGCTCGATTGCGACCGGAGCCTGGCCCGGGCGTGGGTGGTCGCAGGCCAGGGCGCACTCAGGGAGGCGATTGCCGTCGTGAGGTCGGCGGCCGAGGCAGCCGCGGCCAAAGGGCAATTCGCGGCGGAAGTGATCTGTCTGCAGACCGCCGCTCAGTTCGGGGATCGCACCGGCGCGGCCCGACTACGCGAGCTCGAAGATGTCGTCGAGGGGCCGCGGGTAGGCCTGGCAGCCCGCTTCGCCGCCGCGCTACACGACGGAGATGCCGCGGAAATGACCACGGTGTCGCTGGACTTCGAGCGTATGGGGGATCTGGTTGCCGCGGTCGATGCTGCCGCCCAGGCCGCGATCGAGTACCGCCGCCAAGACCTGCGGGGAACAGCGTTGGTTTGCTCGACCCGCGCCGCCGCCCTTGCCGAACAATGCGGTGGCGCGAGCACCCCGGCGCTGCGCCAGGCCGCACAGCCCTTACCACTGACCGATCGCGAGCAAGAAATCGTGATGTTGATCAGCGCGGGATTGTCCAACCGGGAAATTGCCCAGCGACTGACCGTTTCGGTTCGCACTGTCGAAAGCCACATCTACCGGGCGATGTTGAAGACCGACACCAACTGCCGTGACGAACTCGCAGCCTTGCGCCCCCTCCGCCGGTAGGTACGGAGACTGCAGTAGTGCACCACTGAACTACACCAGCCCCATGCCCGTGATGATTGATATGGACGCATCGATACCAGGCACTAAGCGGGGAGGGCTGACATGATTCCCCCACGATCGTGCGGTCACGATTGGGCCAAAGACGGCACCTTGCTGCGCGTTGACTGCGAACGCGGAATCGGCTGGGTCGCGACGCATTATGACCTCAACCTGCAAGTCATCCAGCTGTTCAGGGGCTCCGTTGAAGATGTGCACCAGACCGCATTGCGGTGGGCGCAGGCATAGGCGGTCAGCCTCGAATTCCTTGGGCGCTTTCCCGGATTCGGTGGCCCAAGTCGTCACCCATGCGGCTGACTAAGTCGTCGCCGAAGTAGATCGCTGCGTTGCGCGCAGCCGTTCGAGAGAATGGTCGTGCGGGTGCAGGGGATGGACTCGTTACTGCTCTGGTGCAACCGGGGGAGATTGCAGTAGTCCACTACTGCGTACTGCGTGTCGGAACAGAGTCACGATCGTCCGATCACAGTGCAGCAGAAAGAAGACCCCCATGTCCACGTTGTCTGCGGTACACGCCCATCCGTTGCACGTGCCGCACCTCAAGCACCTTCATCCGATCGAAGCCATCGGGGCGATGTTCCACAGTGGAACTCGGCCGGAACGGCTCCACTATCCGCCGGACCTCAGCTCCTTTCTCGAGAACGCCGCGTTGGCACGAGAGATGCGCCGACTGTGACGGCGCGAAGGACGGTGAGGCGTGCACCGACTTTGCCGGTCGCCTTAACCGCCATAAGTACGGTGGTGTCCGGCACCAGCCTGATCGCCGTCCCCCCAGTGGCGTATTCATCCGCCCCGCAGGCCCGAGACATCCAACTCACCGGCGGCGGTACGGCATTGGTGTATGACGGTAGCGGTGGCCCGATGCTGCCGCCCCCGCAGTTTCTCGATGCGATCAACACGCTGTATCTGGAGCCCGGCGGCTTCACCGGCACGATGCAGGCCGCGCTGCTGCCCAACGAGCTCTATCCGATCACCGGTGTCAAGAGCATGGGATTCGGGGCGTCGGTGAGCCACGGACAACCGATCATGCTCTCCGACATCCAAAACCAGATCGCCGCCGGCGGGGTGACGTCGGATAATCCCCTCGTGGTTTTCGGCTACTCGCAGAGCGCCGCGGTGGCCTCGCAGATCATGCCGCAACTCCGCGACGCGGGTGTCCCCAGCGACCTGGTGCACTTCGTGCTGGTGGGCGATGTCAACAACCCCAACGGCGGCCTGTTGAACACCTTCGATTTTCCGGCCGGCAACAGCTGGGCCTTCACCGCCGCGAACTTCCCGTTCAGCCCCCCGACCCCGTCGGATCTGTATCCGACCGACATCTACACCCTCGAATACGATGCCAGCGCCGACTTTCCGCACTACCCGCTCAATCTGTTGTCGGTCCTCAACGCTCTGATAGGAAACTTCACCCAGCACTTCATCTATGCGAACCTCACCCCCGAGCAGATCGAAAGTGCGATTCTGCTGCCGGGATCCGAGGCGCTGTCCGGCGAAGGCCTCACCGACTACTACATGATCCCGAGCGCGAGCCTGCCGTTGCTGATGCCGCTGCTGTTCCTCCCCGGGATCGGCCAGCCCCTGTATGACCTGCTGGAGCCTGTCACTCGGATCCTGGTGAACCTCGGCTACGGCAGCATCGACGAAGGATGGAATCAGGGGCCGGCGAATGTCCCCACGACGTTCGGGTTGTTCCCGCAGATCGACCTGGGCCAGCTTTCTACGGCATTGGGTAGCGGCTTGCAGCAGGGAATCACCGACGCCCTCAACGCCATTGCGAATCCGGTCAGCTATGAAGAGCAGCTCGCGCCCTGGCTGCCCTTCGCGGACTCGATCTACACCCACGGATTCGCTCCCGAGAACCCGACGTTTGACGATGTGATGGAGGGGATTCTCACGCTCGCGGGCTTCCCGGTTTCCGACGTGACGCTCAATTCACCGGTGGCCGACATCATCACCATGATCAACAGCACGCTGGCCTACGACTACTCGGCGCTGCTGCCCGCCGCCGACGCGGTCAGTGCGCTGTTCACCAGCCTCCCCGCATACGCCGCGAACATCTTTGTCGACCAGCTTCTAGCCGGTGACCTTCTTGACGCGATCGGGCTTCCGGTGGCGGCTTATTCCGGTCTGGTCCCGTTCGATCTGCTGCTCGGGGCTCCACCGGCACTGTTCGCGGCCATCGGCACCTTGGACAACTTCATGGAGCTGTTCTCGTAAGCTCCCTCGCCCAGTCGATATGACGTTCGAAGCCAAGCGATTCCGCCAGGACGCGATAGCGATTCACCGCTTCGGTGCCGGCCGCGACGTCACCGCGTGCCTTGCACAGCAGTGCAGTCAACCGCAGCATGACGATCTCGCACATCGCCGAACCTTGACCTGCCGGGAGGCTCGCCAGCCAGTGGATCGCCTCGTCGGCTTCGGTCAGGTCGCCCTCGGAGCCGCGCTCGGCCAGTGTCTCCACCAGGACGCCGGTGGCCCACATGCCGTAGAAGACATTTCCGGCACCGCGCAAGTCGTCGACCGCTTCGCGCATCGCGGTGATGGCGGCGTCGCGGTCGCCGCTGTGGGCCTTCTCCCGGGCGGCCCACACGTCGGTGACCGGGATGAGGAACAGGGCGCGCTTGCGCAGCCAGATATCGCGGCTCTGCAGGATCAATTCCAGCCCCCGATGACGGTCGGTTGCGTTGTCCCGATTGAGCAGCACGACACCGAGCGCATAGCCGGCCAGCCCGAGCGCGCGGTCGCTGCTGGCCTGTTGGGCAGATTGCACCGCCTCCTCGCAGGCGCGTTGCGCGGCGGCGCTGGGCCGAAGCACCCCGTACTGCAACGCGAAACCGTAGGTCCAAGCGACGGTGCTGCCCAGGGTTTCCGCGTTGCTGCTTAGGGCCATCGCAACGGCATCGTGGAGGTCTTGCGGCCATCCGGGACGGCCCAGCCACCACCGGGAGCTGCCGCGCCATGCCAGTGCGATCGCAAGAGGTGAACCCACACCGAAGTTGGCGCCCTTGGCTGGGTCGCCCTCGGCCAGGTCGACGATGGTCTGCGACCACCGCAAGATCTCACCGAATTCACCGACACAGAGCCAGTTGACGAACGCCATGAACGCCAAGCCCATGGTCGGGGAGCGATCGCCGATCGACTCGAACAGCGCCATCTGCTGGGATGCCAGCTTCGAGCCCTCACGTGAGTGGCCTGCGTAGAGCAGCTCGGTGGCCAGCGCGGTCATCCCGATGGCCAGCGACACCTGGTCCCCGGCCGCGTCGCACAACTCTTGCAGCTCCTCGAAGCGACTGCGGCTTTCCTGGACCTCTCGGGCTTGCCAGTCAGTGGCGCACAACATGGTTCGTGGGGCAATGCGCATTGACAAATATTCTGGGTCCACGGCCGGCAGCGCATCGGCGATACGGCGAGCCCGCTCCCAGCTGCCGCGAGCCGCGACCAGATCACGGTTGGTGGACCACGCCCCGGCGCGCATGTGCCAGGCATACGCCGCGTGCAGCTCACCCGCGGCCTGCAGGTGTTCGGCTATCAGCGCCGCGTTGTCCTCCAGCGAGCCGGGAGCACGTTCTTGAATCGCAGCGGCCAGCTTCCGGTGCCATTGAGCGCGATCGGACTTGAGCTGCGATTCGTAGACCACCGTGCGGATCAACGGATGCCGAAAGGCGTACTCGGCGCTCGCGGTGCGATCAATCTCATCGATAAGCTCCGCCTCGAGCAACTCGTCGAACACCGCATCGACGCCCAGTGCGGGCAACAGCTGCGCGCCGAAGCGTGCTCCGATCACCGAGGCCGCGTTCAGCGTTCGTTTGGCCCCGCTGCTGAGCTGATCGGTTCGCGCCTCAATGGCCGCCTGCACGGTGGGTGGCACGGTGACGTCCGCGGCCCTCGTGCGGCAGACGTAGCCGCCGTGTTCGCCGGCCAGCGTCCCGCGCTGGGCCAACTCCCGCACCATCTCCTCGGCGAAGAACGGATTTCCGGCGGCTCGCCCGGCGATGATCGCGGCCAGCTCACCGACCGAAGGATCCGATCCCAACAGTTCGCCGGTCAGTGCCGCGATATCCGAATCATCCAGCGGGGCAAGGACTATTTTCTGTGCACCGGGTAGATGTGTCAGCGTGCCACGGTATTCGGGTCGGTAGGTGATCAGCACCAGCGATGGGGTGCGGGGGAGCACCGCCAAGAAGTCGGCGATCAGGGATTCGCTGACGGCATCGATCCAGTGCGCATCCTCGATGATGAACAAGGTCGGTTCGGTACGGGTCAACGACGCCGAGTTGACCAGCGCTTTCAGCCGGCCGCGGCGGGTATCGGCGTCGATCTGGGGCAGCGGCACAGCAGGGTCGGCGATACCCAGCAGATCATCGAGCAGCAGCAGATCCTGCGCGTCGGCCTGCCCAAAGCGGTCTCGCACCCGTGCGCGGGCGTCCTCGCCGCGCCGATCATCCACACCGAGGCTCGCCCGCAGCAGCCTCGACACGGCCTGGAACGGGATGTCACCGGCATGCGACTCGCAGAACGCCCACACCACCTTCACGCCGCGACCGGCCGCGGCCGCCGCGACCTCCCGGGCCATCCGGCTCTTCCCGATGCCCGGCGCCCCCACCACACTGGCCGCGCTGCCGTAACCGTGGATCGCGCGGTCCACCATCGCCGCTACGGTGGCCAGCTCCCCGTGCCGGCCGATCAAGATCGACTCCGCACGTCGGACCGCGCGATGCCGCTCGGCCATGCCCAACAGGCGGCGGGCGGGCACGGGTTCGGAGGCGCCTTTGATCCGAACCAACTCGACATCACCCAGCGCAGCCATGCTCTCGACTAACCCGGCTGTCGACATGCTCAGCATGATTCCGCCCGGCGGCGCGACTGACTCCATCCGCTGGGCCATACCGACTTGCTCACCCACCGCGGCGTAGCCGAACTGTCGTGAGCCGATCCCGCCGGCGATCACCTCACCGGAGTTCAGCCCGACCCGCAACCGCAGCTCGATACCGTCGCGCTCAGCGACCTCGACAGCAAGCCGCTTGGATTCCTCTTGAACACCCAACGCCGCCAGGCAGGCCCGCACAGCATGGTCTTCCACGGCAACCGGGGCGCCGAACACCGCCATGATCCCGTCGCCGGTCCACTGTGCGACCGTGCTGCCGTAGCGCTGTACCACCGCCGCGCAGCGGTCGGCGAGGTCGGCCATGATCTCGTGCAGCCGCTCGGCACCCACCGCCGCGGCGATGTCCATCCAGTGCACCACGTCGGCGAACAGCACCGTCACCTGCTTGTATTCAGCCGGTATCGGTGCGGCCAGAACCGCCGCTCCGCACTCGTGGCAGAACTTGAAGGTCGCGGGCAGCCCAGTGCCGCATGAACTGCACGCCAAGGCTGGCAGTTCCGGCAGCGGCCCAACGCCGTTCACGTCGCTATCGTGTCACCGCAGACCGGTAGCTGGATACAGCGTTCGCCGAGAAACTTCCCAGTGGACCTGGGGTTACTCCGGGTGCGGCTCGGCGACCACCGTCGCCAGGTGCGGATGCGCCTCGGCCTTGACCGCCTCGAAGAGCTTCTTGTAGTAGGGCATGCAGTCGGCCATCGCCTGCTCGGTGGTGAACAGCGGCTGGTAGCCCAGGTCGCGACCGGCCTTCGCGATCGAGAAGTAGTTGTTCAGGTAAAGCCGTTCCACCGCACCGGGTTCCAACATCGGCTCGGGCAGGCCGAACCGGAAGTGCAGCCACTGCCAGGCGAACATCACATCGCGCACCATCCGGCCGGAAACCCGGATCCGGGGCCAGCGCTCGCCGCACGCCTCCATCACCGGTCGAGCGAACTCGAACATGTTGATCGGGTCATCGTCGTTGATGAAGTAGGCCTGGCCGGGCGCCGACCCGCCGGGAACCAAGTGCTGAGCGGCCAGGATGAAGCCGTGAATCAGGTTGTGCACGTAGGAGTTGTCGAGCTTGGCGCGCTTGCTACCGACCAACACCTTGACGTGACCGGCGACCACGCTTTCAAACAGCTTGCGGAACATGGTCTGGTCGCCGTCGCCCCAGATGCCCGACGGCCGGATGGCACAGGTCAACATGCCGTCAACACCGTTCTCGCCGAGCACGAACTTCTCGGCGACCACCTTGGTCTCGGTGTAGAGGTCGTTGAACTTGGTGGTGTAGGCCATGGTTTCGTCGCCGCCCGAGATGGCCTTGCCGCCCATCACCACACTGTTGGAGGCGGTGTAGACGAAGCGCTTCACCCCGGCCCGCTGTCCGGCCTGGACCAGGTTCTTGGTGCCGTCGACGTTGACCGCGAAGCTGCGCCGGCGGATCTCGTCGGTGACCTTCGCGCCACCCTGCAGATCGATGATCGCGGCGGTGTGGAACACGGTGTCGATGTTGGCGACCGCCGCGGCCACGGTCTGCGGGTCGCAGATGTCGCCTTCGAGCTTCTCCAGATTGGGGTGGTCGGGCAGGCTCGACGGTGCGCGGTCGAAGGACCGTACCTGGTAGCCGCGCTCCAGCAGCGTCTTGACGAAATTGGTTCCGACGAAGCCGGAGCCCCCGGTGACAAGTACCCGGCCGAGTTCAGTAGTCAGTGAAGGATCACCCATCGGGCGAGCATAACTGAACGTGTTTCAGTTCCCGTGGTCTTGTAAAGAGGGAAGTCACTCGCGGGCGTCGTCGCCGGCTTCGGCGTCCAGCGCTTCCTGCACCCGGCGCCGGGCGCCGGCCAGATGCTCTTCACACCGCTTGGCCAGCTGCTCGCCCCTTTCCCACAGGCTCAGCGACGCGTCGAGATCCATCCCGCCCTGCTCCAGGCGCTGCACCACGTCAATCAGCTCGTCGCGGCATTGCTCATAGCCAAGCTCACTAACGGGTGTCACCGGATCGGCTTGCTCAGCTGCCATCGCTCGGTCTTTCAAGAAGTCGTCCTTCAAGAAGTCGCCCCTCACTCGTCGCCGCGACGGCCCCGTCGGCCACCCGGATTCGCAGTCGGGTGCCGGCCTCCGCATCGTCGACCGACCGCAGTACGTGCGGCCCCGCTGCGCCGACAGTCTGGACGACCGCGTAGCCGCGTGCCAATGTCGCGGCCGGGCCCAGGGTAGCCAGCCGCGCTGCCAGGTGCCCCACCCGTTCGCTCTGCACGGTGATCAGCCGGCTGACATCTCGGCGCACCGCGGCCAGGGCACGCCGTATCTCCTCGCCGCGCTCGGTCAGCGCACGCAGCGGGTCGGCCAATACCGGTCGGCTGCGCAGCTGCATCAGCACGCGGTCCTCACGTACCACCCAGTTACGTACCGCCTGCGCGCTGCGCCGGCGCAGGTCGTCGACCAGCGCCTGTTCGGCCGCGGCGTCGGGAACGATCCGCTTCGCCGCATCGGTGGGGGTGGCCGCGCGCAGGTCAGCGACCAAATCGCACAGCGGGCTGTCGGGTTCGTGGCCGATCGCACTGACCACTGGGGTTCGGCACGCCGCGATGGCCCGGCACAGGGTCTCGTCGGAGAACGGCAGCAGGTCCTCGACGCTGCCGCCCCCGCGGGCCAGCACGATCACCTCCACGGCTTCGTCGGCGTCCAGGTCGCGCAGCGCCTCGACAATCTGGACGACGGCGGTCGGCCCCTGCACGGCGGTATTGCGCACCGCGAAGCGCACCGCCGGCCACCGGGTGCCGGCAACCGTCATGACATCGCGCTCGGCGGCGCTGGCGCGCCCGGTGATCAGGCCGATCGTGCTCGGCAGGAACGGGAGCGGCCGTTTGAGGCGCGGATCGAACAGTCCCTCGGCGTCCAGCAGGCGGCGTAGCCGCTCGATGCGGGCCAGCAGCTCACCGATGCCGACGGCACGGATCTCGCTCAGGCGCAGCGAGAAGGTGCCCCGGGCGGTGTAGAAGTTGGGTTTGCCGCAGACCACCACCTGGGTGCCTTCGGTCAGCTTGACCGGCGCTGAAGCCACCATTTCGGGGCTACACGTCACCGTCAGCGACATGTCGGCGGCGGGATCGCGCAACACCATGAACACGGTCCGCACGCCCGGGCGCAGATTGATCTGGGTGAGCTGCCCTTCCACCCACACCGAACCCAGCCGGTCGATCCAGCCCTTGACCCGGATGGCAACCGCGCGGACCGGGAACGGGTTCTCGGCGGATTCGCCCGGCGCGGGGGCGCTCACTTCGCGGTGGTGCGGGTGATCCTGTTGGCCAGCAGCGTCTGGAACGGTGCCCGGGCCTTGGTGGCCTCTTCGTAGGCGAGCAGGGTCTCCAGCTCGTCGAGGCTGAGCGAGGCCAGCCGGGCCCGCAGCTGGGCCAGGGTCAGCGAGCCGTAGTCCAGCTCGTCGACCAGGTCGGGGACGGGCACCGTCGGGTCCGCGGCACCGTTGCGGCCGGCCGGGGCCTCGTTGACGGCGGATGCGCTCGGCGGAGTGGCCCCGTCTTCGCTGAACGAATAGAGGGCGAAGCGCCCTTCGGTGCGCGGGTCGGTGTCGTCGTCGTCGAAGGTCGCGGCACCGCCGTCGAAACTGTCCTCGATGTCGTCATCGAAGGTTGCCCACTCCGGCTGCTCATCCTTCGGCGGGAACAGCGACTCGAGAGTGGTGTCGCCCTTGTTGACCAGATCAGCGACACCTTGCTGCCAGCGCATCACCGCGTGCGCGGCCTGGCTGGCCAGCGTCATCGGGTAGGTCAGGATGGTTTGCGGCAGCTTCAGGGTCTCCTCGACCGCGACGGTGGCCGCGCCGACCAGAAGCCGGACTCCAAAGGGTGCAGTTGCCATGGCCCCCAGCCTGCCTTACCTGCCGGTCATCTCCAAGTATTGACCGGCATGACGCGAGCTGGCGGTTGCGTGTCGGCAGACCGTACGCTGGTTGCCATGCCCCAAACCGTCGACGTGGAGATTGCCTACAGTTCAGCCGCGCGGGTGGGCGGCGCTCCGGCCGGCAAGCGGGTGTTGCTGGCGGAGCCACGCGGGTACTGCGCGGGTGTGGACCGGGCAGTCGAGACCGTCGAGCGGGCCCTGGAGAAGCACGGTGCCCCGGTTTACGTGCGCCACGAGATCGTGCACAACAAGCATGTGGTGGACACCCTGACGAATAAGGGCGCGGTCTTCGTGGACGAGACCGATCAGGTGCCCGAAGGCGCGATCGTGGTGTTCTCCGCCCACGGCGTGGCACCGACGGTGCATGAGACGGCCGCCGACCGCAACCTGCGGGTGATCGACGCGACCTGCCCGCTGGTGACCAAGGTGCACAACGAAGCCAAGCGATTCGCCCGCGACGGCTACGACATCCTGCTGATCGGCCACGCCGGCCACGAAGAGGTCGTCGGGATCATCGGCGAGGCCCCCAACGACGTGCAGCTGGTCGACGGCTTAGATGCTGTAGCCGCCGTGACCGTACGTGACGAGAACAAGATCGTGTGGCTGTCGCAGACCACGCTCAGCGTGGACGAGACCATGCAGACGGTGCACAAGCTGCGTGAGCGATTCCCGAACCTGCAGAATCCGCCCAGCGACGACATCTGCTACGCCACCCAGAACCGCCAGACCGCGGTCAAGGCGATGGCCCCCGAGTGCGAGCTGGTGATCGTGGTGGGCTCGCGGAACTCCTCGAACTCCTGCCGACTGGTCGAGGTGGCGCTGGGCGCCGGTGCCCGCGCTGCCCACCTGGTGGACTACGCCGACGACATCGACCCGGCGTGGCTGGCTCCCGAAGCAGGCGAGGTGCAGACCATCGGCGTCACCTCGGGTGCGTCGGTGCCGGAGATCCTGGTCCGTGGGGTGCTGGAGCGGCTTGCCGAGTACGGCTACGGCACGGTGTACCCGGTGGCCACCGCCAACGAGACCCTGGTGTTCGCCTTGCCTCGCGAGATCCGGCCGGATCGGCGCTAGCGGCGACCGCAGGCGCGGCGTCAGCCGGCGCCGTTCGGTGAAGAATTGTCGTCAATCGGCTGGTTGGGGGTTCTCCAACGTCGCGACGTCGGCCAGGGCGATCCGCGTGCTCGTCTCGTGCTTCGAGAGGGGCCGCATGTTGTCCCATCCCTCGATCACAAGCGTCGGGATCTTGTCCTGGCCGCTGGACTCCTCCAGGAAATATCGAAGGGTCTCACTCGTCGTGTGATCGACGAGGGGTACTCGTGAGCTCAAGTGCAGCTGCACCGTCTGTGTCTCCGGCGGATGCTGCTCCAACTCCCGAATGACGTGGAACAGGTTGAAACACACCAGGGGGCCATCCAGGTACAGGTGGTAGACACCCTCATCGAAATCCCGCTGCGACACCGGATTGCGGAAGAGACCGAGGAAACGGCGGACAACACTCGGCTTGGCCGAATCCGAGGAGTTGTGCGAGGTGTGCCAAAGACCTTCCAACCACAGATTCAGTAGCAATTTCACGGCGACGCCGGCGAGGAGACCGATGAGCAGGTCCGTCGTCAACGTCACGAGCAGGGTGATCGCGAAGACAACGAACTGCTCCGTCCCGACCCGTGCGACATTGCGCCACACCTCGGGCTTACACAGCTTGTAGCCGATGAACACCAGGACGGCGGCCAACACCGTCAAGGGGACCAAGTTGATCAGGTTGCTGAACAGCACCACGAAGATCATCAGGAAGCAGGCGTTGTAGAAGTTGGCCCACTGGGTCCGGCCCCCGCCCAGAATGTTGGCGGTGCTCTTGATCATGCCGGGGATGATGGTCAAGCCACCGAGCGTGCTGGAGGCGACGTTGGACACTCCCATGGCCTGCAGGGTCCGATCGGGGTCGGAGCGGCGGCGAAAGGGATCGATTTTGTCCACGGCTGCGATCGTCGCCAGGGACTCGGCCCCGTCGACCAAGACCAGGGTGATGGCCAGGTAGGCCAGCGCCAGCCATAGTTCAGGATGGGCGAGCACCGTTCCGAACTGGGGCAGGACGATCCCGTCCATGATCGAACCGGGAACGTCGATCAGGTAGTGCTTGTCCAGCTTCAGGATGAACACGCTCGCGAGCGTGCCGGCGAAGAACACCCAGACCGGAGGCGGCATCACCTTCAGTAGCCGCCCGGGCATTGCCGTCAGCGCGAAAAGCCCCGCCAAGCAGCCGATCCCCAGGGCGAAGACCTGAAGGTTCATCGACCCGGCATGGCGGGGAACTTCGGCCACGATCGTCCAGAAGTCGTGGCCTTCGAAAGGCACACCCATGAACAGCGGGATCTGCTTGGCGATGATCATCAGGCCGATCGCAGCCAGCATGCCCTGAATGGCCGCCGCCGGGAAGATGGCGCTCAGGCGGGCCACCTTCAACCTGGCAAGAATGAACTGCAACACGCCCGCAAGGGCGATGGCGACCAGAACCAGGGGATATCCCACCGCAAGCAGCTCGGATTGCGAGGCACCCTCGCCCAAGCGGAGCTGTCCCAGGGTGATCATGCCAGCGAACAGAACCGGCGCCAGCCCCGCTGCCGGGCCGCTGATGGTCACATACGAGCCGCCCAAAAACGGCAGGACGAAACCGGCGATGATCGCCGACACGATCCCGCAGATCGGCGGCGCCCCCGACGTGATCGCGATACCCATCGAGAACGGCAGCGAGATCATGGCCACTGTGAAACCCGACCGGAGGTCGTAGCGCCAGTGTTTGAGACCGGCCAGGCCATTGCGCGGCTTTTCAGGCGGAACTGTCTGGATCTGCGGCATCGATCAGCTCTCTCAGCAGCAACTTAAAACGGTGGGGCAATTCGCTGCCGAAGTTCGCGCAGCGTCAATCCGACGTCATGACGGGAGGACGGAAATGCAGGGGGCGGGACGGACAAACCGCATCGTAGCCCTCAGAACGGAATGAGCCAATTGAACCCCGGTCGCCACAAAGTCCGCGCAGTGGAAAACGAGAAACCGACGGGCCGACGAAACGATCGTCCTGACCGGGCCGCAGGTCTCCGCCTGAGGGCCAGGGTGTACCCCCTGTTCAGCGGGTGTCGGCGTCCGGTCGGGTGTGGTCATCCCGACCTCGCAGCCGCGGCAGGGCAACCCTCCAGAATTCACAGTAAGTTGGCAGCTGAATTCCAGCCAACGACCAGTTTTGTTGTTTTATTTATTCGAAAAAAAGTGTCTCCAGCAGCCGGATATCGGCAGAATAGTTTCGGCTGGTGTCGATGACTCATGCCGGTTCAGTCGGATTTTTTGGCCGTCGCAACGCCTCGGCAACCCCCGATTCATAGGTGGATCGAGGCTGAGCGTGGATGCAAGCGCGGCGTAAGTCGGCTTGGCTAGATGTCGAATTCCCAAGAGTCGGCGTGATCGCGCGGCTGTCGGGAGGGAGTGCGGGGCGAAGCGTCGGGCTCGTCGCCGGCGGCCCTGCGGTAGCGCACTTGGGAGACCGGATGACGGGTGCCGGTCCCGTTGCCGCGGCCCTCACCGGACCTCGGCGCCGGCCGACGCCGAGGCAGCGATTCAGCACCTTCGGCAGGCTGGAAGCCGCCGCGCGGAGTTCTCGGCGTCGGTTTGCCGTCGCGCGCCGCGTCTTGGGGCGGACGGGGACGCCGCCGCGGTTGTTCGTCGTGCCGCTCGGGTGCCGGCCGGCGTCGAGGCTGCCGGTCGTCGCGCATGTCGGGAGCCGGGCGCCGGCGGGGTGGCAGCTCGTCGCGCATGTCTGCCGGGCGGCGCCGCGGACGTTCTGCGGTCGCGCCGTCCATGTCCGGCCGAACGTGCCGCGAACGCGTCGGCGCCGAGCCGTTGGCCGCGGCGCGGCGCTCGGTGGAGCGGGTCCGGGATCGGGACCCAGAACCCTGCCGCGCGGCCCGGCGGGCCTCCGAGGTGGCGCGACGGGGACGCTGGCCCGGGCGCTCCTCGCGGGAAGCCGGCTTCTCGATGGCGTGCGCGGGGTTGCGGGTCAGGGCGGAGGTAAGCACGGCGCCGATGCGGTCGCTGAGTGTTGCCCGCTTCGGGGTGGCGTCGTCGGTGGTCTCGCGCTTCGCGGCTCCGCCCAACATCCCGAGGTACCAGCGGACCATTCCGATCAGCAGCACGGCCGCCGCCGTGAACAGCATCAGCGGGAATCGCTCGATCAGGGGATAGCCGCAGTTGATGACGATGGCCTTGAGGCCAGGGAACCCGCCGCCACGCAGCAGCCAGTACGCACTGGGCACGCTCACGAACAGGATCAACGGGGGCTGGACCACCGTCGTGAACACGGCCGATTGCTGCACCATGAGCACCGCGGCGATACAGCCCATCGCGTAGAGGGCGGAGAAGACGATGGTCAGTTCTTTGTCTCCGGAGCCGGCGTCGAACGCCACTCCGATCGCGGTCGCGACCACCGCCACCGCCACGGCGCTCCACCACGGCAAACCGGCGATGCTGGGCAAGATCGAACGGTGGTCAGCGGCCACTGCCGACTTCTCCCGCGCTACTGCCACACACTGACGGTACCGGCTGGCGGCGGCGGGGGCGCACGGCGGCACGCCCCGGGCTCTAGACTTGGCTACCCGTGAGCCTGAGCCTGGGAATCGTGGGGTTGCCCAACGTCGGTAAGTCGACCCTGTTCAACGCGCTGACACACAACGATGTGTTGGCCGCCAACTACCCGTTCGCGACGATCGAGCCGAACGAGGGTGTGGTGCCGCTGCCCGACCCCCGGCTGGTCAAGCTGGCCGAGATCTTCGGTTCGGAGCGGATCCTGCCGGCGCCGGTGACGTTCGTCGACATCGCCGGCATCGTCAAGGGCGCCTCGGAGGGGGCCGGCCTGGGCAACAAGTTCCTGGCCAACATCCGTGAGTGCGACGCCATCTGTCAGGTGGTGCGGGTCTTCGCCGACGACGACGTCGTGCACGTCGACGGCAAGGTGGACCCCGAGGCCGACATCGAGGTGATCGCCACCGAGCTGATCCTGGCCGACATGCAGACTCTGGAGAAGGCGGTCCCGCGGCTGGAGAAGGAAGCCCGCAACAACAAGGACCGCAAGCCCATGCACGAGGCGGCGGTGGCCGCTGCGGCGATCCTCGACACCGGCAAGACCCTGTTCGCCGCCGGGGTGGACACCGCCCCGCTGCGCGAGCTGAACCTGCTGACCACCAAACCGTTCCTCTATGTGTTCAACGCCGACGAGTCGGTGCTCACCGACGCGGCGCGGGTCGCCGCGCTGCGCGAGCTGGTGGCCCCGGCCGACGCGGTGTTCCTCGACGCCAAGATCGAAGCCGAACTCGCCGAGCTTGATGACGAGTCGGCGATGGAGCTGCTGGAGTCGATCGGGCAGAGTGAGCGCGGCCTGGATGCGTTGGCGCGCGCTGGTTTTCACACCCTGAAGTTGCAGACCTACCTGACCGCCGGGCCCAAAGAGGCGCGGGCCTGGACCATTCACCAGGGCGACACCGCGCCCAAGGCGGCCGGGGTGATTCACACCGACTTCGAGAAGGGCTTCATCAAGGCCGAGGTGGTCTCCTACGACGACCTGGTCGAGGCGGGGTCGATGGCCGCCGCCAAGTCCGCCGGCAAGGTGCGCATGGAGGGCAAGGACTACGTCATGGCCGACGGGGACGTGGTGGAGTTCCGCTTCAACGTCTAGGTGGACTGTCTGCGCGTTAGCGTCTAGCGCATGGCCATCAAACTCGAGAACGTCGGCATCGCGGTGGACGACCTCGAAGCAGCAATCGCGTTCTTCACCGACCTCGGTTTGACTCTCGTCGGACGTGACACCGTTAGCGGCGAATGGACCGACATCGCGGTGGGTCTCGACGGTAACCACGCCAACATTGCGATGCTCCAGACGCCGGACGGCCGGGGCCGCATCGAGCTGTTCGAGTACATCCACCCCCGTGCCATCGCGTCGAATCCGACGCTTCCGAACGAAATTGGCATGCACCGCGTCGCCTTCTCGGTCGACGACATCGACGAGGCTCTCGGTATAGCCGCGAAGCACGGATGTCACCCGCTCCGCGGCGTGGCCAACTACAACGACGTGTACAAGCTCACCTATGTTCGCGGTCCCAGCGGAATCATCGTCATGCTCGCCGAGGAGCTGGGGAACACCTGACGATGGCGGCTCATGTTTATATGCGCGGCAACTCGGTGGAGTTATGGGAACGGGTCGCGCGTTAAATCATTGAAACATCGGGTGCGCAACGGGCCGGTAGGCGGTTAGCTGAAGGGTAACTGCGGATGGAGGGAGCGCTGAATGGTTACGCGCAAGCCTCGATTGCGGACGGTCTCGGATGATCCGGCCCGAGTCGAATACCGAACCGTGCACGGATATCTCCGGGCGTTTCGGGTGGCCGGGGACGGGCCGCCGCTGCTGTTGATCCACGGGATTGGGGACAATTCGTCGACCTGGAAGCCACTGATCCCGCTGCTGGCGCAGAAGTACACGGTGATCGCCCCGGATCTCCTCGGTCACGGGCTCTCGGATCAGCCGCGCGCTGACTATTCCGTCGCCGCGTTCGCCAACGGCATGCGAGATCTGCTGTCGGTCTTGAATTTTGACCGGGTGACGGTCATCGGGCATTCCCTGGGCGGCGGGGTGGCGATGCAGTTCTGCTACCAGTACCCACAGATGGTTGAGCGGCTGGTGTTGGTGGCCGCCGGCGGTGTGAAGCGTGAGGTCAACCCCGCGCTGCGGCTGGCGTCGCTGCCGGCCGCGCCGCAGGCGCTGGCCGCACTTTCAGTGCCAGGATTTGAGACAGCGCTTCGGATGGTTCGGGGGCGGATCGGCAAGGTGAACCTGCCGGCGCTTCTGGTCGATCTGCCTGAGATCCTGCGGGTGCTAGGTGATTTGAGTTCGCCGAACAAGCGGGCGGCGTTCGTGCGGACGCTGCGCGCCGTGGTGGATTGGCGCGGGCAGATGGTCACCATGCTCGACCGCAGTTATCTCACCGAACGGCTCCCGATCATGATTGTCTGGGGCACCCACGATCTGGTGCTGCCGTATTCGCACGCCAAGCTCGCACACGCTGCTATGCCGCATTCGCGGCTGGAAACCTTCGTCGATTCCGGTCATTTCCCGTTCCGTGACGACCCGCTGCGGTTCGCCGACCTCGTCGACGACTTCATCACCAGCACGGTGCCGCTGGATTTCGACCTGGAACGGTGGCGTCGGCTGCTCACCGACGGAGCGCCCGAGCCAGCGGTGGCCGATCCGGATGAGGAGTTGCTGCGCGCGATGACAGACGGCCGCAGCGCCACCTGACCCGCGGGTTCTGGCCTGATAGCCGATGTCGCCGACGTGTGTCTCGCCGGTGACCTCACCGCGACGGCGATAGGGGAGGCTCTTCCTCATGTCGGTGGTTGAGGCGATCTATCTGGTCGCGGCTGTGCTGTGGATTGTCGTGGTGGTGGCCGCGGCGTGCGTCGGAGGCCACTACCTGATCAAGCTTCGTGCCAGGCGGCGCCAGGTGACCGGGCTGATCGACACCGTGCGGCTGTCCATCGAGCGCGCCATCGTCCCGTACCGGGCACTGGCCGCCGGCGGTGTCGCCGTTCTTCAGCGGGTAGTTGCCGGCAGCGGAGTCTTCGGGAGCATCGCTCAGTTGATGATCTCGTCGGTCCCGTCTGCGCGCATCGCCGCCAACCGGTCGCGCCATTCCTGAAGCGCCTCGGGCGTCAGTCGCGGCCAGTCGTGGATCTCTTCGACGACCCGCAGCGGTTCACTGCTGCGGTAGGAGCGGGTCGGATTGCCGGGGAACTTCTTGTCGGTCACGTTGGGATCGTTCTCGCAGTCCCCGGTGGGTTCGACGCGATACACCCGCGGCGTGCCGCCTCCGGCGGCGAGCTCGGCCGCCAGCCCGGCACCGCTGACCAGCGCGGTGAAGTAGATGTGGTTCATGACGATCTCGGGTCGGTAGTTGGAGCGGAAGCCGGCGGTGAGTAGGTCTCCAACCACCAGTTCGGCCTTGGTGCCGTGAAAGAACGGGCCCTCGTCATCGATCGCGTCCATTAGCTCGAGGGTATCGATTGGAGCATCGACTGTTCCTGCGCCATGGCTCCATTGGCGGCATACGCTCGCAGGATGATCTATCGCTGGTTGGTGCGCAAGCAGGCCGCGGCCGGGTGGCAACGACTGTCCGAGCAGCGGTTCGACGAAGCTCCGCTGGCCGACGACATCCACTTCGTCTTCCTCGGCGACCACGAACTGTCCGCCGATCTGCGTGGTGCCGAGACGGTGCGCAATTGGCTGCGCGATCAGCTGCTGGCCCGGCTGCCGAACCTGCGGTTCGTTGTCGACGAGACGCTCGTTGAAGGCGGCCCTTGGTCGACCCGTGTGGCGACCCGCTACCACACAGAGCAAGACGGCCGGCTCGTCTATCGCGGTACGTACTTCGGGCGCGTGGTGTGGGGCAAGGTCGTTGAGGAGATCATTCTTCCTGACACCAAAGCGCTTTCGGCCGCCCTTGCCCGGTAGCCTGGCGTCGGTGCGGATTCGAGAGTGCGACGGCCCGGCCGAATATCCCCGGCTGGCGTCGATCTGGCGCAGCGCCGTCGATGCGACGCACGACTTTCTGACCGAACCCGACCGCGCGGCCATCGAAAGCCAGCTGGCGGACAACTACTTTCCCGGGGTTCGTCTCACGGTCGCGGAAATCGACGGTGAGCCGGTGGGTTTCGCCGGCACGGCGGGCGAGCACCTGGAGATGTTGTTCCTCCACGGCGACGCCCGTGGCCACGGCGTCGGTAGCGCGCTGCTCGATCATGCGATGGCGGAAGAGGGAATCCGCTTAGTCGACGTCAACGAGCAGAACGAGCAAGCGATCGAGTTCTACGTGCGACGCGGTTTCGTCGTCACAGGCCGCAGTGAGCGTGACGACGCGGGCCGGCCATACCCGATCCTGCACATGGAGGCACTGCTCACACCGGTGCTGCGCTACCTGGACGATCACCGGCCAGGCGAGCTGGTCGGGGCCTACCTCTACGGTTCGGCGGCAAGCTCCGGGCTGCGGCAAGACAGCGACGTCGATCTGTTAGTTCTCACCCGCACGACGTTGTCCGAGGCCGAGCGGGCGTCGCTGGTCTCCATGCTGCTGAGCGTGTCCGGGTGGCGGGGGCACGCTGCCCAGTTCCCCGACGTCGCCGACCGTCGGGCGTTGGAACTGACGAGCCTCGTCGTGGCCGACGTTGATCCGTTGCCGCAGACACCTCGACGCGACTTCCAATTCGGCGAATGGCTGCGCGCGGAGCTGCTGGACGGCCATGTCCCGCCAGCGGTTTCCGATCCCGACGTGGTCGTGCTGCTGGCCACCGCCCAGAGCGCGCACCGGGTGCTGCGCGGCCAACCGCTTGACGCTCTCGTCGCTCCGGTACCGCCCGAGCTGCTCCGGCACGCTCAGCTCGCGTTGCTGCCCGAGCTCCTGAACGACCCGGCAGGGGAGGAGCGGTTCTTCCTGCTGACCTTGGCGCGCATCCTGGTCACGATCGAGACCGGGCAGATCGTCGCCAAGGACGTTGCCGCTCAACGTGTCGCACCGAGGCTGACGGGACAAGATCGCACGCTGCTGGAGCTCGCCGGGCAGGACTATCTCGGGCTCGGCCACGTGAACTGGGCAGACCACTACCACCAGGTGGTGGCGTTGGTGCCAAAGCTGGTCGGCCTGATCCGACAGGCCGCCGGCGTCTAAGCGCCGCGGTCAGTCGATGGGTTCGACCCATTGAACGCGCGACGGTCCGGGGCTGAAGGGATCGCCGAAATACTGCGTCTCGCGCATGACTTCCCCGGCCACGAACTCCATCACGCTCACCACGTATGACGGCTGACCGTCGTAGGTGAGGACGAGTTCGCTGACCCACAGATCGCCGGTGCCGAGGATTCGGCGGACGGTGAAGCGCTTGGCATTGGGCTGGGCTTCCCGCGATGCCTGGATGCGGTCGCGGCCGCGAATCCGTTCACCGGACTGGGGGTATTCGAGGACCGCATCGGCCCGGTAGATCCGATGCTCGGCGTCGAAGTCGTTCCGATCCGAGGACGCCCAATGCGCCTCCAGGGCGGCGCGAATGTCGTCGTCAGTCATGGTGACGACGGTATCGGCTGGACGGCCGTTTCGGATCAGCCAGATTGAATGCGCGGAACCAGCCGGCTACCAGATGACGGCGAGCCCGGCGGCCGTCAGGGCCAGGGCGCCCGCGGCGTAGAACAGCGGGCGAGGTGCTTCCCCGCCAGACTTGCGCTGTCGGGCCCGGCCGATGCCCAGTACGGCACCCAGGGCGATCAGGATCACCAGCTTGATCTCGATCTTGGGGTAGTTGAGCACCACGCCGGCGGGCCAGGGTGCGGCCAGCGCCAGTCCGGTCAGCAGCGACAGCACCACGCCGTAGTCCATCACCGGGGTGAGCTGGAAGCGCCGTGCCGCGGCTTCGGCGATCAAAGCGCCGAACGTCACCGCGAATCCGACGATGTGCAGCAGAACTATTACGTGCCGTAGTACCTCCACGTCGCTCAGGCTAGCCCCTGGCGGCGGCAAATGGTATTCCTTCCGGCGACCTGGTGGTCGCGTCGTTCGCCGACCTGTCGGCGGGGTCTCTACCCTTACCGGCATGACCACTTCGACAACTCGCCTGGCCGCCGTCGTCGCCGCCACCAGTGACCCGGCCGCCGCCGACCCCGCCGGCTCCCAGGTCGTCTTCCGTGCCTCGGCCGTCGCGCACGACGCGGTGGCCAGCACCATCACCATGGGCCGCTACAGCGTCGAGGTCGATGAGCCGCCGGCGCTCGGCGGCGAGAACACCGCGCCCAATCCGGTCGAGTACTACTTGGGATCGCTGCTGTCCTGCCAGGTGGTCACCTGGCGGTACTGGGCCGAGAAACTGGGTATCGCGGTCGATGAGATCACCGGGCGCGCCGAGGGCGACCTCGACGTGCGCGGGTTCTTCGGCCTGGACGACTCGGTACGCCCCGGCTTCAAGGAGGTGCGGGTGGTCGTCACCGTCACCGGCCCGGAAACCGAGGAGCGGTACCGCGAACTGCACGAGGTCGTCGAAAAGCATTGCCCTGTACTGGATTTGACCACCAACGTCACTCCGGTGCGCAGCACGCTGGAAATCGGGTAGCGGCGGTGATCTTCATCGTGGTCAAGTTCGCGGTCAAGCCGGAGTGGTCCGAGCGCTGGCCGCAGCTGGTGGCCGGCTTCACCGCGGCCACCCGTGCCGAGCCGGGAAACCTGTGGTTCGAGTGGTCGCGCAGCCTGGAGGATCCGAACGAGTACGTGCTCGTCGAGGCCTTCCGTGATGGTGAGGCCGGCGGCGTGCACGTCAACAGCGATCACTTCAAGCAGGCCATGGCCGACATGCCGCAGGCGCTGGTGTCGACGCCGAAGATCATCAGCCAGCAGATCGACGCGACGGACTGGTCGGAGATGGGCGAGCTGACGGTCTAGCGATTTCGGCGCGATAACTCCCGCTGAGCGGGCGAAACCGCGCCGAAATCGCCTAACGCACGAC
Organism: Mycolicibacter sp. MU0102; assembly: GCF_963378105.1. Lineage (NCBI taxonomy): Bacteria > Bacillati > Actinomycetota > Actinomycetes > Mycobacteriales > Mycobacteriaceae > Mycobacterium > Mycobacterium holstebronense. Next base: position 1,168,145 of record NZ_OY726398.1, read on the forward strand.
GACGATCTCCCGGCCCAGCTGATAGCCGGGTGTCAACGGCAAGATGTCGCCGCTCCAGAACGACCCGGGGTCGAACCAGTTCGAATTCTTGTCGGTCGAGAGCAGTCCCATCTCCTCATAGGTGATGGCCACCGTCTCGGCGCAGTACGCGGTCTGCAACGCGACTTTGCTGTTGCGGGCCTTGCGCCGCTGGCTGATCTCGTGAACCTTGCGGTCCAGAAACGGGATGCCGCGGGTCCAGTCGCTGGCCGTCGGCAGCCGCCCCCGCAGCCACCGGCCCGTCAGCCGCGCGGTGGTGGGAAACGCGGTGCCGTCCATCCGCGCGATCGCCTGCAGCAGGTGGTTCTCCTGCTTGCGGGTGATGGTCCCGCTGAGCTGGCGAAACCAGCAGCGCTGCTCGTAGCGGCCCATCCACTGTTCGACGGCCGCGCGGGCGTCGTTGAGCTGCACGCCGCGGTGATTGGTGCCGGTCCAGAAGTCGTGCAGTTTGTCGCCGAGCTCGGCATGCCAGATCAGCGGCGGCAGGTCATCGAGGGCCACCGTCATCCCGACGTGGTTCACCGGAGAGTTGGACAGCGTTTGGATGGCGCGGTCGGGCCCGGAGCGGCCCCGGAACAGCCAGATGTCGCCGGTGCGCGTTTCCGCCAGCGCACGCTCCAAAGTCACGGTGTGTTCGTCCACGCTCAGCACCATAAAGTGTGAGCGTGCGCAGCATCTGGAAATGGATCGGCCTGGCGGGTGTGGTCGGGGTTGCCGCCGGGGGAGTGCTGGCGGCGCGGGACCAGCGGCGGCGACGGGCCTACACACCCGACGAAATCCGCGCCCGGCTGCATGAGCGGCTGGCCGAAGCCGGCGGCGAGGACTAACGCGGACTACTCCGTGGTGACCTCGACGGCATAGAGGCGGTGGGTGCCGGCGAAGCCCTTCAGCTCGGCGTCGCGGCCCGCACCGACGGTGATGTCGTCGCATTCCTTGACGGCGTCGCGCACCGGTCCACTGATCAGGATCTGGCCGCCCTCGGCGGCCGCGGCCACCCGCGCGGCCATCGCGACATTGCGTCCGAACAAGTCATCACCGCGGCGCACCGAGCGGCCCATGTGCACCCCGATCCGGACCCGGATCGGGTGCTGCGGTTTGCGTCCGCGTCGCGAAGCCAGCGCGTGCTGGATGCCGATGGCGCAGCGCACCGCCTGGTCGGGTTGGGCGAAGGCGATCATGAAGCCGTCGCCTTGGCTCTTGACCACATGCCCGGAGTGCTGGGTGACCAGCCGCTGCACCATCTCGTCGTGCCGGGCGATCAGCTTCACCCAGGCGCGATCGCCGATCCGTTCGTTGAGCGCGGTGGACCCCTCGATGTCGGTGAACAGCACCACCACATGCCCGTTCGGGGTCAGGCGGGCCAGATCGGGGCGTTCCACCTCCGCCCAGTCGGCGAGGTCTTCGATCGAACTGCGCACGGCCGCACCAAACCCCTGCTTGCGCACCAGGTTCGCGGTCTGCCACACCGTCTTGACGGCCTCACGTCCGCCGGCCAGCAACAGGTTGCGGGTGTCGACCCGGCCGCGTAGCGCCTCGATCTCGGCTTGGGTCGTCCGCAGCTGTCGGGTCAACACCGCCAGGGCGACGGCCTCGGCGACCGCGACCGCGGCCAGCACACCGGCCGCCAGCAGCGTCGGCGTCAGCCATCCGATCCCGAACATTCAGCCGGACACGAACTCGACGACGGCTGCGCTGAAGGCGTCGTTGTCGTCACCGGCCGCGGTGTGCCCGGCGTCGGACAACTCGACGAGGCGCGCACCGGGCACCTTGGAGAGGAAGTCCGCGACACCCTCGGCGCTGACCACGTCGGACAGCTTGCCGCGGATCAGCAGGATCGGGATCTGCAGCCCGATGGCGGCGGCCTCGATCTTCTCGGTGCGCAACGCCGGGTCGTCGCCGGGTTTGGTCATCAGCGCCGGATCCCAGTGCCAGTACCAGCGGCCGTCGCGGAACCGCAGATTCTTCTTCAATCCCTCCGGACTGCGGGGCTTGGCCCGGTGCGGCAGGTAGGCGGCCACCGCGTCGGCGGCCTGCTCCAGGGAGTCGAAACCGTCGATGTGGCTGAACATGAAGTCGCGGATCCGGGCGCTGCCGTCCTTCTCGTACCGCGGCACCACGTCGACCAACACCAGCTTGGTCACCCGCTGCGGCCCGGCCTCATCGGCCACCAGGATGCCGGTCAGTCCGCCCATGCTGGCCCCGATCAGTGCCACCGGCCGGCCGATCGCATCGATCACCGCGACGGCGTCGGCGGTGAGCGTCTCGATGGCGTAGTCGGCGTTGGGTGCGCGGTCGCTGTCGCCGTGGCCGCGGGTGTCGAGTGCGACGACGTGATAGCCGCGATCGGCCAGGATCTGGCCGGTCTTGTGCCAGGAGTGCCGATTCTGTCCGCCGCCGTGCAGCATCACGATCGTCGGATGTTCGGCGGCTTCGGTGGCGCCCCGGTTCCACTCGTCGGCGACCAGCGTTACTCCGCCGACGCCGTCGTACTCGACGGTCTGGGCTGTGCGCATCTCAAGATGGTAGATAGTTTGAACGACAGGGCGGACAGAAACGCCTGCCCTGCCCGGTCTTGGGGGTATGTGATGACTGAACCGCGGTGGATCGACGTGTCTACGCCCGGAGTCGCGCTCAAGGCACTGAGTTGGGGGACACCGGGTGACCCGGTGGCGTTGTGCCTGCACGGGTTTCCCGACACCGCCTACGGATGGCGCCGGCTGGCGCCGCGCCTGGTCGCGGCCGGCTGGCATGTGGTGGCACCGTTCATGCGGGGCTACGCGCCGTCGTCGATTCCCTCTGACGGCAGCTACCACATCGGCGCTCTGATGGACGACGCGCTGCGCGTGCACGCCGCCGTCGGCGCGACCGGTCGCGACGTGGTGATCGGTCATGACTGGGGCGCGATGGCCGCCACCGGCCTGGCTGCGCTGCCGGACAGTCCGTTCACCAAGGCGGTGATCATGTCGGTGCCGCCGCCGGCATCGCTGCGCGCGGTCCGCGGGGCCGACCGACTGACCCTGGCCAGCCGCGTTCCGGCGCAACTGCTGCGCAGCTGGTACATCAGCTACTTCCAACTGCCGTGGCTGCCGGACCGATCCGCCTCGTGGGTACTGCCGCTGTTGTGGCGGCGGTGGTCGCCGGGGTACTCGGCCGAAGAGGATTTGCGGCACGTCGATGCGGCCATCGGAACGCCGGAGGGCTGGCGCGCAGCACTCGGTCCCTACCGGGCGCTGCGTAGTCTGCGGGCTCCCGATCGCTACGCCGATCTGCACCGCCACTGGCTGCAGCTCCCACGGTTGCAGACCCTGTACCTGCACGGGCGTACCGATGGCTGCATGTCGCCGGGGTTGGCGCAGTGGGTGCAGCCGGCGTTGCCTGCGGGCAGTGCGGTGGCCATCGTCGAGAACGCCGGCCACTTCCTGCAACTCGAACAGCCCGACGAGATCGCCGATCGGGTGCTGCAATTCTTGGCCTGACACCTGGACGCCCCATGACGGCGATCGACGCGCAGTTCTACTGGATGTCCGCGAAGATCCCCAGCGACCAGTTCCTGCTGTACGCCTTCGCCGGGGTGCCCGCCGACCTCGACGACGCGATCGCAGGCGTGCTCGACCGAGCCCGAATGATCCCGGACCTGACCATCCGGGTCGCCGACGCCGGTGCGCTGCGCTACCCGCGATGGGTGCCGATCACCGAGCCCAGCGAGGACGTAGCCGCGATCCGGGTCCCTGGTGACAGTTGGGCCGGTTGCCTGGATGCCGTCGTACGCCTGACCGACGACCAGCTCGACGTCCGAGTGGGGCCCTGGCGGTTGCACGTGTTCGCGCCGGTTCACGACATTCCCGGGCACCGCGGCGCGGGCACGGTGTTGGTGCTGCAGGTGGCGCACGCTCTCGCCGACGGTGGGCGGGCTTCGGCGTTGGCTGCCTGGCTGTTCGGCCGGGCCGCACCGGTGCCTGGGGTGCAAACACCGGGCCGCGGCCTCCTGCCGTGGCGTGCGGTTGTCGCGGCGCGGGCCCACCGCAGCCGGGTCGAGGACACTGCGGCGGGCCGCTTGCCGCCCCCAGTCGGTGACCGTCCGCCGTTGGCCACCAATAACCGGCCGGCCGGTGGCCGGACAGTGCGCACCCTGGTGCGGCAGCGCACCGAACTGCGCGGGCCGACGGTCACCGTGGCCGTGCTGTCAGCGGTGTCGGCGGCGCTGTCGGAATATCTCGACGGACCCTGCGATGAACTGGGCGCCGAAGTGCCGATGGCCAAAACCGGTGAACGCCAAGCCCACAACCACTTCGGCAATATTCCGGTCGGGCTGTACCCGCTCCTGGGCCAGGATGCCCGCTGCGAACGGATCGCCGCCGACATCGCCGGGGGCCGGCTGCGGGGCCGCCACCCGGCTTCGGCCGCGGCCGATCGGGCCTTCGCCGCGACGCCCGCGGCGCTGCTGCGCTGGGGGGTAGCCAATTTCGACCCCGACGCCCGGCCGGAGCGGGTCACCGGCAACACCGTGGTCTCCAGCGTGCACCGCGGCGCCAAAGACCTGCGTTTCGGTGCGGCGCCGGTACTGCTCACCGCGGGGTTCCCGGCGCTGTCCCCGGCGATGGGCCTGACCCACGGGGTGCACGGCATCGGCGACACCGTGGTGATCAGCGTGCATGCCGCCGAGTCGGCGGTCGAGGATATCGAGGTATATCTGCGATTGCTGGACGCCGCGTTGTAGTTTGAGCAGATGGTCACTGCTGCTGATGTCGCATTGCTGCTCCTGCGTCTGGTTCTCGGTCTGACTATGGCGGCGCACGGATTCAACAAGTTCTTCGGCGGAGGCCGAATCCCCGGCACCGCGGGCTGGTTCGAAAGCATCGGGATGAAGTACGGCAAGTTCCAGGCGGTGACGGCGGCGACCGCGGAGATCGCCGCCGGGCTGGGGCTGGCGGTGGGGCTGCTGACCCCGATCGCCGCCGCCGGATTCGTGGCCCTGATGGCGGTGGCGGTGTGGACCGTGCACCGCGCGAACGGCTTCTTCGTGCTGACCAACGGCTGGGAGTACAACCTGGTGCTGGCCACCGGCGCCGTCGTGGTGGCCATGCTCGGGCCGGGCTATCTCAGCGTGGACCACCAGATGTTCTGCCATTGCTGGAAGAACGGCTGGCCGGGCCTGTGGATCTCGCTCGGCCTTGGGCTGGCGGGCGCCATCGGCCAGCTGGCGCTGTTCTACCGTCCGGGTGCAGTCGACACGACCGGCGAGTAGGGCAGCCCGCTGCCGGCGTTCTCGTCGACGACCACCCGCCGTCCCAGATAGGGGAACGCGCGCTGCGGGCACGCCTCGCGTTCGCAGATCTTGCAACCCGCCCCGATCGGCACCACGGTGGCAGCGTCACCCAGGGCCACGCCGGTGGAGTACACCAGCTTGTCGGCGTGCGCCAGGTCGCAACCCAAGCCGACGGCGAAAGTCTTGTGCTGGCCCAGATAGCCGCGCCCCTCGGGCGGCGTGGTGGTGGCGATCCAGAAGTATTTGCGGCCGTCGGGCATCTGTGCCACCTGGGTGACGATCCGGCCCGGTTGGCTGAACGCGTCGTGCACCACCCACAGCGGACAGCTGCCACCGACCCGGCTGAAGTGAAACGCAGTGGCTGACTGGCGCTTTGAGATGTTTCCCGCCTTGTCGGTACGCACAAAGATGAACGGCACCCCGCGACGTCCGGGCTGCTGCAGGGTCGACAGGCGATGGCACACCGTCTCAAAGCCGACCTCGAAGCGGCGTCCCAACAGATCGATGTCGTAGCGCAGGTCGGTGGCGGAACGCTGAAACTGCCGATACGGCAACAGGAACGCTCCCGCGAAGTAGTTGGCCAACCCGATCTTGGCGACACCGCGGGATTCCGGGCTCAACGACTGGTCTTGCGCCACGATCTCCGACATCAACTCCTGTTGGGTCAGCAGTGCCAGCTGGGTGGCGATTTGGAAGGCCCGCTGACCGGCCAGCAACCAATGCGCGATGCGCAGCACCCGAGTCGCCGGGTCGAAGACCCGCTTGGTTCCCGCGGGCAGGTCGTCGACGATCGCCACGGTGATGTCGAATCGCTCGGCCATCAGCGTCGACAGCTGAATGTCTAAGCCGCCGAAGCGCATCCCGCTCTCGACGAACAGCTTCTCGGCGGCATTGTCGAGTTCGCCGATGTAGTTGTTGCGGTCGTAGAAGAAGTCGCGGACTTCCTCGAACGGCATGGGCCGGGCCACTGACTGGGTCGAGTCACCGGAGATCTGTGACCGGTAGGACTCCAATTCCTCGGTGGCCCCGCGTAGCTGGCGATGCATGGTCAGCAGGCTGTTGCCGATGTCGGGCATGCGTGCGACGAGTTCCTCGATCTGACTGTCACTGGCGGCATGTTCGCCGGCCGTTGCGGTGAACATGTCGCGCAGGTCGGCCACCAGTCGGGCATCGGCGTCCCCGGAGAAATACTGCGCGGGCAAGCTGAACCGGTCGGTGAGCGCGAGCAGCACCGGTACGGTGATCGGCCGCTGGTCGTTCTCGAGCTGGTTGACATAGCTGGTCGACAGGTTCAGGGCGCGTGCCAGTGCCACTTGGGTCAGGCCGCGATCCTCACGCAGGCGTCGCAGCCGCGCCCCGGCGAACGTCCGAGTGGTGGTGGGTGCCATGTCACGCAGCGTAACCCGCCAAGACATTCGCAAGGTTCGCAATTCTGGCCAACTTAGGACGCATTAATACGCATTTCCCATGTATATCGGGGTTTGCCCGGCGTGCGTAGGGTGTGGAACATGCAGCTACACGACGTGAAAACCCGCCGCAGTGCCGATGACTTCCCCCGCTCCGAGCACCTCGCCTGGAAGATCGCGCAAGTGGCCGCCGACCCGGTGGCCGTTCCCGACGACACCGCGGCAATGGTGATCAACCGGATCATCGACAACGCGTCGGTCAGTGCGGCCTCGGTACTGCGTCGGCCGGTGACGGTGGCTCGCCGGCAGGCTCAGGCGCACCCGTCGAAGCCAGGTGCCGCGGTCTTCGGTATCGAGGGCACCTACTCCGCCGAGTGGGCCGCCTGGGCCAACGGCACCGCGGTGCGCGAACTGGACTTCCACGACACCTTCCTGGCCGCGGAGTACTCGCACCCCGGCGACAACATCCCGCCGCTGGTGGCGGTCGCCCAGCAGCTCGGCCTCTCCGGCGCCGACCTGATCCGCGGCCTGGCCACGGCCTACGAGATCCAGGTCGACCTGGTCAAGGGCATCTGCCTGCACGAGCACAAGATCGACCACGTCGCGCACCTCGGCCCGTCGGTGGCCGCCGGAATCGGCACCATGCTGCGGCTGGACACCGAGGTCATTTACCAGGCGGTCGGCCAGGCGCTGCACCTGACCACCGCCACCCGCCAGTCCCGCAAGGGCCTGATCTCCAGCTGGAAGGCCTACGCGCCGGCTTGGGCCGGCAAGGTCGGCATCGAGGCCGTGGACCGGGCGATGCGCGGTGAGGGTGCACCGGCTCCGATCTGGGAGGGCGAGGACGGCGTCATCGCCTGGATGCTGTCGGGCAAAGACCACACTTACCAGGTGCCGCTGCCCGGCCCCGGCGAGGCCAAGCGCGCCATCCTGGACACCTACACCAAGGAGTACTCCGCGGAATACCAGAGCCAGGCGCTGATCGACCTGGCCAAGCGGCTGCGGGAACGGGTCGGTGACCTGAGCCAGGTAGCCACGATCAGGTTGCACACCAGCCACCACACCCACTACGTGATCGGCACCGGCTCCGGCGACCCGCAGAAGTTCGACCCGGACGCCTCGCGGGAGACCCTCGACCACTCGGTGATGTACATCTTCGCCGTCGCGCTGGAGGACGGCAGCTGGCACCACGTGCGGTCGTACTCCCCGGAGCGTGCGCACCGTCCCGAGACCATCGCGTTGTGGCGCAAGATCTCCACCGTCGAGGACCCGGAGTGGACCCGGCGCTATCACTCGACCGACCCGAATGAGAAGGCCTTCGGAGCGCGCGCCGAGATCACCCTGGCCAGTGGGGAAGTCATCACCGACGAGCTCGCGATCGCCGATGCGCACCCGCTGGGGGCGCGGCCGTTCGAACGCAAGCAGTACATCGGCAAGTTCACCGAACTCGCCGAGGGCATCGTGACCACGGCCGAGCAGGAGCGGTTCCTGGCCGCCGCAGAAGGTCTGGCAGGGCTTTCCGGTGCTCAGCTCGGCGAACTCAACATCGTCGTCGAGCCCGCGGTGCTGAGCCAGGCGCCGGCGACTCCTGAGGGGATCTTCCGGTGAGTGGGCTGCTCGGGGCCGCCGCGGTCCCGGCAGACAAGCGGGCAGACTTTCGGGCCGGACTGCAATCCGGTCGGCTGCAACGGTTCCCGGGGGCGTTCTCGCCCCTGGTCGCCAAACTGGTTGCCGAGATCGGCTTCGAGGGCGTCTACGTCTCCGGCGCGGTGCTCTCGGCCGATCTGGGGCTGCCGGACATCGGGCTGACCACGCTGACCGAGGTGGCCGGGCGCGGCGCGCAGATCGCGGCCGCCACCGATCTACCGACCTTCATCGACGCCGACACCGGCTTCGGCGAGCCGATGAGTGCCGCCCGCACCATCACGGCGCTCGAAGACGCCGGGCTGGCCGGCTGTCACCTCGAGGATCAGGTCAACCCCAAGCGGTGCGGGCACCTCGACGGCAAAGCCGTGGTGCCGGCAAGCGAGATGGTCAAGCGCCTGCGGGCCGCGGTCGCCGCGCGCCGGGACCCGAACTTCATCATCTGCGCCCGCACCGATGCCGCGGGCATCGAAGGGCTTTCGGCCGCGATCGACCGGGCCAAGGCCTACGCCGACGCCGGAGCGGACCTGATCTTCACCGAAGCTCTAAGCGGGCCAGCCGATTTCGAACAGTTCCGAGCCGCAGTGGATGTTCCGCTGCTGGCCAACATGACCGAGTTCGGCAAATCGGAGCTGCTCACCGCCGCTCAACTGACCGACCTCGGCTACAACGCCGTCATCTATCCCGTCACCACCCTGCGGCTGGCCATGTTCGCCGTCGAAGTAGGGCTGCGGGAGATCGACACAGCCGGAACGCAATCCGGTCTTCTGGACCAGATGCAGCACCGCAGTCGGCTCTACGAGTTGCTGCGATACGCCGAGTACAGCCAGTTCGACGACGACATCTTCAACTTCACGTTAGGAGCGTCCCAATGACGATCGCCCCCTCCGACGCCGCCTCAGCGCCGGAAATCCGTAAAGGACTCGCAGGCGTCGTTGTCGACACCACGTCGATCTCCAAAGTGGTGCCGGAGACCAACTCGCTGACCTACCGCGGCTATCCCGTGCAGGACCTGGCCGCGCACTGCAGCTTCGAGCAGGTCGCTTACCTGCTCTGGCACGGTGAGCTGCCGACCGACGCCGAACTGGCACTGTTCTGCCAGCGCGAGCGGGCGGCCCGGCGGGCGGACCGGTCGCTGCTGTCGCTGGTGGAAAAGCTCCCGGAGAACTGCCACCCGATGGACGTGGTGCGCACTGCGATCAGCTACCTGGGTGCCGAGGACGCCGAAGAGGACGATCCGTCCGAGTCGGCGAACTTCGCCAAGGCGCTGCGGATGTTCGCGGTGCTGCCGACGATCGTGGCCGCGGACATGCGCCGCCGGCGCGGGCTGGACCCGATCGGGCCGCACAGCCACCTCGGCTACTCGGAGAACTTCCTGCGGATGTGCTTCGGTGAGGTGCCCGAGCCGGTGATCGTGCAGGCATTCGAGCAGTCCATGACCCTCTACGCCGAGCACAGCTTCAACGCGTCCACCTTCGCCGCGCGGGTGGTCACCTCCACCCAGTCCGACATCTACAGCGCGGTCACCGCGGCCATCGGCGCGCTCAAGGGCTCGCTGCACGGCGGGGCCAACGAGGCGGTCATGCACGACATGATCGAGATCGGTGAGCCGGCCAACGCCGCAGAGTGGCTACACGGCAAGCTGTCTCGCAAGGACAAGGTGATGGGCTTCGGGCACCGGGTGTACAAGCACGGTGACTCCCGGGTGCCGACCATGAAGGCGGCGCTGGAGCGGGTGGTGGCGGCCCGCGGCGGCCAGCGCTGGTTGGACATCTACCAGATCCTGGAGGCCGAGATGTTCGCCGCCACCGCGATCAAGCCCAACCTGGACTTCCCGACCGGTCCGGCCTACTACCTGATGGGCTTCGACATCCCGATGTTCACCCCGCTGTTCGTGATGAGCCGCATCACCGGGTGGACCGCGCACATCATCGAGCAGACCGCGTCCAACGCGCTGATCCGTCCGCTGAGTGCCTATTCGGGAAGTCCGCAGCGCGTCGTCGGCGCGATCTGAGGTTCGCCCCGGGGGCTACCATCCGGGGATGTCGCAACTGTTCCCCGATTACCGCCCGCTCTGGGAGACCGACCAGCACCGCGAACTGCGCAAGCACGCCGCGGAGTTCCTGCGCAAGGAGGCCACCCCGCACCAGGAGCGCTGGGTCGCCCAACACGGTGTGGACCGCGAATTCTGGAACAAGGCCGGTGACGCCGGGCTGCTGGGACTGGATCTGCCCGAGGAGTTCGGCGGAGCCGGCGGCGACTACGCCATGCACTCGGTGGTCCAGGAAGAACTGGTCTACGCCCACGACCAGTGCTTCGGCTTCTCGGTGCATTCGCCGATCGTGGCGCACTACCTGTACGCCTACGGCAACGACGAGCAACGCAAACGCTGGCTGCCCAAGGTCATCAGCGGTGAGGCGGTGCTGGCCATCGCGATGACCGAGCCGGGCACCGGCTCGGATCTGCAGTCGGTGCGCACCACCGCGGTGCGCGACGGCGACCACTACGTCATCAACGGCTCGAAGACGTTCATCTCCAACGGGACCCACTGCGATCTGCTGGTGATCGTCGCCAAGACCGACCCGTCCCAGGGGGCGGCCGGGGTGTCGCTGGTCGTCGCCGAGACCAACGGACTGGCCGGCTTCGAACGTGGCCGGGTGCTGCAGAAGATCGGACAGCATGGCCAGGACACCCGAGAGTTGTTCTTCACCGACATGCGGGTGCCGGTCGCCAACCTGCTCGGGGAGAAGGAAGGCCTGGGCTTCTACCAGCTGATGGACCAGCTGGCCCGCGAGCGGCTCATCATCGGGACGCTGTGCGCGGCACTGGCCGAGGCCGCCGTGCTGGAGGCCATCCGCTACTCCAAGGAACGCGAGGCGTTCGGCCGGCCGATCGGCAACTTTCAGCACACCAAATTCGTGCTGGCCGAATGCAAGACGGACACGCTCGCGATCAAAACCCTGGTCGACTACGCGATCAGCCAGTACGTCGGCGGCAAGAACGATCCGATGACCGCCTCGATGGCCAAACTGTTCGCCGCGGAGAAATCCGATCAGGTGGTCGACAAGTGCCTGCAGATCTTCGGCGGCTACGGCTACATGGCCGAATACCCGATCGCCAACATGTACACCGGTTCGCGGGTGAACCGGATCTACGGCGGCACCAGCGAGATCATGAAGGAGATCATCAGCCGATCGCTGTGAGCTCCAGGTGCTCGAGCCGGCGTACCAACAGGCTGGGCAGCCAACGGCTGGCCTCCGCGACGCCGATGTGTGCGGTGCGTGCCAGCAGTTCGCCGATCACGATTCTGGCCTCCTGGCGGGCCAGGGCGGCGCCGACGCAGAAATGCGCGCCCTTGCCGAAGGCCAGGTGACTTTGCGGCGGACGGTCCAAGCGGAATTCGTTCGGCTCGGCGTAACGCGACGGGTCCCGGTTGGCTGCGCCCCACAGCAGCAACAGGCGTGATCCGGCCGGCAGGTCTACCCCGCCGAGGCGGGTGTCCCGGCGGACATGCCGGTAGTGACCGCGAAACGGCGATTCGCACCGCAGCACCTCTTCGAGGAACGGGCTCAACAGCTCCGGTGACTCGCGAACCCGACGCTGAATCTCCGGGCGCGTCGCCAAAGTCCAGGCGGCCGAACCGATCAGCGATGCCGTCGATTCGCCGCCGGCGCTGAACAGGGTGATCATCATGACCTGGGCGGTGAGGGTGTCGAGGGCGCCGGAGGCGCAGGCGGTGGCCAGATCGCCGAGCAGGTTGTCGCGCGGATCGCGCGCGGCCCGCCCGAAGTGGTCGCTGATATAGCCCGCGAGCTCCATGACGGCGACACCCGCGCTGGCGAGCTGGTCGGCGTCGACCAACCCCTCCACCACTTGGGTACCGGCGTAACCCCATGCCGCCAGCTGATCCACGTCCTCATCGGGCACACCGATCAGCCGCGCCACGATCATCATCGGCAGCCGGTTGGCGACGGCGCTCATCCACTCGATGCGCCCATCGCGGACCCCGTCGTGCCATAGCTGATCCAACGTCTCGGAGATGAAGGGCTCCAACGCGCGAATACGTTTGGCCGCCAGCTGTGGCACCAGCATCTTGCGGTGCGCGGCGTGTGCCGGGTCGTCGGCGGTGGCCAGCACATGGGTGGGGTCGTTGAGTCCGGGCATCGGGAACGTGGCCACCGTGCCGTCGGGTTGATAGAGCATCGTCCCGGTCAGGTTCGAGGAGAAGTCCTGCACTCGCGCCACGGCGTCGGTGACCGCATCCCAGCCGCACACGAGATAGAAGCCGGAATCACCGACCGGGTGGACGGGCGCCTGCGTGATCATCCGCTCATACAGCGGATACGGGTCCTGAATGCACGCATCGTCGAACAGGCGCAGGCCGATCGGGTCTATTCCTACTGGCATGACTCTAGGCTGCTCAGGGCGTGCTACCTGCGTCAATGCGCTGCGCAAAGTTGAAAGCCGCCGACGGAGCCGACTTCGGGGCGTTGTCTCAGCGCAAGTCGCGGACCTGCAGACGCCGTGAGAATTCAGCCATTTTCTGTCTCACACTGAGATAAAGTTTCCAGCGGGGGAGTGCAAGATGGGGGCGCGTGATGGCGGGGCATGACTGGCTGGTGGGCGAGGACCGCCGTACCGCCGGCGCCGAACGCATCTACACCGCCGCGATGGATCTGGTAATTCGCGACGGGATCGACGCCCTCGATATCGATGCCTTGGCCGCCCGGGTGCACTGCTCGCGCGCCACCATCTACCGGCATGCCGGCGGCAAAGCCGAGATTCGCGATGCCGTGCTGGCCCGGGCGGCCGCACGCATCGTGGACGCCGTGCGACAGGCGGTCGCCGGGCGCAGCGGGGCCGAACGGGTGGTGGCCGCGATAGCGGCGGCACTGCAGCGGATCCGCTCGGATCCGCTGGTCCAACCGATGGTCGGCTCGGTGCGCGGCGCACAGGAGATGACTCGACTGGCCGCATCGCCCATGGTCGCCGGTTTCGCCCGCGATCTCAGCGGCCTGAGCGAGGACGATCGACAGGCCGCGCAATGGGTCGTGCGGGTGGTGCTTTCGCTGTTGTGTTGGCCAATCGAGGATGCCGCGGCCGAGCAGCAGATTCTGGAGCGCTTCGTCGCCCCGGCCTTCACGGGGGACGGTTTCGCCGCACAGACCTAGAACACGTTCTAGTCTGGCCGTCATGGGATTTCTCAAACCTGAACTGCCCGTTGTCGACTTCGCCGAATGGAGCAAGGGCACGCGCAGCGAGAAGATCCGTCCGATGGCCCGGCACTGGGCCGAGGTGGGTTTCGGCACGCCGGTGGTGCTGCACCTGTTCTACGTGCTCAAGATCGGCCTCTACGTGCTGGGAGCCTGGCTGTTCGCAGCGAGCACAACCGGTGTGGGAGGGGTGGCCGGCTTCACCGAGGTGCGGCAGTGGTGGAGCGAACCGATCGTCTTCGAGAAGGTCGTGCTCTACACGATGCTGTTCGAGGTGATCGGCCTGGGCTGCGGCTTCGGCCCGCTCAACAACCGGTTCTTCCCGCCGATGGGATCGATCCTGTACTGGCTGCGGCCGGGCACCATCCGGCTGCCACCGTGGCCACGGCGCATTCCGCTGACCTCCGGAACCGGCCGCAGCCCCGTCGACGTCGCGCTGTATGCCGCACTGCTGGTGATGCTGCTGGTCGCACTGGTCTCCGACGGGACCGGCCCGATTCCCGCACTGCACACCGAAGTCGGGGTGTTGCCGCACTGGCAGATCCTGACGATTCTGGGGATCCTCGCGCTGGCCGGCTTGCGGGACAAGGTGATCTTCCTGGCCGCGCGCGGCGAGGTCTACGCGCCGCTGGCTGCGGCGTTCCTGTTCACCGGTGTCGACATGATCATCGCGGCCAAGGCGATCTTCATGGTGATCTGGATGGGCGCGGCGACCTCGAAACTCAACCGACACTTCCCGTTCGTGATCTCGACGATGATGAGCAACAACCCGCTGATCCGGCCGAAGGCACTCAAACGCGCCTTCTTCAAGAACTTCCCCGAAGACCTGCGCCCCGGTGGGCCGTCGAAGGCGCTGGCGCACCTGAGCACGGCGATCGAGATGCTGGTGCCGCTACCGCTGTTCTTCTGCCACGGCGGCCTGCCCACCGCGATCGCCGCTTTCGTCATGGTCTGTTTCCACCTCGGCATCCTGGCGGCGATCCCGATGGGGGTGCCGCTGGAGTGGAACGTGTTCATGATCTTCGGGGTGCTGTCGCTGTTCGTCGCGCACGCCGACCTCGGGCTCTCCGACGTCAACAACCCACTGGCGGTGGGACTGCTGTTCGCCGTCAGTGCGGGCACGGTGGTGCTGGGCAACCTGTTCCCGCACAAGGTTTCGTTCCTTCCCGGCATGCGGTACTACGCCGGCAACTGGGACACCACCCTGTGGTGCGTGAAGCCGTCGGCCGAAGAGAAGATCGCACGGGGAATCGTCGCGATCGCCAGCATGCCCGCTGCACAGCTGGAACGGTTCTACGGCAGCGCCGAGGCTGCCCAGATCCCGATCTACATGGGATATGCGTTCCGCGGCTTCAACACCCACGGCAAGGCGCTGTTCAGCCTGGCGCACCGGGCGATGGCCGACGGCGACGAGAGCGACTACTCGTTGACCGACGGGGAACGGATCTGTTCGACCGCGATCGGCTGGAACTTCGGCGACGGTCACATGACCAACGAGCAGCTGATCGAGGCGCTGCAGCAGCGCTGCGGATTCGAGCCGGGGGAGGTGCGTGTGGTGATTCTCGATGCGCAGCCGATCCATCGGCAGACCCAGGCGTACCGGCTGGTGGACGCCGCCACCGGCGAGTTCGAACGCGGCCACGTCAAGGTGGCGGACATGGTCCAGCGCCAGCCTTGGCAGGACGACGTGCCGATCTACGTCGATCGCGCCGCCACGGTGTGACCCAGATAACTGGTATAACCAGTTGACCAGTAGGGTGGGGTGCCTGACCATGTAGACCATGGATCTGGCGCCCATTTCCCGCACCGCACTCTCCGACACGATCTTCGTGCGGCTCGTCGAAGAGATATTGACCGGACGCCTGCCCGCCGGTGAGCCCCTTCCGTCGGAACGCGAACTGGCGCTGACCCTGCAGGTCAACCGGCATGCGGTCCGCGAAGCGCTCAAGCGGCTGCAGCAGGCGGGACTGGTCCGGATCAGCCACGGCGGAAAGACCCGGGTGCTGGACTGGCGCCAAAGCGCTGGCCTGGACGCTCTGACCGGACTGGCCGTCGCCGGGGCGATCCCGGCACGCCAGATCATTGGCGACGTGGCAGTGATGCGGCGCTCGATCGCCGCGGACGCCGCACGCCTGTGCGCGCGGAACGCCTCAGAACAGCAGCGGTCCGCGATCACCGCGGCCGCCGCGGAATACCCGACCGCCGGGGATCTCACCGCGGTCAGCGATGCCGACCTGGCGTTCTGGATCGCCGTAATTGACGGGTCCGGCAATATTGCCTACCGGTTGGCGCTCAACACCTTGGTCGCCGCCTACGACGAGATTGGCCGCGACGCGATCTACGCGCTGGGGGCCGCCGAGTTCGCCGACCGCAGCGCACACATCGACCTGGCCGCCGCGATCGCCGCCGCCGACGAGAACACCGCTTACCGCCTCGCCGACGAGTTGCTGACCTGGTTCGTCACGGCCTGCCAGGCCGGCGCCGAGGGAGAGGAATAGTCGCATGTTCGACCTCATCGCGCACGCAATCCCGGTCTTCGTGCTCTGCCTGCTATTGGAAGCCGTGTCGTTCGCCGTGCGGCCCGACGACGACGAGCGCGGCTACGAACTACGCGATACCGGCACCAGCCTGACGATGGGCATCGGCAACGTGATCATCAACATCGGGTGGAAGCTGGTGGTGCTGGCGATCTTCAGCGGCGCCTATCTGCTGGCGCCGGTTCACCTGCCGGCCGCCAACCCGCTGACCTGGATCGCGCTGTTCGTCGCCGACGACGTCGCCTACTACT
The DNA here is from genome assembly GCF_963378105.1 of Mycolicibacter sp. MU0102. Taxonomy (NCBI): domain Bacteria; kingdom Bacillati; phylum Actinomycetota; class Actinomycetes; order Mycobacteriales; family Mycobacteriaceae; genus Mycobacterium; species Mycobacterium holstebronense. Next base: position 1,184,501 of record NZ_OY726398.1, read on the forward strand.
GGTATCACCGCACGCACCACACCATCCGGGTGTTCTGGGCCAGCCACGTGGTGCACCACTCCAGTCAGCACTACAACCTGTCCACCGCTCTGCGCCAGACCTGGACGCCGTTCACCGCGGTGCCGTTCTGGATCCTGTTGGCGTTCGCCGGATTCGCCCCGTGGATGATCCTGCTGCAGCAGTCGGTCAGTCTGCTCTACCAGTTCTTCATTCACACCGAGCGGGTCGGCAAGCTCTGGCGGCCAATCGAATTCATCTTCAACACCCCGTCGCACCACCGGGTGCATCACGGGGCGAACGCCCAATACCTCGACAAGAACTACGGGGGAATCCTCATCGTCTGGGACCGGCTGTTCGGCACCTTCCAGCCCGAGGACGAGCGCGTCGTCTACGGCTTGACCAAGAACATCGACACGTTCAACCCGGTGCGAGTGGCCACCCACGAATACGTCGCGATCTGGCGCGACATCCGTGCGGCACGCAGCTGGCGTGTCGCGCTGGGCCACCTGTTTCGCGGCCCGGGTTGGCAGCCGGCCGGCTAGGCACGCGACAAGAACCGGGGTGCGATGCTCGCCGCGGTGGTGGCGACCGCCGCCGATCCCAGCGCCTGGGCCCAGCCGATCGGACCCAGCGGTGTGCAGCCGAGGAACTGGCTGACCCCCGGTGTGCTGATCAGGATCGCCAGCGCCGCGAACGAACCGCCCGCAGTGACCGCTACCAGCGGTGAGCGCGACTCCAACAGGGTCTGGCTCAGCTGGGTGGTGACGAACGCGACCAGGGCCACCGTGGCGGCGCGTCGGGGAAAGCCGGTGAGCCGGGCCATCATCCACGCCGCGACGGTGGCGCCGGCGGTGGTGGTGCCACGCAGCGCCACCGCGCGCATCAGCGCCTTCTCGTCGGGGCCACGCCCCCCGAACGGTATGGGGCGGCGCGGTTGGCTGATCGCCAGCGCGGTGGCGGGAAATGCGTCGATCGCCATGTTCACCAGCAGCAACTGGCGGGTGTTCAGTGGAGCCCGGCCGGTCAGTGCGCAGCCAAGGAGTGCGAATGCCGCGCCGCTGGCGTTGCCGCCCAGCAGCACCGCCACCGCCGCCTGCACCCGCTGCCACAGTTGGCTGCCCTCGTTGAGAGCGTCCAGCAGTGTCTCGATCCGGCCGTCGAGCAGCACCACGTCGGCGGCGGTGTGGGCGGCGTCGCTGCCGTGCGCGACGATCCCGATCCCGACGGTGGCCGCGCGGATGGCCGCGGCGTCGTTGGCGCCGTCGCCGACCATCGCCGACACCTTGCCGCTGCGTTCCAGGGCCTGCACCACCTGCACCTTGTTCGCCGGTGACATGCGGGCGAAGACCACCCGTTCGGCCACCGCGAGCTCCTGCTCCTTACCCGACAGGGCCTCCCACTCCATGCCGGTGATGACCTGCTCGGCGGTGACCTGCAGACCCATCTTGCGGGCGATCGCACGCCCGGTGGTCGGATGATCGCCGGTGATCATCCGAACCGGCACCTCCCGCCGGGACAGCTCGGCCAGCAGGCCCGCCGACCCGGCGCGCGGAGTGTCGGAGATGCCGACGAAACCGACCAGAGTCAGCCCGCCCGTGCACAGCGCAGCCATGGCAGCCGGCTGAGCGTCGGGATCGTCGGGGTCTTCCGAAAGTGACTGCGCCTGTTCGAGGCTGAGCTCGCGCCGGGCCACCGCCAGGACCCGCAGTCCATCGGCCGCGAGCTGCTCGACCAGGTCATAGACGTCGGCCGCAACATCTGTGCACGCGGCGAGCAGCACCTCGGGGGCGCCCTTGATGGTCAGTTCGGTCCCGATCACCGACGCTGAGAACGGCCTCCCGGAACGGAACGGCAGATGAATGTCGGCACCATCCGGTTCGGCGGCACCGATCACCGGCGCCGCCGCCGCCACGATCGCCGAGTCGGTGGCGTCGGCGTGGCCTTGGGGCCTGGCGGCCGGTGTCGCGTGCAGCGCGCAGCGCAGCACGTCGTCGCGGTACTGACCGGAGGCGGCGCGCACCTCGGTGACCTGTAGGCGGTTTTCGCTGAGGGTGCCGGTCTTGTCGAAACAGACCACGTCGACCCGGCCGAGGGCTTCTACCGAGCGCGGGACCCGCACCAGTACACCGGACTTGGTGAGTCGACGTGCCGACGCCTGCTGTGCCAGCGTCGCCACCACCGGCATGCCCTCGGGGACGGCGGCGACGGCGACCGAAACACCGTCGGTCGCTGTCTGGTGCAACCCGGTACCGCGCAACAGCCCGAATGCGCTGACCAAGCCGCCGGCCACCAGGCTCAGCGGCCAAATCCGGGTGGTGATCTGGCCGAGCTGATGACCGAGCCCGATATCGTGATGCCGGCTGGTGACCAGGTCGGCGGCGCGGCGCACCTCGGTGTCGGGACCCACCGCGGTCACCAACGCCAGACCCGTTCCGGCCGCCACGATGGTGCCGGCGAAAAGCATGCAGCGCCGCTCAGCCAGCTCGGCGCCCGGGGTGGCATCGATCTGCTTGGTCACCGGCAACGACTCACCGGTCAGCGACGCTTCGTCGACCTCCAATTTCTCCTGCTCGACCAGGCGGGCATCGGCAGGCACCACATCATTGGCCCCCACTTCGATCAGGTCACCACAGTGCAGCTCGTCGGGCAGCACCTGTACGCGGTCGCGGGTGCCGTCGGGCCGGATGGTCACCTTCCATGCAGGCGGGATCTGCTCGGCCAGCAGCCGATTGAGCCGCAGCTCGGTACTCAGGCGTTGCCCGGCGGCCAGGAACGCGTTACTGACCAACACCGAGCAGACCAGGGCGGCGTCGATCGGCGAGCCCAGGATCGCAGTGGCCGTGGCACCCAACCCCAGAATCGGAGTCAGCGGGTCAGACAATTCCTCACGCACCGCATCGACGAATTGCCAGATCATGTGGCGTTGCTGCGCGTCCGCGGCGATCCGAGCGGATGCGGGGTCCGACGATGATGCCAACGTGGCACGAACCCGTTCGACCGACATGGCATGCCACTCGTCGACGGGAACCGGCCGGGGCAGCGGCGCATTGATCACCGTGCGCGCCAACCGGTATCCGGACCACAGGCCCGCCGCCGCGCCCACGACGACCGCTTCGGGGCCGCGACCCTGGACGGTCGGAATCAGCATCAGGGAACCCATCGCCGAAGCGCCGATGGACAACTCGACACCCCGTTTGCTGGCGGCTTTGGCTGCGGGGATCGCATGCAGCACCCGCCATACGCCGGCGAGATCATCCACGATCAGGTCCGCGCTCCATGGCTGGGTCTCGTCGGCACCGTCGGGCAGGATGCCCACCCCGAGATCGGCGGCCGCCAGCGCTCGATTGGCCGTCGAGGAGATCAGTGCGACGCTGTGACCGTCCTGCTGATGGCGACGCACAGCGTCGAGCAGGGTGTTGTCGATCGAGTTGCCGGTCGCCGGTGCGATCTCGTCGAACGCCGGCCGCAACTCACCCAGCCCGGCGGGGTCGTCCACCGAAACCACCCGCACGTCAGCGCGTTGTGTCTCGGCGAGCGTCGAGGCCGCCAGCGGATGGTGCGCCGGTGCGAAGAGCGCCTCCGTGCCGTTCCACCCGTTGTTGCGGTCCGTGCCGGCCACTGAGTGCCAGCCTGGCTGCAGGTCGTCCGCCGCCAGCATGGCCTGGGCGCGCTCCCACATGGTCAGATCCTTGTCGCCGGCGCCGCGAAGCCGAACCAGGCGCAACGTGTCGCTGCGGAGCACTCGCGGATCGAGGATCACCACATCGATGCGGTCCAGTTGACGCAAGCCGTCCGGGTGCAGCTGTAGGGCCTCGTCGTTGTCGGCCAGGCCGCGGACCAAAGTCGCCGCGAATGATTCCTGTGTGGACCGGACAGCCTTCGGTACGGCAACCAGCGCTGCGTTTCCGGCCAGGTTCGGGTCGCGGCTGACGGCACCGACCACGGCCGCGCCGATCGCCTGAATCCAACTGCCGCGTAGCAAGTGCCGTTCGACCGGTCCAGTCGGCCGGATATCGCGGGCCGGGTCCGGCAGTTCGTGGGGCCGGCTGGTCAGGCGGGTCAATTGCGGTTCACGTCGAGTCCGTGCCCGTTCTTCGGCCCGTGCTTCGGCAGCCTTGAAGGAGTTGATTGCCAGGTCCACGGCCACCATCGACGGCGCTGCGGCGAGCGCATTGGCGGCGGTGGTCGCCAACCCCAATGCAGTATCGGTGGCGCGCTTGCCGATTCGCTCCTCGATCAGGCGGCGTAACCGCGGCTGATGATCCAGGGCGATCACGGCGCCCTGGATGCTGGCCGGCAGACGGGGGATACGCAGGGCGCGGCCGGCCAGTGCGATGCCCATACCGACGGCGGTGATACCCGCCATCGCTGCGCTGCTGACCGCGATCAACCCGTCGCCGGGTTCGGGGGTGGAGCGGGTGGGTCGCCCCTCGGTGACGTCGTATAGGTCGCCAAGGGGCGGTGGATTATCGGGGTCGTCGTCGGGGTCGGCCTCGTAGAGCGCGTCCAGTGCCGGGATGAGGTCTTCGGCGAGAACAGGCATCGCGGGGGGCATCGGTCTCCTTTGCTTGGCGACCGAATCTGCCGGGCAAAAACTTCGGTCGACATGGCCAATCGTCCGAAGGTCTGGCTCGCGGTGTGTCAGAGGTCCGCTGAATGACCGGGTGGGACGGGCCCACCGGATTGACGACCATTCACATCCGCCACGGGTGCGGCGGGTAGGAGTTACTCCCCTTCGCGGCCGACGCTAGAGCCGCTTGGCGGCGGTCGGCTGAACGTCCGCGAGATTCGATTTGAAGTTCCGGTGAATGCTTTACCTCGCACCGGGTCTGGTGATGCCTAGTGCTTGCCGACCCACTCGTCGTAGAACGGCGGCATGGCCGAGGCCCGCGCGGTGAAGTCGGGATCGCGCTTCTCCAGGAAGGCCCGCACGCCGTCGGCGCCGTCGCCGATGCTGGTGTAGAACATCGCCAGCGAGTCCACCCGGTGCGCCTCGATGGGGTCGGGTTGCGCGGAGTTGCGGTAGAGCATCTGGCGGATCAGCGCGAACGACACCGGCGAACGGCCTTTGGTCCAGGCGTCGGCCAGCGCCCGCGCCTGCGCCAGCAGTGTCTCTGGTTCGTGGATGGACTGGGCGATCCCACAGGCGCGCGCCCCCTCGGCGTCGAGAATGTCGGCGCGGTACAGCAGGTCCAAAGCCGTTGGGACACCGACGATGCGGGGCAGGAACCACGTCGAACACGCCTCCGGGGTGATGCCCAGCTTCCCGAACACCAGGCCGAAACGCGCCTTGGTCGAAAACAGCCGGGCGTCCATCGCCAGCATCATGGTGGCGCCGATCCCGACCGCCGCACCGTTGACCGCGGCGATCACCGGCTTGCGACAGCCATAGATCGCCAGCGTCACCCGCCCGCCGGTGTCGCGCACCCGGGCCAGCTCCGGATCGTCGAGGTCGGCCATGGCGGCCAGCGACGGCGACTTGGACTCGTCGAGCCCGAACACATTGCCCGAGCTCGACAGGTCCATGCCTGCGCAGAACGCGCGTCCGGAGCCGGTGACGATCACCGCGCGAACGGCGTCGTCGTCGTTGACCTCGACGAAGGTGCGCTCCAGCTCCTCGGCCATTTCGACGGTGAACGCGTTGAGGTTGTCCGGTCGGTCCAGGTACACGGTGAGAATGCCGTCTTCGACCTCGTGGCGCAGCGTGTTGAACTCCATCTGCCCGAGGCTAGTTGCACCGACCTGTTGACTCTGCCCCCGGGGGAGATCCAACACTGGAACGCATGCCGACACTGTTGCCCATCGGGGACTTCTCCCGGATGACCTATCTGACCGTCAAGGCGTTGCGGCTCTACCACGAGCGCGGCCTGCTGGCGCCCGTGCGGGTGGACCCGTCGTCGGGGTACCGCTACTACAGCCCGGACCAGGTGCCGATCGCCCAAGTCATCCGCCGGCTGCGCGATCTGGGCATGCCGCTCGACGAGCTGACCGAAGTGGTCCGCGCCGAGCAGGTCACCGACCGCAACCGGGCCATCGTGGCTCACCTGCAACGGCTCCAGGACCGCTTGGCGCAGACCCAGGCCAGCGTGGAATCGCTGCGGGCGCTGCTCGAAGACGCCGGCGACGCCTGCGATGTCACCTACCGGTCGGTGCCGGCGACGCCGGCGGCCGCGGTCGTCGACCAGGTGGCGATGGCAGACATCGACGACTGGTGGACGCAGGCGTTTACCGAGCTCGATGCCGCGCTCGCCGATGACGCCCCCGGGGTTCGCGGTGCGTTGTACTCGGCGGAGTTCTTCGAGGCCGGCGGGGGAGAGGTGATCGCGTTCCGGCCGGTGGGCGCCGCGACGGCCCGGGGCAGGGTGCGCACGCTGGAGATTCCCGCGGCGGAACTGGCGGTGGCCGTGCACCGCGGGGCGTTCGGCGAGCTGGATCGCACCTACGCCGCGCTGGGCACCCATGTTGCCGAACGCGAACTGGGTGTCGACGGACCGATCCGCGAGTACTACCGGGTGTCCGGCTACGACACCGACGATGAGACCGCGCATCGCACTGAGGTGTGCTGGCCGATCTTTCGCACCAAATCCTGACTCACGACAACACGACAAGGAGTTCATCCATGGAGATCACGCTGCACACCGTCACCTTCGACTGCGCCGACGCCGGCAAGCTGGCGCGGTTCTGGTCGCAGCTGCTGGCCCGACCGGTCGACGAGGGGGCCAGCGCCGAGATCGCCTCAATCGGCATTTCAGCGCAGACGCCCCCACGCCTGGTGTTCGTGCAGGTGCCAGAAGCCAAGCAGGTCAAGAACCGAATCCATCTCGACCTCGTCGCGGCGGATCTGGCGGCCGCGGTCGAGCGGGCCCTGGAACTCGGCGCCGCCCGGTTGGCCGACCATGCCGAGGGCGGCTACCGGTGGACCACACTGGCCGACCCCGAGGGCAACGAGTTCGACCTCGTGGCGGCCTGACATGTCTTTGCTGGCAGAGGCATTGGTTGCCTCCGGGCCTGTCGCCGAACATCGCGACGCGATGGCACTGTACGGATGGTTGGTTGGTGGCCGCTGGGATCTTGACATCAGCTGGTTCGGCGACGAGGACACCCGCCACGTCGCGGGTTGGATGGTCGCGGACTGGGTGCTCGACGGACGGGCCGTCCAGGACGTCTGGCACGCCGAAGGACTCTTTCACGGGTCGACGCTGCGCATCTTTGACCCGGCTATCGATGCCTGGCACATCCAGTGGACGGAACCGCAACTGGGACTTCGGCTGCACCAACTGGGCAAGGCCGACGCGGACGGGATCGTGCAGGACGGCACGCTGCCGGATGGCTCCGCCATCCGATGGAGCTTCCACGACATCGGCCCGGACTCGTTTCGCTGGCGCGATGAGCGCAGCGACGACGGGCGCACCTGGGTGCTCAAGCAGGAGTATCGCGCCCGCCGCCGCTGAATCCGGTGTCAGGCGGTGACAGCGTCTTTCGTCTCGGTACGCGAGAGGAACCGGGGTGCGATGCCCGCCGCGGTGGTCGCGATCGCCGCCGATCCCAATGCCTGGGTCCAGCCGATCGGGCCCAGCGGCGTGCATCCCATGAACTGGCTGATCCCCGGGATGCTGATCAACAGTGCCATCGCCGCGAACGAGCCGGCCGCGGTAGCCACCAGCACCGGTGAGCGCGACTCCAACAGGGTCTGTCCCAGCTGAGTGGTCACCAGCGCGACCAGCGCCACGGTGGAGGCGCGTCGGGGAAAGCCGGTGAGCCGGGCCATCATCCACGCCGCGACGGTGGCACCGGCGGTGGTCGTGCCACGCAGCGCCACCGCGCGCATCAGCGCCTTCTCGTCGGGCCCGCGTCCCCCGAAGGGCATCGGGCGCCGGGGTTGGCTGATCGCCAGCGCGGTGGCCGGGAACGCGTCGGTCACGATGTTGACCAGCAGCAATTGCCGCGTGCTCAACGGTGCCTGACCGGTCAGTGCGCTGCCGATGATCGCGAACAGTGCGCCGCTGGCGTTGCCGCCCAGCAGCACCGCCACCGCCGCCTGCACCCGCTGCCACAGTTGGCTGCCCTCGTTGAGGGCATCCAGCAGTGTCTCGATCCGGCCGTCGAGCAGCACCACGTCGGCGGCGGTGTGGGCGGCGTCGCTGCCCTGGGCGACGATCCCGATCCCGACCGTGGCGGCCCGGATTGCGGCGGCGTCGTTGGCGCCGTCGCCGACCATCGCCGACACCTTGCCGCTGCGTTCCAGGGCCTGGACGACCTGCACCTTGTTCGCCGGTGACATGCGGGCGAAGACCACCCGTTCGGCCACCGCGAGCTCCTGCTCCTTACCCGACAGCATCTCCCATTCCGTGCCGGTGATGACCTGCTCGACGGTGACCTGCAGACCCATCTTGCGGGCGATCGCACGCCCGGTGGTCGGATGATCGCCGGTGATCATCCGAACCGGCACCTCCCGGCGGGACAGCTCGGCCAGCAGGCCCGCCGACCCGGCGCGCGGAGTGTCGGAGATGCCGACGAAACCGACCAGGGTCAAACCGTCGGCGCACTGGCGGGCCATGGCTGCAAGCTGGGCTTCGGGATCGTCGGGATCAGCCGAAAGCGATTGCACTTGAGCGGGGCTGAGCTCGCGTCGAGCAACCGCGAGCACCCGCAGACCCTCGTCGGCCAGCTGTTCCACCACGTCGTCGATGTCGGCCGGGACGCTGTCGCAGGCGGCGAGCACCACCTCGGGTGCTCCCTTGATGGTCAATTCGGTGCCGAACACCGATGCCGCGTAGGGCCGCCCGGAGCGGAACGGCAGATGGGCGTCGGCGACCCCCGGCGCGACGGCGCCGGGCACCGCCTCCGACGCCGCCACGATCGCGGCGTCGGTGGCGTCGACGTGGCTCTGCCCCTTGGCCGACGGGGTCGCGCGCACCGCGCAACGCAGCACCTCGTCACGGGAATGATCGGCTGCCGTGCGCACCTCGGTGACCCGCAACCGGTTCTCGCTCAGGGTCCCGGTCTTGTCGAAGCAAACGACGTCGACGCGGCCCAGGGCCTCCACGGAGCGGGGAACCCGGACCAGCACCCCGGATTTGGTGAGGCGCTGGGCTGAGGCGTGCTGAGCCAGCGTCGCCACCACCGGCAGGCCCTCGGGGACAGCGGCGACGGCCACCGACACTCCGTTGGCCACCGCCTGCTGCAGCCGGGTGGCCCGCAACACCCCGAGCACGCTGACCAGACCGCCGGCCATCAGACTCAGCGGCCAGGTCCGGCTGGTGATCTGTCCGAGCTGATGGGTCAGGCCGATATCCCCATGCCGGCTGGTGACCAGGTCGGCGGCGCGCCGCACCTCGGTGTCGGGACCCACCGCGGTCACCAACGCCAGACCGGTCCCGGAGGCCACGGTGGTGCCCGCGAACAGCATGCAGCGCCGCTCGGCCAGCTCGGCGCCCGGAGTGGCGTCGATCTGCTTGGTCACCGGCAACGACTCACCGGTCAGTGAGGCCTCGTCGACCTCCAACTTCTCCAGTTCGATCACACGGGCGTCGGCGGGCACCACATCGTCGGGACCCACCTCGATCAGATCGCCACGCTGCAGCTGTTCGGGGAGCACCTGAACGCGGTCGCGGGTGCCATCGGGCCGGATCGTCACCTTCCAGGCGGGCGGGATCTGCTCGGCCAGTAGCCGATCCAGCCGCAGCTCGGCGCTCAACCGTTGACCGGCCGCCAGGACGGCGTTGCTGACCAGGACAGAGCCGACCATGAGCGCGTCGATTGGTGCGCCCAGCAGCGCGGTGGCAGTGGCACCCAGCCCGAGCACGGGCGTCAGCGGGTCGGACAGTTCGTCACGAACCGCGTCGAGGAACTGCCAGACCACGTGCCGGGTGGCGGTGCCGGCGTCCGGTGCGAAGTCGGGCTGCGACGGCGAGGCCAAGGCGTCACGCACCTGTTCGACCGACATCGCATGCCATTCGTCGACGGGGACCGGTCGGGGCAGCGGCGCCGTGATCACTTGACGGGCCGACCAGTAGCCGGACACCAGACCCACAGCCGCGCCCAGCGCGACCGGTTCGGGACCGCGTCCTCGCACCGTGGGAATGAGCAGCATCGAACCCAATGCTGAAGCGCCGGTGGATAATGCGATACCAAGGCGGGTGGCCGCCTGGGCTGCGGGCAGGGCATGCAGTACCCGCCATACCCCGGACAGGTCATCGACGATCAGATCCGCCACCGGCTTGCTAGCGTCGGGCAGGATGCCGACCCCGAGGTCGGCCGCCGACAGCGCCTGGGCGGCCGTCGAGGAGATCACCGCGACGGTGTGGCCTTCCTGTTGGTAGTCACGCACCGCGTCGAGCAGCGCGTCGTCGATCGAATCGCCTGTCATTGGAGCGATTTCGTCGAATGCGGGCCGCAGTACTCCTAGGCCGGTGGAGTCGTCCACGGTCACTGTTTGCACCTGGGCGCGCTGTGTCTCAGCGAGTGTCGCGGCCGCCAGCGGATGCGGCGCCGGAGCAAACAGCGCCTCGGTGCCGGGGCGGCCCGTGACGGGATGCCAACCTGGCCGCAGGTCGCCTTCCGCAAGCATCGCCCGGGCGCTCTCCCAGGCGGTCAGATCCTTCTCGTCGGCGCCGCGAAGCCGCGCCAAGCGCAACGATTCGGTCCGCAGCACCCGCGGATCGAGGATCACCACGTCGATGCGGTCCAGTCGACGCAGGCCCTCGGGGTCGATCTGCAGTGCCTCGTCCCGGTTGGCCAGCCCGCGGCCCAACGTGGCTGCGAACGATTCGTGAGTGGCTCGGGCAGCTTTGGGCACCGCGACCAATGCGGCATTGCCGGCCAGTTCGGGGTCGCGACTGGTCGCGGCGACGACGGCTGCGCCGATCGCCTGAATCCAGGTCCCGCGTTGTAGGTGTTGGTCGACCGGGCTCTCCGGGGATTCCGCCGTGTGCCGGGCCGACGAGGCAACCGGGCGGGCCAGCTCCGGCTCTCGCCGCGCCCAGGCCCGGGTGTCCGCGCGCGCTTCGGCGGCCCTGATGGTGTTGATCGCCAAGTCCACCGCCAGCATCGACGGCGCCGCACCGAGTGCATTGACGGCGGTGGTCGCCATCCCCAACGCAGTGGCGGTGGCGCGCTTGCCGATTCGTTCCTCCAGCAGGCGGCGCAGTTGCGGCTGGTGGTCCAGGGTGATTACAGCGCCCTGGAGACTGGACGGCAACCGGCGAAACCGCAGAACGCGACTGGCAACTGCGAGACCCAGGCCGACGGCGTTGATGCCGGCCATCGCGGCGCTGCTGACCGCTATCAAACCGTCGCCGGGTTCGGGGGCCGCGCGAAGGTGTCGCTGTGGGCGATCAGCCTCCGCCGGTGGGCCGGCAACCACGTCATAGCCGGGTTCGGCATCGTCGATCAGGGCGGGTATCGAGGGGGGCATCGGTCTCCTTCGCTCGGCGACCGAAGCCTCAGAGACAGCCTGCGGAACCTTCGGTCGACATGGTGAATCGTCCGAAGGTCTCGCTCGCGAAAGTCCTGGGTCCGCTGAATGACCGGGCGAGGCGACTCGCCGTATTGACGACCATTCACATCCGCCACCGGTGTGGCGGGTAGGAACTACTCCCCTTCACGCTCGAAGGTAGGGCCGGTAGGCAGCGTCCAGCTGAACACCGGCGAGACCCTACTTGAAATGCCGGTGAATGCTCTGCGTTGCAGACGGTTTCGGTCCGGGTTCAGGCCCGCGGCGACCAGTAGGCGAGCATCTCGGCGAAGGTATCGAATGCCGGTTTCGAAATACCGTACGGAGCTTCGAAGTGCAGGCTCAACGGGAAGCCCAACTCGGCCACGTCGTCGATGACCCGCTTATACAAATCGAGCAACTGGCGGCGTTTCACGTCGGGTTCGCCTGCGGCCAGGGTCCGCACGAAGGCCTGCTCGGCGGCGACGGCCTCGTTGCCCGGGTCCTGGATCAGCCAATCGACCAGTCCGACCTTGCCCTCCATCTTCGGCACGAAGCCGAACGACAACAGGACCTCGGGCCGGTGGTCACTGACCTGCTTGAAGTCGCGGAGGAATCCCACAATCGCATCGGAGTAGAGCAGCTGCGTCATCCCGAAGGTGGCGCCCCGGTCACATTTGAAGTCGAAGCGTCCCTGCTCGCCGTCCCGTGTCGGGATGAGGATGACGCCCCGGTTGTCGACCAGGTCATCGAACTTCGACAGCGCGTCGGTGGGTGCGACGCCACCGCCCTCACCATCGTTCAGCGTGCGGGGGACACCAACGAAGATGATTCCGTCGAACCCGGCCTGGCGCAGGCCGGTAAGTCGCGTCCGCAGCGCCGCCTCGTCGAGGAATGCGGTCACCTGCGTGCACAGTCCGCGTACGCCGGGCAGTTCGGGACGGATTATCGACCAGAAGTCGCTGACGTCGAGTTTGGGTTTCATCTCGACCGGTCGATCGTCATCCTCGGGAATCAACCCGGGAATCATGACGTGACCGATCCGGCCGGCGATACCCGCTTGCTCGGACAGCTGCAGAACTTTATATGCCTCTTCGCGGGCGTACTCCGACCCGCGATCGGTGTTGGTCGGCACTAATTCCAGTGCAATGGTGTTCAGCGGCACCAGGGAACTCCGTATCTCATTCGAACGGACATGTTGCGCCCCAGAGATAGCTCTGGGGCGCAACATGTCAGACGGTCACAGGCCGGTGCGGGCTGCTCGGACTTCGCGCGCGGCGGCAACCATGTGGGCCAGCGAAGCCGTCACCTCGTCGGCCTTGCGGGTCTTCAGGCCGCAGTCCGGGTTGACCCAGAGACGTTGCGCCGGAACAGCATCCAGCGCCTCGCGGAGCGACGTGGCCATCTCGTCGGTGGACGGCACCCGCGGCGAGTGGATGTCGTAGACACCCGGGCCCACCCCGTTGGAGAAGCCGATCGCGTTGAGGTCGTCGAGCACCTCCATGTGCGAGCGGGCCGCCTCGATCGACGTGACGTCGGCATCCAGATCGGCGATCGCCCCGATCACTTCACCGAACTCCGAGTAGCACAGGTGGGTGTGGATCTGCGTCGCATTCGAGACACCCGAGGTGGACATCCGGAATGATCCGACCGCCCAGTCCAGATAGGCCGCCTTGTCGGCGTCGCGCACCGGCAACAGCTCGCGCAGCGCGGGCTCGTCGACCTGAATCACCGCGATGCCGGCGGATTCCAGATCCACCGTCTCCTCGCGGATAGCCAGCGCCACCTGGTAGGCGGTGTCGGCCAGCGGCTGGTCGTCACGGACGAACGACCAGGCCAGGATGGTGACCGGACCGGTGAGCATGCCCTTGACCGGCTTGTCGGTCAGCGACTGGGCGTAGGTGGCCCAGTCCACCGTCATCGGCTTGGGTCGTGTGACGTCGCCGAACAGCACCGGCGGGCGCACACAGCGGCTGCCATAGGACTGCACCCAGCCGTTGCTGGTAGCGAAGAAGCCCTCCAGCTGCTCGGCGAAGTACTGCACCATGTCGTTGCGCTCCGGCTCGCCGTGCACCAGCACGTCGAGGCCGAGGTCCTCCTGCAACTTGATGACCGCGGCGACCTCGGCCTTCATCCGGTCGGTGTACCCCGCCTCGTCGATCTCTCCGGCCACCAGCGCGGCACGGGCCTTGCGGATCTCCACGGTCTGCGGGAACGAGCCGATCGTGGTGGTCGGCAGCGGCGGCAGGTGCAGTCGCTCGTCCTGAGCGGCGCGACGCTCCTCGGCCGAACCGCGCTGGATGCCCGCTTCCTTGATCTTGGCGATCTGGGAGCGCAGCGCCGCGTTGTTCAGTCGCGGGTCGGACTTGCGGGAGGCGACCGCGGCGTTGGACGCAGCGATCTCCGTGGCGACCGCGTCCCGGCCCTCGCGCAGGGCACGAGCCAAGGTGGCCACCTCGGTCACCTTCTCGGCGCCGAACGCCAGCCAGCTGCGCAGCGCGTCGTCCAGGCCGGTCTCGGGCTCCAGCGAGTAGGGCACGTGCAACGTCGAGCACGACGTAGACACAGCGACCGCCCCTACGGGGCCCAGCAGCGACGCCAGCTTGGCCAGCGCGGCCTGCAGATCGGTGCGCCAGATGTTGCGGCCGTCGACCACGCCGGCGACCAGCGTCTTGGAGGCCAGCTCCGGCACCGACGCGATCTTGGTGTCCGCGCCGTAGACCAGGTCGACGCCGATCGCCTCGACCGGGGTGCGGGCCAGGGCGGGCAGTCCCGCGCCCGGGTCACCGAAGTAGGTGGCCACGAAGATCGACGGCCGCTTGCTCAGCGCGCCGAGACGGTTGTAGACCTGCTCGGCCAACGCGGGGGCGTCGGCGGAGATGTCGGTCACCAGCACCGGCTCGTCGATCTGCACCCACTGCGCGCCGGCGTCGGCCAGCTTGCCCAGCAGCTCGGCGTAGATGTCGGTCAGCTCCTCGAGGCGGGCGATCGGTGCGTCCGCACCGTCGACGGCCTTACTCAGCAGCAGGAACGTGACCGGCCCGATGATCACCGGCCGGGCCACGTTTCCGCCGAAGCCCTGCTCCTGGGCTTCGGCGAGCTCGGAGAGCACCTTGGCCGGGTTCAGCGTGAACTTCGTGTCCGGGCCGATCTCGGGAACGATGTAGTGGTAGTTGGTGTCGAACCACTTCGTCATCTCCAGCGGGGCGATGTCCTTGTTGCCCCGGGCTGCGGCGAAGTAACGGTCCAGCTCATCGGCGACGCCGGCCACCCGCGCCGGGAGTGCGCCCAGCAATACCGCGGTGTCGAGCATCTGGTCGTAGTAGGAGAACGTGTTCACCGGTACCGAGTCGAGCCCGGCGGCGGCCAGCTGGGCCCAGGTGTCGCGGCGCAGGCCGGCGGCCACCTTCTTCAGTTCGTCCTGGCCGATCCGGCCGGCCCAGTAGCTTTCGGTGGCGCGCTTGAGTTCGCGGCGCGGCCCGATACGAGGTGAGCCGAGAACGGTGGCGGTAAAGGCTTGAACGGTCACGATTTGATCCTTCAATTGACGAGGGTGGGTCAACGCCAGCAGTCGCCCAGCTGATCCGGTCCCGTGCCTATATATAAAGCACTATAACCCTCAAAACCAGACGCCTATTCCGCGAGGCGTTGATCCGCCGGGCGCGGCGCGCCCAGCACAACGGGCAGGTATTCGGACTCGCAGGCGCGCACCGAGGTGCTCCTAATGGCCGTCGCTTCCCAGTCCGTGGGCGAGCCCGTGACCAGTGCTTATGACGGCGGTCGTTCCTGCATACCGCTGCGGGACAGTCCCGGATTCTCACCGGGTTCCCTCTTGCGCTCCATGGAAAACTGCGTAAACCGTGGTGCGCTCGATGCCGAGGCCGCCTGGCGGCGACAACGGCAAACCAGTTGCGTGATCGAGATTACTCGGCTCGACCGGCCGCGAGTGCCTCCGGGATCGGGGTCTGGCCGTCGTTGAACTCGATGGTGCGACCGACGGTCGACGTGTCGGCCAGGCACGCCGCGATCACCTGTGCGACGTTGCCGCGGGAGACCTGCCCCTTGCCGGTATCGGGGCCAACAGCGATCCGGCCGGTCGCCGGATCCAGGGTGAGCCGGCTCGGGCCCAGCACCGTCCAGTCCAGATCGGTGGCACGCAGATGGGCGTCGGCGGCGGCTTTGGCCTGCGCGTACGGAAAGAACGGATCGTCGTCGGGAACTCCGTGATCGGGACCCGCGCCGAAGTAGGACACCATCACGAATCGCCGCGCGCCGGCTTTTGCGGCGGCGTCGATGCTGCGAATGGCGGCGTCGCGGTCGACGGCGTAGGTGCGTGCCGGGTTGCCGCCGCCGGCGCCGGCGGAGAACACCACCGCATCGTGGTCGGCCACGAGTCGCGCCAGGGCGTCAGTGTCGAGCTGCTCGATGTCGGCCACCACCGGAACCGCACCAGTGACCGCGACCTCCTCGGCGTGGTCGGGGTTGCGGAACACCGAACTGACCTGGTTGGCCGCTATGGGCGAGGATGCGGGCGAGCAGCAGGGCAATCTTGCCGTGGCCGCCGATGATCGCGATGCGTGCCATGGATTCGACGGTACGCGGAAGCCTGGAGTGACCCCCGTTGACGCCGGCCGAGCGCGCCGGTCGACAATCGAGGCAACAAGACCCGAACGAACTGAAACGAATTAAGGAGCACCCATGGCTGAAGCCGTCATCGTCGAAGCGGTGCGCGCGCCTGTCGGCAAGCGCAACGGCGGACTGTCCGGGGTACACCCGGCCGAGCTGTCCGCCCAGGTGCTCAACGGGCTGGTCAACCGGGCCGGCGTGGACCCGGCGCTGGTCGACGACGTGATCTGGGGTTGTGTCATGCAGGCCGGTGAGCAGGCCTTGGACATCGGCCGCACGGCGGTGCTGAGTGCGGGATGGCCGGAGAGCGTGCCCGCGGTGACCGTGGACCGCCAGTGTGGATCCAGCCAGCAGTCGGTGCACTTCGCCGCCGCCGGTGTGATCGCCGGACACTACGACGTCGTGGTCGCCGGTGGCGTCGAGTCGATGTCGCGTACCCCGATGGGTTCCTCGCTGGCTAACGGCGGCCGGCCGTACGGGGATTCCTTCAAGGCGCGCTACAGCCAGACCCCGAACCAGGGCATCGGTGCCGAGATGATGGCCACCCAGTGGGGGTTGAGCCGTACCGCGCTCGACGAGTTCGCGCTGGCGTCGCACGAAAAGGCCGGTGCCGCACAGGATGCCGGCGCCTTCAAGGACGAGATCGTCTCGATCACCGACTCCGAAGGCAACGTCGTCAGCGAGGACGAGGGCATCCGCCGCGGTACTACGCTGGAGAAGATGGCCCAGCTCAAGCCCGCCTTCAAAGAGGACGGCGTGATCCACGCCGGTAACTCCAGCCAGATTTCCGACGGCTCGGCGGCGCTGCTGTTCATGTCGGCGGCTAAGGCACGTGAACTGGGCCTGACCCCGCTGGCTCGGGTGCACACCGCGACGCTGGCCGGCTCTGACCCGGTGATGATGCTGTCCGGCCCGATCCCGGCGACTCAGAAGGCGCTGCAGCGCTCGGGTCTGAGTGTCGACGACATCGGCGTGTTCGAGGTCAACGAGGCGTTCGCCCCCGTGCCGATGGCCTGGCTGGCCGAGATCGGTGCCGACCCGAAGAAGCTCAACCCCAACGGCGGGGCGATCGCGCTGGGCCACCCGCTCGGCGGATCCGGCGCCCGGATCATGACCACCATGCTTTACCACATGCGCGCCAACGGAATTCGCTACGGTTTGCAGACCATGTGCGAAGGCGGCGGCCAGGCCAACGCCACCATCCTGGAGCTGCTGTGAGTGAAGGGGCCGTTCTGGTAGAACGGCTTGGACAGCTGGGCAACGTCCTATTGATCACGATCAACCGGCCCGAGGCCCGTAACGCGATCAACGGCGCCGTCAGTGCCGGCATCGGCGACGCCTTGGCGCAGGCTCAAGACGACGACGAAGTGCGCGCGGTAGTGCTCACCGGCGCCGGCGACAAGTCGTTCAGTGCCGGAGCCGACCTCAAGGCGATCGCCAACCGGGAGAACATCTACCACCCGGAGCACCCGGAGTGGGGTTTCGCCGGCTTCGTGCAGCACTTCATCGACAAGCCCGTCATCGCGGCGGTCAACGGCACAGCACTGGGCGGCGGCACCGAGATCGCGTTGGCCAGCGACCTGGTGATCGCCGAGCAGCGCGCCCAGTTCGGGTTGCCCGAGGTCAAGCGTGGCTTGATCGCCGGTGCCGGCGGGGTGTTCCGCATCGTCGACCAGTTGCCCCGCAAGATCGCGCTGGAACTGCTCTACACCGGGGAGTCCATCTCGGCGGCCGACGCGGCCCGCTGGGGACTGGTCAACCGGGTGGTCGAGGACGGCGGGGCACTGGAGGCAGCCCTGGAACTGGCCGAACGGATCACCGGCAACGCGCCGTTGTCGGTGCGGGCCAGCAAGCGGATCGCCTACGGCGTCGATGACGGCGCCATCCCCGGCGAAGTGGACGGTTGGGCCCGCACCGGCCGGGAATTCTCCGCGGTGCTGCGGTCCGAGGACGCCAAGGAGGGACCCCGGGCGTTCGCCGAGAAGCGCGCACCAGTGTGGAAGGCGCGTTGAGCGGCGTGCCCGAGCCGCTTCTCATCTCCATCCGCGGGCGCGCCCCGCAGCTACACCCGGAGGCCTGGGTGGCGCCCAACGCCAGCCTGATCGGCCAGGTCAGCCTGGCCGCCCGGGCCAGCGTCTGGTACTCGGCGACACTGCGTGCCGAGGTCGAACCGATCGAGATCGGCATCGACACCAACATCCAGGACGGCGTGACCGTCCACGTCGACAAGGAGTTCCCCTGTCGAGTGGGGGCGCACGTCAGCGTCGGGCACAACGCGGTGCTGCACGGCTGCACCATTGAGGACGACTGCCTGATCGGGATGGGAGCGATCGTCCTCAATGGCGCCGTCGTGGGGGAGGGCTCGCTGGTCGCGGCCGGTGCCGTCATCCCGCAGGGGATGGTGGTGCCGCCGCGGTCACTGGTGTCGGGGGTGCCGGGACGGGTGCGGCGCGACCTGAGCGAGGCCGAGGTCCGCAACAATCGGCACAACGCCGCGGCCTACCGGCGACTGATCGAAGTCCATCGAGCGAACTAACGCATTTGGGCCACCGGCCGCCGTTCGGCCGCTACGTTTTAGGGACGTTGCTTAACCCGCCGCTGATGGGACGTCCTCCTATGACCCAGATCAGTCCAACCCGCCCCGGCCTGCTGCGTGAGATCACCGACATCATGACCAGGGTCGCCCTGCCCTATCACGAGCCACGGGCAGTGGTGCAACGGCGGCGCGCCGTCGTCGGAGTGGTCGTGGTGATCGGCGCCGCGGTACTGGCCGCCATGCACAGCAAGCTTCCAGGCGACGCGGCGTTCTACTGGCTGTCGCTGGTCTTGGCCGTGGTGTGGACGGTGGGGGCGGTGGTAGCCGGACCGCTGCACCTGGGGGTGTTGCGGTTCCGCGGACGCAACGAGCGGCCGGTGTTCACCGGAACCGGCGTCGGCCTGGTGCTCGGCGGGGTGTTCCTACTGGGCGGGCTTGCCGTGCAAGACATTCCGCCACTGGCCGACCAGGTGGTCGCCATCTTGGCCTACACCACCGAAGTCTCCTGGCGGCTGGTGGTGCTGATCGCTCTGGTCAACGCGATCGCCGAGGAGTTGTTCTTCCGCGGCGCACTGTTCAGTGCGTTCGGTCGCCGCTCCCCGCTGGTGTTCTCCACCCTGCTCTACGTCGCGGCGATGATGGCCGCGGGCAACCTCATGGTGGGGGTGGCCGCGCTGGTGCTCGGTACCGTCTGCGCCCTCGAGCGGCGCGCTACCGGTGGGGTGCTGGCTCCGGTGCTGACCCACCTGGTGTGGGGGCTGGTGATGGTGCTGGCGCTGCCCCCAATCTTCGGGATGTAGGCGCCCTCAACCTTTACGAGTCGGTGAAATTGGGGGAGCGCCGCTCCTGAAACGCACGAGCGCCTTCGCGGAAGTCGTGGGCGTTCAACAGGATTGACTGCCCCACGTATTCGCGGTCCAGGGTGGCATCCAGCTCGGTCAGCGTCGCGGTGTTGATGGCGTGCTTGGTCTTCGCGTACGCCGCGGCGGGCCCGGCCAGCAAGCCGGCCAGCAGCTTGTCCACCTCGGCGTCGAACTCCTCGGCCGGGTACACCGCGCTGATCAGCCCCCAGTCCAAAGCGTCGGCGGCCGACAGCCGTTCAGCCAGCAGCGCCAACCGCATGGCACGGGTCCGGCCCACGGCCGCGGCGACCAAAGCGGACGCGCCACCGTCGGGCATCAACCCAATCTTGGTGAATGCCAACAGGAAAAAGGCCTTGTCCGAGGCCACGATCAGATCGCAGGCCAGGGCCAGTGACACACCGATACCGGCCGCCGGGCCCTGCACTACGGCCACCACCGGCCGCGGCAACGCGACGATCGCCCGGATCGCGCGATTGGCCTCGACGATGATCTCCGTTGCCAGTTCATCGCTTGCATCCTCGGCACTGATCCCGGCACCGGAGCAGAAGCCGCGCCCCGCCCCGCCGAAGCGCACCGCACGCACGCGCGGGTCGCGGCCGGCGGCTTCCATAGCGTCGGCGATACCGGCCAGCACACCGGTGGTCACCGAGTTGAGGCTGTCGGGGCGGTCGATGGTCACCGAGAGCACCCCGTCGGTCAGGGTGACGGACACGCCCGCCACCGGGGCCAGGGTGTCGATGCCGGAGTCGATTGCAGTCATGGCCCTCACCCTAGGATGCACATCACACAGGCACACGACGAGGAGGCAGATATGGCGGGACCACTGGCGGGGCTGCGGGTCATCGAACTGGCCGGGATCGGGCCGGGACCACACGCAGCGATGATCCTCGGCGACCTGGGCGCCGATGTGGTCCGCGTGGAGCGGCCGCCGAAATTCGGTGGCGGTGCCAGCAAGGACACCATGCTGCGCAACCGCCGCTCGGTGACCGCCGACCTGAAGTCGCCGGAGGGCCGCGACCTGGTACTGCAGCTGGTCGCCAAGGCCGATGTGCTGATCGAGGGATTCCGTCCGGGTGTCACCGAGCGACTCGGCCTGGGCCCGGAGGACTGCGCCAAGGTCAACGAGCGGCTGATCTACGGCCGGATGACCGGCTGGGGGCAGACCGGCCCCCGCGCTCAGCAGGCTGGCCACGACATCAACTACATCTCGCTGAACGGCACTTTGCACTCCGTCGGCCGCAAGGGGGAGCGCCCCGTGCCGCCGCTGAACCTGACCGGTGACTTCGGCGGTGGGTCGATGTTCCTGCTGGTCGGCATCCTGTCCGCGCTGTGGGAGCTGCAGCGTTCCGGCAAGGGGCAGGTGATCGATGCGGCGATGGTCGACGGGGCCAGTGTGCTCTCGGCGATGATGTGGAGCTTCCGCTCGCAGGGACTGTGGAGCGACGAGCGTGGCGTCAACATGCTCGACACCGGTGCGCCCTACTACGACACCTACGAATGTGCCGACGGGAAGTACGTGTCGGTCGGCTCGATCGAGCCGCAGTTCTACGCCGAACTGCTGGCGAAGCTGGAGCTCGACCCCGCCGAGTTGCCGGCGCAGAACGACGTCAGCGGTTGGCCGGTGCTGCGGGAGAAGCTGACCGCGGCGTTCGCCGCCCACGACCGTGACCACTGGGCCAAGGTGTTCGCCACCTCCGATGCCTGCGTGGCGCCGGTGTTGGCGTTCAACGAGGTGCAGGCCGACTCGCACATCACCGAGCGCGACACGTTCTACGACGTCGACGGTTACTTGCAGCCGATGCCCGCGCCGCGGTTCTCCCGCAGCGTTCCCGACGTCCCGACCCCGCCCGCCGTTCTGGGAGCCGACAACGAGTCCATCCTGAGCGACTGGGTATAGTCCCGACCAACCAGACGGTTGGGACTGAGAGGGGCCAAGAGAGTGCAGATCAAGGACGCGGTAGCCGTTGTCACCGGCGGTGCCTCCGGGTTGGGATTGGCGACGGCAAAACGCCTGCTGGACGCCGGTGGGCAGGTCGTGGTGATCGACCTCAAGGGCGAGGACGTGGTCTCCGAGCTCGGTGACCGGGCTCGCTTCGTGGAGGCCAACGTGGCCGACCCCGAGGCGGTCGGTGCGGCCCTGGACGTCGCGGAATCTCTTGGCCCCGTGCGGATCAACGTCAACTGCGCCGGAATCGGCAACGCGATCAAGACGCTGAGCAAGGACGGTGCCTTCCCGCTGGATGCCTTCACCAAGATCATCCAGGTCAACCTGATCGGCACGTTCAACGTGCTGCGCCTGGCGGCCGAGCGGATCGCCAGGACCGAGCCGATCAACGGCGAGCGCGGCGTGATCATCAACACCGCCTCGGTGGCGGCGTTCGAGGGCCAGATCGGGCAGGCCGCCTACTCGGCGTCCAAGGGCGGCGTGGTCGGCATGACGCTGCCGATCGCCCGTGACCTCTCGCGTGACCTGATCCGGGTCTGCACCATCGCTCCGGGCCTGTTCAAGACGCCGCTGCTGGGCTCGCTGCCCGAAGAGGCGCAGAAGTCGCTGGGTGCGCAGGTGCCTCACCCGTCGCGGCTCGGTGACCCCGACGAGTACGGCGCCCTGGCCGAGCACATCATCAACAACCCGATGCTCAACGGCGAGGTCATCCGCCTCGACGGTGCCATCCGGATGGCACCCCGATGAGCGCTTGCGCGAAGAGCATCAAGCAGAGCTAGGAGTCCTTATGGCAATTACAACGAAGTTCACCGAGACGTTCGGGGTCGAGCACCCCATCGCCCAAGGCGGCATGCAGTGGGTGGGTCGCGCGGAGTTGGTGGCGGCGGTCGCCAACGCCGGGGCGCTGGGTTTCCTCACCGCGCTCACCCAGCCGACGCCGGCTGACCTGGCCAACGAGATCGCCAAGACC
This sequence comes from Mycolicibacter sp. MU0102, assembly GCF_963378105.1. Lineage (NCBI taxonomy): Bacteria > Bacillati > Actinomycetota > Actinomycetes > Mycobacteriales > Mycobacteriaceae > Mycobacterium > Mycobacterium holstebronense. The sequence goes on from NZ_OY726398.1 coordinate 1,206,875, forward strand.
CGGGATCTCACCGACAAGCCGTTTGGGGTCAACCTGACCATCCTGCCGGCGATCAACCCGCCGCCCTACGACGAGTACCGCCAGGTGATCGTCGACGCCGGCATCAAGATCGTCGAGACGGCGGGCTCCAACCCGGCGCCGCACCTGCCGATGTTTCACGACAACGGAATCAAGGTGCTGCACAAGTGCACCTCGGTGCGGCACGCCGTCAAGGCGCAGAGCCTGGGCGTGGACGGCATCAGCATCGACGGGTTCGAATGTGCCGGTCACCCGGGTGAGGACGACATCCCGGGCCTGGTGCTGATCCCGGCTGCCGCGGCGCAGATCGAGATCCCGATGATCGCCTCCGGTGGGTTCGCCGACGCTCGCGGCCTGGTCGCGGCGCTGGCCCTGGGTGCCGACGGCGTCAACATGGGCTCGCGGTTCATGTGCACCGTGGAGTCCTGCATCCACCAGAACGTCAAGGAAGCCATCGTCGCCGGCGACGAGCGCGGCACCGAGCTGATCTTCCGCTCGCTGCACAACACCGCGCGGGTGGCCAGCAACGCGGTGTCTCGCGAGGTCGTCGAGATCCTCAAGAACGGCGGTCAGTTCCCCGACGTCCAAGAGCTGGTGGCCGGTGTGCGCGGCCGCCGCGTCTTCGACGAAGGCGACGTCGACGCCGGAATCTGGACGGTCGGCACCGCGATGGGGCTCATCAACGACATCCCGACCTGCGACGAACTGGTGTCGCGGATGGTGTCCGAAGCCGAGGAGATCATCCTCGGACGCCTGGGCAACATGGTCGAGGACGACGACGAGGAGAACGTCGCCTAGCGACTGCCGGAGTTTGCGTAGAGGGCTGCGATCCGATTCGGGTCGCAGCCCTTTGCGTTAGGCGCCGGTTGCAGAGGCGGCGTAGCGCACGGTGTTGCGTTGGGCGCCCAAGTCGATCGCCCCGTCGTCGGTTGCCACGGCGGCTTCGACGATGTCGCCGTCGCGCAGGTAGCGGGGATTGCCGGCCTGCCGTTTGAAGAAGGCCTTCCACTTCAGTGCCGGTGGCAGTAAGGAGCCGAGGATCTCGATCGGCTTGGGCGGGGCGCTGAGCGCGGTGCCGGCCGGAGTGCCGGTCAGGATCAGATCACCGGCGGCGAGATTCTGGAATCGGGTCAGGCTCTGCAGGGCCTGGAGGGGCCGATACACCATGTCGCCGTCCACGGTCATGTCCTGACGGATCTCGCCATTGACCGCCAGGCGAAGGCGCAACTGCCCGAACCGTGCCCAGTCTGCGGCGTCGAGCAGCACCAGAGCCGGGCCGACCGGGGTGAATCCGGGGTAGGACTTGGCCTCGTAGAACTGGGTCTGGGGCAGTTGGACGTCACGGGCGGACACGTCGTTGGTGACGACCAGGCCGGCGATCAGCTGCGGCAGGTCGGCCTCGGAAATCGTTGCACCGACCGGGATATCACGACCTACGACGAGGCCGATCTCGACTTCGTAATCGAGCAGGCGGACATGGCTGGGCTTGACCACGTCGTCGAACGGGCCGGTGATCGACGCGGAGGCCTTGCGGAAGAAGGTCAGCGGCACCGACGCGGGGTTCATGCCGGCGTCTTTGATGTGCGAGACGAAGTTGGTCATCTGGGCTATCACCCGGCACGGCACTGTCACCGGGGAGAGCAGGGCGAGCCCGTCCACCGGCACGCTGTCGTGACTGCCCGCCGCGGCTTCGATGGCGGCCCGATCGGCCAACAGCTCTCCGGTAGTGGTGGCGCGCGAATCGATCCGGGCGGCTCCGGTCGGCGTACGCACCCACCAGCCGTCGGCGGTGCGAAGTACGGAAACGGTCATGAGGAGGCAACTTTCAGTAGGCCGGCCAGCCGGCGGACGTCGAACTCGTTGTCGCCGCGCAGTGCGGCCAGGATCGCGCGCGCCTCACTGGGCGCCGTCCGCACCTCGGTGCCGAGGAAGTTCTTGCTGGCCGGTGGTCCCCACTGGGCCAGCCCGGACGCGGTGAAGGGCGCCCAGCCCGGCTCCACGGTGTTGTCGAACATGTCACCGTCGGTGAAGTGTTCCACCAGAAAGCCGTCGGGATCGCGCCAGTAGTCAAAGATCTGGCTGCCCTGGATGTGGCGGCCGACGCCCCAAGACCGGTGATATCCCAAATCTTTGAGGTACTCGCCGCCGGCGGCCAGGGCATCGAGGTCGCAGACCTGATACGCCGAATGCACGTAGCGGTCGGCTGGGCCCAGCGCGATCGCCAGGGTGTGGTGGTCGGCCGGGGTGGTGCCCCGATCGCAGCGGATAAAGCTCATGGTCGGTCCGCGCTCGCGTTGCCCGGGGAAGTACTGAAAGTCGCTGACGATCATCCCGAGGGTGTCCAGGTACCAGTTGAGCGTCTGAAGGTATCGGGTGCTCTGCAATACCACGTGGCCAAGGCGTTGCACGATTGCCGGTGTGCGCGTCGGGCGTTGGGTGGCGTTGGACCTGCGCACCGTGTGGCCGACGTTGAAGAGCTGCGGGGTTTGCGCCGGCAGGGCGTCGAGCTTGTGGGTGGACGATACGACCCGGACCACCATGCCGTTGGGATCGAGCAGGTTGACGCTGACCCCGCCGAGCGATTCGGGCAGCGGGGCGACGCGGCCGTCGGTGGCGGATGCCAGCCGAGTCAGGTCCGCCGTGTCTTGCGCACGAAAAGCAGCCCCGCGAAAACGGTTTCGGCTCCCGCGTCGGATGATGACGCACGGTTCGGCGGCGTCCGCGCCCCGCAGATGCAGTTCCTGCTCGGTCCGCAGTGCGGTGGCGAACCCGAATGCGTGGGCAAACTCCTCTGCGCGCGCCAAGTCGGGCTTGTCGAACTCCAGCCACGCCAGGTCCTCGACCTTGATGATCGGCTTGGTTGACCGGCCGATGTGTTCACCGCGGTGTGCGCCCTGGGTGCTGTGCAGCGTCATCGTCCGGCGTTCTCGGCGTTCTCTGAGAGCAGGCGCAGCGCCGTGCTGTAGAGCGCATTGGCGTGCATGTCGAACATCTCGATGAGATCGATGGCCTGCTCGTCGACTTCGTTGGCGATGAACAGGCCGTCGGCGCCGGCGATGGCATAGGTGACCAGCTGACGCATCTGGGTTTCGGTGAGTCCCGGGGTGAGTTCGCCCAAAGTCTGGGTCAGTGCAACGGCAGTCTGGGTACGGGCCTGGATGAACATCGCCCGTGCCCGCGCCTCGATGGGCCGGCGTTCCAGCGCCAGCATCAGCCCGAGTCGGATGAAGTCCGGTGATTCCAGCAGGGCCTTGGCGATCTGCATCGCCAGCCCCTGAACCCGCTCGTGTGCGGTGCCCTCGGCGGGGACCTGCCAGGCGCTGAGCCAGCTAACGAAACTGCGCTCGATGACGGCGGCGATCAGATCGTCCTTGTTCTTGAAGTGCCAATAGATCGAGCTGGCGGGCAGCTCGCACTTGGCGCTGACCAGGGCGATGCTGGTGCCTTCGTAGCCGCGCTCGGCGGCGATCTCGGAGGCGGCATCGAGGATGCGCTCGCGAGAGAGCTCGCCGTCAACCCGTTTGCGTCGCTGTGGCTGACTCGTTTTCGCCATCGCGTCTCTCCTGGAGCCTTGACTCTGTAGTGATCGCTACATTACCGTAGCGATCACTACAGAACAAGTTTCTCGGAAGCGAGAGCGGGCATCGTGAGTACAGACACCTACGACGTGGCGGTGATCGGCTATGGGCCCACCGGTGCCACGGCCGCCAACCTCTTGGGTCAATTCGGCCTGAAAGTGATTGTGGTCGAGCGTGATCCGGATATATATGGCCGTGCCCGCGCGATTTCCACCGACGAAGAGGTCATGCGTGTTTGGCAGTCGGTCGGTCTGGCCGAGCGACTGCAGCAGGACATGCTGCCCGACCTTCCGTTGAATTTCGTTGACGCTGCCGGTGTCCCGTTCATCGATCTGAAGATCACCTCGCGTGGGTGCGGGCACCCGCCGCAGCAATTCCTGTACCAACCGGCCGTCGATCGCGTCCTGCGTGAGGGCGTGCAGCGCTTCGCGAATGTCGAGGTGTTGCTGGAACACGAATGCCTGCGCCTGCTGTCCACGGGTGACGACGTCGAGCTCCTCTGCGCCGACCTTGGTACCGACACCTTCAAGAGGCTCCGCGCCCGCTACGTGATCGCTGCCGATGGGGGAGCGTCGCCGACCAGGGGACAGTTGGGGATCGGCTATTCGGGTCGCACCTACGGCGAGCGCTGGGTGGTCATCGACACCAAAGTCCTGCAGGAGTGGGATGGCTACGACCGGTTGCGGTTCCACTGCAATCCCGCCCGGCCGATGGTCGACTGCCCGACCCCGTTGGGGCACCACCGCTGGGAGTTCCCCGCCCGAGCCGGTGAGGACGAGCAGAAACTCCTACTCGAGGAAGAGATCTGGAAGGTCCTGGGTGTCCAGGGCATCACCCCCGAGCACGTCAAGATCCTTCGGGCGGTGATCTACAGCCATCATGTCCGTGTCGCCGATCGCTGGCGGGTGGGCCGGGTTTTCCTGGCCGGCGACGCCGCGCACGCCATGCCGCCGTGGATCGGACAGGGTATGTCCTCCGGCGTGCGTGACGTGGCCAACCTGTGCTGGAAGCTCGCGGCGGTACTCAACGGGCTGGCGCCGGAAGGGCTGCTGGACTCCTACCAACTAGAGCGCAAGCCGCACGTCACCGAGACCACCCGGCGTGCCCGGATGGTCGGGCGAGTCATCACCGAACGTAACCGGGCCATAGCCGTAGTGCGCAACCATGCCATGCGTGCGCTGACGCGCGTGCCCCTGGCACGTTCCGCGTCACAACGCCGGATGTGGGTTCCCGAAGCCCGCTACGCGGAGGGCTTCTTCTCCGAGAGTCGACATCGTGCCGTTGGATGGCAGGTCCCGCAGCCGTGGATCACCGCCGGCGACGGCACCAGCATTCGCCTCGACGATTTGCTGGGCGGCGACTGGGCCATCCTGCACACCGGCCAGCTACCACCGGGCGCGGACGACTGGATGGAACTGGGTATCCCAGCGCACCGGATCTCCGATCCCGGCCTAGTGCGTTGGCTGCGCAGCAGAAAGGCAACCACGGTGGTGCTTCGCCCGGACGGATTCATCTACGCCGCAGCCGGATCCGGAAAATCACTGCCCGCGCCCCCAGACGGCTACTCCGCCGCAGTAAGAAATGAGGTAGCCGCATGACCGCCACCGACATGATCGAGCGCACCGTCGCCGTGGCCGGCCGACCGATATTCCTCACCGAGGCCGGCAGCGGGCCCGCGGTAGTGCTGCTGCACGGCGGGGGACCGGGCGCCACCGGGGTGTCGAACTATTCGCGCAACATCGACGCACTGGCGCAGAACTTCCGCGTCATCGTGCCCGACATGCCCGGCTACGGGCGCTCTGGCAAACACGTCGACCAGGCCGACCCGTTCGGCTATCTGGCGGCCACGGTCCTTGGCCTACTTGATGAACTCGACATCGGCACCGCGCACCTGGTCGGCAATTCCTACGGCGGGTCATGCGCGCTGAGACTGGCCCTGGACAACCCGGCCCGAGTGGGCAAGCTCATCCTGATGGGCCCGGGCGGCATCGGGACCACCCGTGGCCTTCCGACCCCTGGACTGCGAAGTCTGTTGTCCTACTACGGAAGCGACGGGCCCAGCCGCGCCAAGCTGGAAGCCTTCATCCGTACCTATCTGGTCTACGACGGCGGCTCGGTTCCCGACGATCTGATCGATCTGCGCTACGCCGCCTCCATCGATCCAGAGGTGGTGGTCAACCCGCCGCTTCGCCGGCCTTCGGGACCGACGGCGCTGCGGACACTGTGGCGGATGGACCTGACTCGCGATAAGCGCCTGAAGGAATTGGCCACCCCGACTCTGGTGCTGTGGGGACGCGACGACAAGGTCAACCGGCCCGCCGGCGGCCCGCTGCTGGCGAACCTGATGCCCAACGCCGATCTGGTGATGACCGCCCGCACCGGGCACTGGATGCAGTGGGAGCGCGCCGAACTGTTCAACCGCATCGTCACCGAGTTCCTCGCACCATGACCACCATCGCCGCACCTTCGCTATTCGGCAACGTCCGCCTGGGGTACGTCGCCGTCGAGACGCAACGGTTCGCCGATTGGCGACGATTCGGTCGCGACGCCATCGGCATGCACGTCGACGACACGCTGCCCGATGTGATGCGGTTCCGGCTCGACGACAACGCATGCCGATTCCTACTGCGTCGCGGCCCGGCCGAGGACGTCACCGCGCTCGGCTGGGAACTGGATGACCACAGCGGTTTCGATGAGGTCGCCGCGCGGGTGGCGCGGCACGCGGTGCCGGTTGTCCAGGGGACCGCGGAGGAGGCAGCGCTGCGCGGGGTCGAGCGGCTGGCGCGATTCCCCGGACCCAACGGTCTGGTCCAGGAGATCTTCACCCGGCCCCAAGCCGCCGACGGGCCGTTGGAGGCCGCGGTGCGCGGGGGATTTGTCACCGGCGAAGGCGGTATCGGCCACGTCGCCATCACCACCAAGCGGCCGCAACAGATGCGCGGCTACTACGCCACGGTGTTTGACGCGCGGCTCTCCGATCTCATCGACGAGACGATCAGCGGGGTCAAGGTCAAGATCCGATTCCTGCGGGTCAACCAACGCCACCATTCGGTGGCGATTGCCGCCGTGAACCGCCTGCCGATCAACCCGATCCGCACCCGCGTGCAGCACGTCAACATCCAGGTCGCGGAGCTGGACGACATGACCGCGTCCTATCAGCGGGTCAAGCAACTGGGTTTCGACATGGCACTGGCCGTCGGGCAGCACACCAACGACCGGGAGCTGTCGTTCTACGCCAAGACGCCGTCCGGTTTCGAATGGGAAGTCGGGTGGAACCCCCTCGTCGTCGACGAAACCACCTGGGAGCCCACCACACATCAGGGCATCAGCACCTGGGGCCACACTCCCGAAGGCCACACCGTCATCGACAAGCTCAAGCAATTCGGGGCGGGCGCGGCATCGCTGCTCCACCGCGAAGACATGGTCGCCGCCTTGTCGGGGGCAGGCATTCCCGACAACTGATCCGAGGAGCCCCGATGCTGCGAATCGACACCCATCACCACCTGATCCCACCCGACTATCGCAAGGCTCTGCGCAAAGCCGGGATCGACGAAGCCGGGGGACGGGCGCTCCCGGAATGGAGCGCGGACGCGTCGCTAGAGGCCATGGCCGACCTTGATGTAGCCACCGCGATCTTGTCGGTGTCGACCCCTGGCACCACCTTCGTATCCGGCACGGACGATGCCGCGGCGTGGGCGCGCGACCTCAATGACTACACGGCGGCCCTGGTCGCCGCGCATCCCGACCGGTTCGGCTTCTTCGCCACCATCCCTATGCCGCATCTTGATGCGTCGGTGGCCGAAGCCACCCGCGCACTGGACGAACTCGCCGCCGATGGTGTGGTGCTGCTGGCCAACAGTGCCGGCGTGTACCTGGGCCAAGACGGGCAGGACGAGCTGTTCACCGCGCTGAATGAGCGCTCGGCCGTGGTGTTCATTCACCCCGCCGATCTGCCGGGGCCGGCCGTACCCGGGGTTGCCCCGTTCGCCACAGATTTCCTGTTGGACACCACACGCGCCGCTTACCTGTTGGTGCGCAACGGTATTCGTCGCCGCTACCCGAAGATTCGTTTCATATTGAGCCACGCCGGGGGTTTCGTGCCGTATGCGAGTCACCGGATGGCGGTCGCAATCATGGGCGACACCGGCCGGAGTCCCGCGGACAGCCTCGATGATTTCGCCAGCTTCTACTTTGATACTGCGTTGTCATCCAGCGCCGCTGCGCTGCCGACCCTGTTGGCCTTCGCGAAACCCGGGCATGTCACCTTTGGCTCGGATTGGCCGTTTGCGCCGATCGCCGCGGGGAGATTGTTCGCTGCTGGTCTGGAGACCTATGCCGGTCTGGATCGAGCCGACCGTGATGCGATCGACCGGACAAATGCGGTGGGGCTTTTTCCTCGGCTCGGCGTTGGTGCCGCTGCGATCCGCCAGCCGGTGATGCAGAAGCTGCGGCACTCAGCCAGTCGTTACGCTGTGCGGTCCTTGGCGCGCATGATCAGTCAAAGCTGAGGTGTCGTCCGCAAGGCGGCGACCTGCGCGCAACCGCACCTATTGAAAGGCGCCGCTGTCGCGGCGCCGATCAATCAGCTGGCCAGCGAATGCAGGCCGTCGAACTGCTCCGAGGTGTCGCCCTCGACGAGGAAATCGCCGTGGTAGAGGGCCTCGAAGTCAACCTTGATGACGTCGGCACTTGAGTCGTCGATCCACATGAGCCTGAGCTTATTGGTCACTATTAAGGAATCATTGAGTCACGTTTCGGGAAATGGTGGCAATACTACTGACCGGTAGCCTTTGCGGGGCCTGTGCTCGGGGACCTGCCAGCGACCCGCTCCACCGAGCTAGGGTGGCTGCCATGAGCGCACCGGACACCCTGGACAACCCGCTGTTCGCCCGGATCTGGACCTTCATGTCCAGCCGCGAGACCGACTGGTTGCGGGACCGCCGCCGAGAAAACCTCGAGGGTTTGTCCGGGCGGGTGCTCGAGATCGGAGCCGGCACCGGCAGCAACTTCGGCTTCTACCCGGACACCGTGACTGAGGTGGTGGCCGCCGAACCCGAGTCACGGCTGCGGGATGCCGCCGTGTCTGCTGCTGCGGCCGCGTCGGTGCCGATCACCGTGGTGGCGAGCACCGTGGAAGCCTTGGACTCCGGGGAGCCCTTCGACGCGATCGTGTGCTCGCTGGTCTTGTGTTCGGTCGATCGTCCCGAGGACGTGCTGCGCCAGCTGTTCGCCTTGCTGAAGCCCGGCGGGGAGCTGCGCTACTTCGAGCATGTCGCCAGCGCCGGGATGCGCGGCGGACTGCAACGGCTGGCCGACGCCACCTTCTGGCCCCGCCTGTTCGGCAACTGCCACACCCACCGTGACACCGAGCAGATGATCACCGCTGCCGGCTTCGTCGTCGACAGGGCGCGGCGCGGGCATCAGTTCCCGGCGTGGGCGCCGGTGCCGGTGTCGGAGTTCGCGCTGGGCTCGGCCAGCCGCCCGGCCTGATACAGGGTCAGCCCAGCAGAAACGGCAACCGCTGCGCCATGCCCGGCAGTGCTGCCGAGGCGGTGGTTTGCAGGAACACCGTGGCTCGCTCCGACAGCGGCGTCGGCTCCGGGTTCACCTGGATGACGGTCTTGCCCAGCTCCAGCGCTCGTTCGGGCAGGCTGGCCGCCGGATACACCAAGCCAGATGTGCCGACCACGATCAGCGCATCGGCGGCGTCGACGGCCTCGACCGCTGCGTTCCACGGCTCGTCGGGTAGCTGTTCGCCGAACCACACCACGTCCGGGCGGATCAAGCCGCCGCACTCGCACTGCGGGGGCATGATTTCGAGTACGGGCTCTGCCAGCTCGGGCAGCTGCGTGTCGTGCGGTTGCTCGCAGTCCGAGCAGCGGAACGTGAACATCCGGCCGTGCAGATGGTGAACCGAGGAACTGCCGCCGCGCTCGTGCAGATTGTCGACGTTCTGGGTGATGACCTGGACGTCGGCGTGCTGTTCCCAGTCCGCGATCGCGGTATGGCCCAGGTTCGGCTCATAGCGGCGGGCCAGCTGGCAGCGCCACACATACCAGCCCCAGACCAGTTCCGGCTGCCGATTCCAGCCGTCGATGCTGGAGACCTCGTAGGGGTCGTACTGCGACCACAGCCCCTTCTCGTCATCGCGGAAGGTAGGTATCCCGCTCTCCGCTGAGATCCCTGCGCCACTGAACACCACCACCCGCACGCCACCAAGATAGCGGGATACTGGCCAAATGGACTTCGCCGACCTGCTGGTAACCGACGTGCATGCCGACGTGCCGCTGTTCGAGCAGATCAGGGTCGCGCTGATCGAGGCGGTCCGGGCCGGATCACTGCCCGCGGGAACCCGGTTGCCTACGGTGCGTGAGCTGGCGAGGCAATTGGGCCTGGCGGTCAACACCGTCGCGCGCGCCTACCGCGAGTTGGAAGCCGGCGGCGTCGTCGAGACGCGGGGCCGATTCGGCACCTTCGTGGCAAGCAGTGACCCGGCCGATGCGGCCATGACCCAGGCGGCAAGCGCTTTCGCGGCCGCGGCCCGGGCGGTCGGTTTGAGCAAGGCCGATGCGCTGCGCTACCTCGACACGGCCTTCGACAGCGCCGGAAGCGGTGCTTCTTAGCCGAATTCGAGCAGGGTCAGGGACGGACGGACCGGGTCTAGGAAGCGCAGCCGATAGGCGCTCGAGAGCAGGGTGTTGAACAGCCAGCCGCGCCCGGCCGGCAACGGCAGATCGCGAACGGCCCGGATGCCGGGCATGGTGTTCACCAGATCGGCGGCCTCGCTCACCGACAGGTTGAACGGCATCGGCGGCGCCTTGTACCGCAACGAGGTCCACACCCCGCGGCGGATCAGCATCGCCATCAACGGCGGCGGCACATCGAAGAGCAGTCGCCCGCCCGGGAAGCGGCGGGCACACTCGGCGATCAGGGCGAGCGACTGCTCAGGCTGCAGGTACATCAGCAGGCCCTCGGCGCTGATGAACACGCCCTTGTCCGGGTCGACCTGGTCCATCCAGCTGTAATCCAACGCGGATTGGGCGCACACCGAAACCTGCGGCGACGCCGGCAGAAGCCGGGTGCGGATGTCGACGATCGGTGGGAGATCGACGGTGAGCCAGCGGAACGCGGCGTCGGGAACGCTTGCGCTCACCCGCCAGAAGCTGGTCTGCAAGCCCTCGGCCAGGGCCACCACGGTGCCCGACGGGTGCTGGCGCAGGAACTGTCGGGTCTGGTCGTCGAAGGCCAAGGCGCGCAGCGCGATGTCTTGACGTGTCGGCCCGAATTTCGCGAAATCGAAGTCGATCGACTCGGCCAGGCTGATCGCCATCGGGTCATCGATGATCCCGTCGGGACGGCGGGCCTCTCTGGCCCGAGCGTTCAAGGTCAGCAACGCGGTTTCGGAGACCCCGGTCAGGGTGACTTTCTGTGCCTGGCTCACGTCTGCGACCTTACCGGTGCGCGGCTCAGCGCAGCATTTTGTTCAGGGTGCGCAGGTTGCGGGTGGTGGTGGTCGACTTGTACCGCTTGTTGCCCATCGTCTTGCCCACGGTGCTGGTCAGGGTGTCGCCCTTGGGGATCTGCCAGTAGATCACCCCGTCGCCGGGGGCGATCTTCTCGTCGGTATCTGCTGCCAGCTTCGACAGTTCAGTCAGCGCCGCGTTGTCGGCGACGAACGTGACATAGGAGTGCACGTCGGGAATCTCGGGTTCGAAGGGATAGGCCGCCACGATGTCGCGCACCGTCTCCACGTCGTAGACCAGCACCCAGGCCTCGTAGCCGAAGCGCTCCCGCAACGCGGCCTCGGCGGCGGCGCGCACTTTCGCGGCATCGGCGGGCGAGTCCAGCAGCACGTTACCGCTGGCCAGCAGCGTGCGGACCTCGGTGAATCCGGCAGCGGCCAGGGTGGCGGCGACGTCGGCCATCTTGAGGTTGACGCCGCCGACGTTCACGCCGCGCAGAAACAGCGCATACCGGGTCATGAGGCGACCTCCAATCGGTGGAAGAACGGTGGCAATAACCGGACGCGTCGGTAGGCTTCGATCATGGGACGCCAGGTATTCGACGACAAGTTGCTTGCCTTGATCAGCGGGAACTCGCTCGGCGTTTTGGCCACGCTCAAGAAAGACGGGCGCCCCCAACTGTCGAACGTGCAGTACTACTTCGACCCGCGGTCTCTGGTGGTGCAGGTGTCGATCACCGAACCGCGCGCCAAGACCCGTAATCTGCGCCGCGATCCCCGGGCGTCGCTGCTGGTCGATTCCGACGACGGCTGGTCCTATGCCGTCGCCGAGGGGGATGCGCAGCTGACGCCGCCGGCTGCCGCGCCCGATGACGACACCGTCGAGGCGCTGATTGCGTTGTACCGCAACATCGCTGGGGAGCATCCGGACTGGGACGAGTACCGCCAGGCTATGGTGACCGACCGTCGCGTGCTGCTGAAGCTGCCGATCCATCACCTGTACGGCATGCCGCCGGGCGTGCGCTGAGCATCTCCCACCGGTAGGCCATGCGCTGGGCTAGGCTCCTGGGTATGCCCGAATCAGATTCCGCCGCAGACGAGAACAAGCGCAAGTTCCGGGAGGCGCTGGAGCGTAAGAAGGCGAAGTCGGCGGGCGGCTCCGACCACAAGGACGGCGGCGCCAAGCAGTCACGGTCGCACGGGCCGCTGGAGAGCCGTCGGGAATTCCGCCGCAAGAGCGGGTAGTTCGGGCCGTTACTGCACCGGGCAGGCGTACTTGCGCGCCACGTCCATCGCCCGCTGGTTCGCTCCGGGTCCGACGACCCCTTGCGCGGCCAGTTCCCACCCGATGTAACCGGGCAGGCCGCCTTCGCACGCCTGGTGGGCGAGGCGCCAGGCGGTGTCCGGGTTCAAGTTGAACCCGTTGCGCTCCAGACCCTCCATGTAGGTGTCGAACTCTGGGGTGCCCTGGTCCGGTATCGCACCGGCCGTGGCTGCCAGACATACAGCCGTAGCCATCGCTGCGAACAGCGCTGCTACTACACGTCTCATGGTCCTTCTCCTGGAGGTGCTTCTGCTCGTGGTCGCTACACGGTTGCACACTCCACCGACACAGACCAACGGAACGCTTTAGTTGGCCGGGGTTGCTGCCGGAGCCCGGGAGGTCCCCACATCGGCCCTTCGATGCGGCAACTCGGCATCTTTTAGTGGAAGGCGGTAGTTATGCTGTCGACTGGCACAGGGGTGGTGTCAGCTATATAGGACGAGGAGACTCATGACGCAGCCGACAGCCGGTTGGTTCCCAGATCCATCCGACCCAAGTCGTAGGCGCTACTTCGACGGCACAAGGTGGACGGACGATTACGCCCCAGCGGAGGCTCCCCCAGCGGGCGCTGGTCAGCCTGCGAAACCGGGTCTGTCTAGCTTCGCGAAGATCGCACTCGGAGTGGGTGGGGTGATCCTGGCGTTGGTCGTTCTCGGCTCCATCGGCGACAGCGGCAAGAGGGACAAAGAGACCTCGTCGACCTCCACGTATTCGAATTCGTTGAGTACCACCAGAACCACGCAAGCTAAGCCGTCCGGCCCCGTTGTAGCCCCGGCTGGCAGCTCAGTGCGGGATGGCAAGTTTGAATTCCAGGTGCTCGGCGTCGAACGGTCAGCTTCGAAGGAAGGAATCTTCAGCCCGGAGCAGGCCAAGGGCGAGTTCCTCATCGTCAAGCTCAGGATCACGAACATCGGTGATGAAGCGCGGACGTTCTTTGCCAGCAACCAGAACCTGCTTATCAACGGCAAGAAGTACGAGGCTTCGAGCGCCCTCAGCGACGGCGGTTTTATGGAGGAAATCAACCCCGGCCTTGGTATCGAGACGGAGGTGGCGTTTGACATCCCGCCCGGCGCGGTGCCCGATGAAATCGTGTGCCACGACTCGGCGTTCTCGGGCGGCGCTCACCTGGCTCTTTAAGGACGCCGGTCGAGTTTGATTTCGAGCAAGGCGGTGCCGTACTTACGCTGCGATAGACGCGAGTATTGGCTCGAGCATCGGACTGTATCTTCGCCCCCGGCGAGTGGCGGACGTGGAGTGTATGAGTCGTTCCCGCAGTTTGTCGGGCACCCGGGCCAGTACACGTCCGGCCGCTGCGGCGGGACGGTGTACGGCTGTGATCGATCATGGTTACGCTCTCCTCAGTTGGTGTAACGCGGGCGCATGACCGTCCGCTGTCTGTCGAGAGGTGGTTGGTGAGTCCGAAACTCTGCCTCGTTCAAGAACCCGAGGCCGACGCACTGCTCTCGGGAGATCCGTTCGCGCTGTTGGTCGGAATGCTGCTCGATCAGCAGATCCCGATGGAGGTAGCGTTCGCCGGCCCGAAGAAGCTCGCGGAGCGGATGGGTGGGCTGGACCCGCACGACATCGCCGTGCGCGACCCGGACGAGTTCGCCGCGTTGTTCGCCGAAAAGCCTGCGGTACACCGGTTTCCGGGTTCGATGGCGGGTCGGGTCCAGGCCCTGGCCAAAGCCATCGTCGATCAGTACGGCGGCGACACGACCGCATTGTGGACGGTCGGTGAGCCCGATGGCGCCGAGGTGCTCAAGCGCCTCAAGGCACTGCCCGGCTACGGCGAGCAGAAGGCTCGGATCTTTCTGGCCCTGCTCGGCAAGCAATACGGTGTGACCCCGTCGGGTTGGCGGGAGGCTGCCGGGGCATACGGTGAGCCCGGAACACATCTGTCGATCGCCGACGTCGTGGATGCGTCGTCGCTGCAGCAGGTGCGATCCACCAAGAAGGCCCAGAAACTGGCTGCGAAGACCGGCCGGGACGGTCGGAAAAATGTAGGAAAGGCGACGACGTGAAAACTCACCTGAACTGTCCGTGCGGCGAGGCGATGACCGGCAAAGACGAGGACGAACTGGTCGTGGTGGTGCAGAAGCACCTCGCCGATGTGCACCCCGGTATGGAGTACGACCGGGACGCCATCTTGTTCATGGCCTACTGACGCCGCCGTCGGGTCCTGCGGCGCAGGACCACCACGACGCCGGCGATCACCACGATCACCGGCAGCCAGGGCAGTAGGAAACCCGCGACCGAGATCAGGCCGTGGGTGAACGACAGCAGGGCATGCCAGCCGTGGCGAACCGACGCGACGAATCCGGGCGAGGTCGACTCGAACTCGGAGGCCAGTGAAACGGTGAGCGTCGCGTAGCTGATCTGGTCGCCGAGCTGGGTGCGTTGCGCCCGCAGGCTGTCGAGATCGGCCTGCCGTGACGTCAGCTCCTTCTCGGCCTGCAGCAGATCGGCCGTGGTGGAGGCAGACTTGATCAGCGCGGTCAACCGGTCCACCGACGCCTGCAACGCGGCGACCCGCGCATCGAGGTCCACACGCTGTCCGGTGACGTCGTCGTGCCGCAACGCGATCGACGAGACATCCCCCAGTTGCTTTGCGTCATCGAGGAATTCATCGACCTTTGCGGACGGGATACGCAGGGTCAGCTCGGCGGTGTGGGACTGACCCGGTGCCGTGCTTTCGGTGCGGTCGTCGATGCGGCCACCGAGTCCGATGGTCAGGTCGATGAGTCGCTCCACCGATGCGCCGACGTCGCTCACCGCGATATTGAGGCTGCCGGTGGTCACGACATCCCGTTGCAGCTGCTGAGTCGGCGGGCTCATCGGCGCCGGCGCGGAAACCGCGTCCGCGGACGGCGACCGTTCCGGCGACGGCCGTTCCCCGGCGCAACCGCTGATCGCCAGGAGCAACATCGCAGCCAGGCCGATCAACAACGTCCACGGTGCCGACGCGCGGGGGACGGTCATGGCTGTCAGGGCACCACCGTCGAGCCGATGGTGGGCAGGAAGTTGCACTGGTGGTCCTTGGTGCTGACCTGACCAAAGATCGTCGACATGATGCTGCCCGAACCGGTGTCGACGATCGCGGTCAGCGTCGTCGGCCCCTCGGGGTTGATGTCGGTGCGCGGCTGCAGGGTGGCGCTGCCGGACTTGCCGGTGGTCAGGTTCACCCACGTGACGTTCAGCGGTAGCTTCTGCGTCTCGGCCGGGCCCGGGGTCCCCATCGCGGTGAACACGTAGGCCGTCTGGCCGGGCTTGGGGCCGGGGGTCGGAATCGTGGCCGGGCCGGCCACCGACAGTGCAGTGGCGATGACAGTGCCGCCGTCGGCCTGGCAGTTCTGGCCGATGGAGGGGTACATGAAGTCCTGGGTCGGAGGGGCGTCCGGGCCGAAGCCGGGGGTCGCCGCGTCGGGTGCCGCGACGGTCGAGGCGGCTTCGGGAGCTGCCGGGAGCGCGTCAGGGAGGGCTTCGGCGGGCGCGGGCAGGGCTTCGGGCGCATTGATTGCGGCCTGCGGCACCGGGCCCACCGACTTGGCCGGGTTGACGCCGCTGGGCAGGTGGGCCACCAGCCCGGGTTCCGAGCCGGCCGTCGGTACGTGGTTGCTCGGCAGCGCCTCGGGCGGCGACTGCACGAACTGCGCCACCGAGTCGGCCACCTGCCGCGAGTTCGCGGGCGTGTTGGAGTTTCCGGTGAATGCGGCGGCCGCGGCCATCAGCAGCGACGTCGCCCCGGCGGGGTCGGCAGCGGCCTGCTGGATCACCGGGCTCAACTGCTCGATGGCGGGCAGCCCGGGAAATCCGGCGGTGGGCAGCGGCAGTGCCGGCATGGCCGGGTCGGCCATGGCCACCCCACCGACGGCGCCGAGGACCAGCACGGCCGACGATCCGGCGGCGATGGCCGCCTTAGCGGCGGTGGCACGCTGCGTCTTGAAATGCGTCGTGGCGAACAGCGTCCGGAGGCGCGACATGACTTCCCCAATCGTCGGCAATGACTTGCTGAAAACCGAAGTTAGCCTGTTGCTGGTGAGGCTCAAGTGACACGTGTGTCATTTATAGAACCGTTACGGACCCGAACCGCGACGGTGATCTGGCGGCCGTTCGCTAGAGTCGTGCCGGTAGACACCACTCTCGACACCCCGCCTGCGCGTTCGCTGATGAATCGCCTGACTGCGTGGGCGCCATTGCTGCTGGCGATCAGCATCGCTGCGCGACTCGCCTGGACCTACCTCACCCCGCACGGCGCCAACTTCGTCGACCTGCACGTCTACATCAGTGGCGCGGCCGCGCTGGCCCAGCCCGGCGCGCTGTATGACTACGTCTACGCCGACCAGACCCCGGACTTTCCGCTGCCGTTCACCTACCCGCCGTTCGCCGCGGTGGTGTTCTACCCGCTGCATTTCCTGCCGTTCGGGCTGGTCGCGCTCTTGTGGCAGATCGGCACGGTGGCCGCCCTGTATGGAGTGGTGCGGCTGTGCCAGCGCCTCCTCGGCGGAGCCTCGCTGAACCGCTCGGCTGATGCGGCGGTTCCAGCTTCGCCTCTCCTTCGTCGAGCCTCGCTGAACCGCTCGGCTGATGCGGCGGTTCCAGCTTCGCCTCTCCTTCGTCGAGCCTCGCTGAACCGCCGGGTCGCGATGGTGTGGACGGCTGCCGGGATCTGGACCGAACCGTTGCGCAGCACCTTCGACTACGGCCAGATCAACGTGATCCTGGTGCTGGCGGTGCTTTATGCCGTCTACAGCCAGCGGTGGTGGATGTCGGGGCTGTTGGTCGGGCTGGCCGCCGGGGTGAAGCTGACCCCGGCGATCGCCGGGGTCTATCTGGCCGGGGCGCGGCGCTGGGCCGCCGCGGTGTTCTCGGCCGTCGTCTTCGCCGGCACCATTGCGGTGTCGGTGTGGGCCACCGGCGATCAGGCCCGCCGCTACTTCACCGAGTTACTCGGTGACGCTCACCGGGTAGGGCCGATCGGAACCTCGTTCAACCAGTCCTGGCGGGGCGGGATCTCGCGCATCCTCGGACACGACGCCGGTTACAGCCCGCCGGTGCTGATCGCGATCGTCGTCACCGCGGTGCTGGCCGTACTTGCCTGGCGGGCGTTGAACAGTACTCCTGCCGGACCCGATGTCTTGGGGTCGTTGTTGGTGGTCGAGCTCTTCGGGCTGCTGGCGTCACCGATTTCCTGGACCCATCACTGGGTGTGGCTGCTGCCGCTGATGATCTGGCTGTTCTACGGGCCCTACTCGGATCGTCCGGGCGCCCGCATCCTGGGTTGGGTCTGGTTGGCGCTCACCCTCATCGGGGTGCCATGGCTGCTGAGCTTCTTCCAGCCGACAATCTGGCAGGACGGCCGGCCCTGGTACCTGGCCTGGGCCGGCCTGGTCTACATCGTCGGTGCGCTGGTCACCTTGGGCTGGATGGCGACCACGCGGGTCACGCCGCGAGAAGCCGGTTGATCTCGCCCGCCATCGCCACATCCTTGTCGGTGATCCCGCCTTCGGAGTGCGTCACCAGCACGAACGTCACAGTTCGCCAGCGGATATCGATGTCGGGGTGGTGATCGGCCGCTTCGGCGCGCTCGGCGACCTGCCGGACGGCGTCGATCCCGGCCAGAAACGAGCCGAACTTGACCGAGCGCCGCAGCGTTCCGTCGGCGAGTTCCCAGCCTTCGAGGTCGGACAGCGCCGCATTCACCTGATCGTCAGTCAACAAAGCCATACCCGACGGTAGGACGGTATAGCCTCACACGCCATGTCACCCCAGATCGTTGTCGCCGGAGCCGTGCTCGCCGAATCCGCGGCCGGGCGCACGGTGCTGATCGCGCAGCGGCGCCGCCCGCCGGAGCTGGCCGGTCGTTGGGAGCTGCCCGGCGGCAAGGTCATGCCGGGGGAGAGTGAACCCGCCGCGTTGGCCCGCGAGCTCGGCGAAGAGCTGGGTCTCGATGCAGGCGCCATCAAGGTGGGCGAGCGCCTGGGTGCTGATGTGCCGCTGAACCCGGAGATGATCTTGCGCGCGTACCTGGTCGGGCTGACCAGCGGCGAGCCGCAGCCCCATGACCATCAGGCCCTTCGCTGGGTGACGGCTGTGCAACTGGCCGACGTTGACTGGGTACCTGCTGATCGAGCTTGGCTGGCGGAGCTGGCTCAGGCACTCTGATGAAAAGGCTCTGTTAAATCTTCCCGACGGATTAGCTCGTCGAGCGATATATCCCGCTACGCTGGTGTTTCGGGCCTGATATGGCGCGCGGCGGTGGCTCAGGCCTACGTGAAATCCGTCGCGGCGCGGCGACCCGCGAAGGAGAATTCGGAGATGACACGCGCAGCGCGACCGCCCACCACGGGAATCGGTGGCCCACTCGAAGAACTGCTGGAACGCAGCGGGCGGTTCTTCACCCGGGGACAGGTCTCGTCGGACCTGCGCACCGTCACCCACCGGGGCGGTCGGGAGGCCGACACCTTCTACCGGGACCGCTGGAGCCACGACAAGGTGGTCCGGTCCACTCACGGGGTCAACTGCACCGGGTCGTGTTCCTGGAAGATCTTCGTCAAGGACGGCATCATCACCTGGGAGAACCAGGCCACCGACTATCCCTCGGTGGGCCCGGACCGGCCCGAGTACGAGCCCCGCGGCTGCCCGCGCGGCGCCTCGTTCTCCTGGTACTCCTACTCGCCGACCCGGGTGCGTTACCCCTACGCGCGCGGCGCCCTGGTCGAGATGTTCCGAGAGGCCAAGGCGCGCCTGGGCGACCCGGTGCTGGCGTGGGCGGACATTCAGGCCGACCCCGAGCGTCGTCGGCGCTACCAGCAGGCCCGCGGCATGGGCGGCCTGATCCGGGTGTCCTGGGCCGAAGCCACCGAGATGATCGCCGCCGCCCACGTGCACACCATCAAGACCTACGGCCCGGACCGGGTGGCGGGGTTCTCCCCGATTCCGGCGATGTCGATGGTGTCGTTCGCCGCCGGGTCACGCTTCATCCAGATGCTCGGCGGCGTGATGACGTCCTTCTACGACTGGTATGCCGACCTGCCGGTCGCCTCACCCCAGGTGTTCGGCGACCAGACCGACGTCCCGGAATCCGGGGACTGGTGGGACGCGGCCTACCTGATGATGTGGGGCTCCAATGTCCCGATCACCCGCACGCCCGACGCGCACTGGATGGCCGAAGTCCGTTACCGCGGCACCAAGGTGGTCACCGTCAGCCCGGACTACGCCGACAACACCAAGTTTGCCGACGAGTGGATGCCGTGTGCGGCCGGCACCGACGGCGCGCTGGCGATGGCGATGGGCCACGTCATCCTCACCGAGTGCTACGTCAAGCAGGAGGTGCCGTTCTTCACCGACTACGTGCGCCGCTACACCGACCTGCCGTTCCTGATCAAGCTGGAGGAACGCGACGGCCGACTGATTCCCGGAAAGAACCTGACCGCCGCCGACCTGGGCGGGGACCAGGCAAACGTCGAGAACGCGGCGTTCAAACCGGCCCTGCTGGATGAGGCCACCGACACCGTTGTGGTGCCGCACGGCTCGCTGGGCTTCCGCTGGGGCGACGACGGCATGGGCAAGTGGAACCTGGACCTCGGTGAGCTGCGGCCGGCGTTGACCGTCAAGAACCCGAAATTTCTCAACGGCGATCAGCCCGCCGCGCTGGTCTCGCTGCCCGGCTTCGACACCGTGACCGGTCACGGCACCGTCGTCGAGCGCGGGGTGCCGGTGCGTCAGGTCGGTGAGCACCTGGTCTGCACGGTGTTCGACCTGATGCTGGCCAACTACTCGGTGCGCCGGCCCTGGCTGCCCGGCGAATGGCCGACCGGTTACGACGACGACACACAGGTCAACACCCCGGCGTGGCAAGAGTCGATCACCGGGGTCTCGGCCTCGCAGGCGATCCGGATCGCGCGCGAATTCGCCCGCAACGCAGAAGAATCCGGCGGCCGGTCAATGATCATCATGGGCAGCGGCATCTGCCAGTGGTTCCACGGCGATGCCACCTACCGGGCGGTCCTCGCGCTGCTGATGCTCACCGGATCGATGGGACGCAACGGTGGCGGCTGGGCACACTACGTCGGCCAGGAGAAGGTGCGCCCGCTGACCGGATGGGCCACGATGGCCGCGGGCAGCGACTGGACGCGCCCGCCGCGTCAGGTGCCGGGCACCTCCTACTGGTATGCCCACACCGATCAGTGGCGCTACGACGCCTACGGCGCCGAGAAGCTGACCACCCCGCTCGGACGCGGCCGATTCGACGGCCGGCACACGATGGACATCCTGGCGTCGGCCACCGCGATGGGCTGGAGCCCGTTCTACCCGCAGTTCGACCGGTCCAGCCTGGATGTGGCCGACGAGGCCGACACCGCCGGCCGTGACGCGGGGGAGTTCGTCGCCGAGCAACTCGCCGCCGGTGACTTGAAGCTGTCGGTCACCGATCCGGACAACCCGGTGAACTGGCCGCGCGTGCTCACGGTGTGGCGGGCCAACCTCATCGGCGCGTCTGGCAAGGGCGGGGAGTACTTCCTCAAGCACCTGCTGGGCACCGACGCCAGCGTGATCGGCGAGCCGCCCGCCGGCGGGGTGAAGCCGGCCGATGTGCGCTGGGACAGCGACATTCCCGAGGGCAAGCTCGATCTGCTCATGTCGATCGACTTCCGGATGACCTCGACCACCCTGATGTCCGACATCGTGCTGCCGGCGGCTACCTGGTACGAGAAGGCCGACCTGTCGTCGACCGACATGCACCCCTACGTGCACTCGTTCAGCGCGGCGATCGACCCGCCCTGGGAGACCCGCAGCGATTTCGACGCATTCGGCGCGATCGCGAGGACGTTCAGCGCCTTGGCGGTTAAGCACCTGGGCGTGCGCAACGACGTCGTGCTGACCGCGATGCAGCACGACACCGCGGACGCGATGGCCTACCCCGACGGAACCGAGCGTGACTGGTTGCGTAACGGCGAGACGCCGATTCCCGGCAAGACCATGCCCAAAGTGACTGTGGTGGAGCGTGATTACACCGCCATCGGCGACATGTGGCAGTCCCTGGGCCCGCTGGTGGACACCTTGGGGCTGACCACCAAGGGCTACACCGTGTTTCCGCACGAAGAGGTCGAGGAACTGGCCGCCAAGTTCGGGGTGATGAAATCCGGCGCCGGCACCGGGCGCCCCGCGCTGACCACCGCGACCCGGATGGCCGACACCGTGCTGGCGCTGTCGGGCACCACCAACGGCCGGATCGCGACGGAGGGTTTCCGGGAGCTGGAGAAACGCACCGGCCAGCGACTGGCACACCTGTCCGAGGGCAGTGAGGAGAAGCGGATCACCTACGCCGACACCCAGGCGCGGCCGGTGCCGGTGGTCACGAGCCCGGAGTGGTCGGGCAGCGAGACCGGGGGGCGGCGCTACGCCCCGTTCACGATCAACATCGAATGCCTCAAGCCGTTCCACACCCTGACCGGCCGGATGCACTTCTACACCGCCCACGACTGGATCGAGGAGCTCGGCGAACATTTGCCGGTCTACCGCCCGCCGCTGGACATGGCGCGGCTGTTTGACGCCCCCGAACTCGGCGAGACCGGGGACGGCATCGGAATCACCGTGCGGTACTTGACCCCGCACTCGAAGTGGTCGTTCCACTCCACCTACCAGGACAACCTGTACATGCTGTCGCTGTCGCGCGGCGGCCCCACCATGTGGATGAGTCCGGGCGATGCCGCGAAAATCGGTGTCAAGGATAACGATTGGATTGAAGCCGTCAACGTCAACGGCGTGTTCGTCGGTCGCGCGATCGTCAGTCAGCGGATGCCGGACGGGGTGGTGTTCGTCTACCACGTGCAGGAGCGCACCGTGGACACCCCGCGGGCCGAGACCAACAACAAGCGCGGCGGCACGCACAACTCGTTGACCCGGATCCGGGTCAAGCCCAGTCACTTGGCCGGTGGCTACGGCCAGCACGCGTTCGCATTCAACTACCTGGGACCGACCGGCAATCAGCGCGACGAGGTGACAGTGGTGCGGCGCCGCAGCCAGGACGTGAGGTATTAGAGCGATGAAAGTAATGGCGCAGATGGCCATGGTGATGAACCTGGACAAATGTATTGGGTGCCATACCTGTTCGGTGACCTGCAAACAGGCCTGGACCAACCGCGAGGGAACCGAGTACGTCTGGTTCAACAATGTCGAAACTCGCCCCGGCGGTGGCTATCCGCGGACCTATGAAGACCAGGGCCGCTGGAAGGGCGGTTGGACGCTGGACAAGAAGGGTCGATTGCGTCTGCTGGCCGGTGGCCGGCTCCACAAGCTGCTGAACATCTTCGCCAACCCCAACCTGCCCGGCTTGAAGGACTACTACGAGCCGTGGACCTACGACTACGAGAACCTGACCGCTGCGCCGCTGGGAGACACCATTCCGGTTGCGGCGCCGAAGAGCTCGATTACCGGCGAGCCGATGAAGATCCAGTGGGGACCCAACTGGGATGACAACCTCGCTGGGGCGCCGGAGACCCTGGTCAACGACCCGATCCTGGCGAAGGTCAGTGACCAGGTCAAAAGCGACTTCGAAGATACCTTCATGTTCTACCTGCCGCGGATCTGTGAGCACTGCCTGAATCCGTCGTGCGTGGCGTCGTGTCCGACCGGCGCCATCTACAAGCGTGAAGAAGACGGCATCGTGCTGGTCGACCAGGACCGCTGTCGTGGTTGGCGGTTGTGTGTGTCGGGATGCCCGTACAAGAAGGTGTATTTCAACCACAAGACCGGCAAGGCCGAGAAGTGCCATTTCTGTTACCCGCGTATCGAAGTCGGCTTGCCGACGGTGTGCTCGGAGACCTGCGTGGGCCGGCTGCGCTACATCGGCCTGGTGCTCTACGACGCCGACAAGGTGCTCGAGGCGGCTTCGGTCGACGACGACACGCACCTGTATGAGGCGCAGCGCGGCGTGTTCCTTGACCCGACCGACCCGCAGGTGATCGCGGGAGCGCGCGCCGAGGGGATCTCCGATGCCTGGATCGAGGCGGCGCAACGGTCGCCGATCTACGCGCTGATCAACACCTACAAGGTGGCGTTGCCGTTGCATCCGGAATACCGGACCATGCCGATGGTCTGGTACATCCCGCCGTTATCGCCGGTGGTCGATGCGGTCAGCCGCGACGGGCACGACGGGGAGGACCTGGGCAACCTATTCGGGGCCCTTTCGGCGCTGCGTATCCCGATGGCCTATCTCGCCGAGCTGTTCACCGCCGGTGACACCGGCGTGATCGAGGGTGTACTGCGCCGGCTCGCGGCGATGCGCTCCTACATGCGCGACATCAGCCTGGGCCGCGAGACCCAGCCGCACATTCCCGCCTCGGTCGGAATGACCGAGGAAGAGATGTACAACATGTACCGCCTGCTCGCGATCGCGAAATACGAAGAGCGTTATGTGATTCCCACCGCCTACAGCCAGCAGGCGCACGACCTCGAACACCTGGGCTGCTCGATCACCGGCGGACCGGAGGGGTACGAGGAGGATCCGTTCGTCGGCGCCGATGATGTGGCGAAGACGTCGTTCCATCTGGTCGAGAACGGGCACGCGCAGCGGCCGCGGGGCCGGACCAACCTGCTCAACTGGGGTGGCGGCGAGCAGGCCGTGCCGGAGATGTTCCCGGAGCACCAGTGAAACGATTCATTCACTCCCTGCGACGCCCAGCCGGTGGACCCGCCGACAGGGCGGTGTGGCAGTCGGCGTCGCTGCTGCTGTCCTACCCCGACGAGCAACTGCCCCAGCGGCTCGACACCGTCGAGGCACTGCTCGCCCACGCCGACGCGCCGGCGGCGAATCTGTTGCGGCGCACGGTCGCCGCGCTGCGCGTAGCGGACCCGATGACCGCCGCCGTCGACTACGTCGAAACCTTCGACATGCGGCGGCGCTCGACGATGTTTCTGACCTACTGGACCGGTGGTGACACCCGCAACCGCGGGATGCAGATGCTGGCCTTCGCCGCCGCCTACCGCGAGGCCGGCGCTGAGCCGCCCGTGGGGGAGGCGCCCGACCACCTGCCGGTGGTGCTGGAGTTCGCCGCCACGGTGGATCCGCAGGCCGGCCGACGGCTGCTGCTGGCGCACCGCACGCCGATCGATGTCCTGCACCGTGCGTTGAGCGAAGCGGGGTCGCCGTATGCCTTCGCCGTGGGCGCGGTCTGCGAGACGCTCCCGGCGGCAACCGATCAGGAGGTGCAGAACGTGAGTCAGCTGATGGCGTCCGGGCCGCCCGCGGAAGCCGTTGGGCTTCAACCCTTCACGGCAGCCGTTTCGCTCGGGATGCCGAAGGTGCCGACCCGATGACCGACGTCACCCTCATCAGCCCCGCGGAGCTGTGGTGGGACATCGTGCCGTACTTCGTGCTGGCCATTGCGGGCGTGGCCACCTGGTGGCGGTATAAGTACGACAAGTTCGGGTGGACCACCCGCTCGTCGCAGCTATATGAGTCCAAGCTGCTGCGGATCGGCAGCCCGATGTTCCACTTCGGCAGCTTCGTGGTGATCGCAGGGCACATCATGGGGCTCTTCGTCCCCGAGTCGTGGACCGAAGCGCTGGGCATGAGCGACCGGCTCTATCACCTGCAGGCGCTGATCCTGGGCCTACCTGCCGGCATCGCCACCCTGGTCGGGGTCGGGTTGCTGATCTACCGGCGTCGTACCGAGCGCTCGGTGTTCAAGGCCACCAGCGTCAGCGACAAGCTGATGTATGCGGTGCTGGTGTGTGCGCTGGTGGTCGGGATGAGCTGCACCCTGATGGGCACCACCGCGTACGGCGAGGCGCATGACTACCGGCAGACGGTCTCGGTCTGGTTCCGGTCGATCTTTACGCTCGATCCGCGGGGCGATTTGATGCTGCAGGCGCCGCTGTATTTCCAGGTTCACGTCATGATTGCGTTGACTTTGTTCGCGCTGTGGCCGTTCACTCGTCTGGTGCACGCATTCAGCGCGCCGATCGGGTATCTGTTTCGGCCGTACATCGTCTACCGCAGCCGCGACGTCGCTAGGAGGAATCAGCCGATGGGTTCACGACCACAACGGAGGGGTTGGTGAAAATCCGCGCGGCGCTGCTCGGCGCGCTCGGCTGTGTCTGCTTCGCGTCGCCGGCTCAGGCTGATCCGTCCGAAACCGACACCAATTTCCTGGTGTCCCTGCGGGCGGCCGGAATCACCTACAACAACGCTGACCAGGCCATCATCACCGCGAAAATGGTGTGCGGGTTCATCTCCGAGGGCCAGCCCAGCCCGCAGGTGCTTGAGGGTCTCAAGGCGCGAAACCCGGGCTTGACGACCGAGCACGGAACCCAGTTCGTCGGGATCGCCGCCCAGGTGTACTGCCCCGATCAGCTGGTGCGCAACGGCACCTAGGAGCATCCATGAAGGTCGTGATTCCCGAGTGGATGAAGCCGATCTACGCCAACTTTCACTACGCGCCGGCCGTCATCGTCGGAGATCAGCTGCGCTGCTCGGGCATGATCGGCATCCGGCCGGACCTGTCCGTGCCGGAAGACCCGACCGAGCAGATCACCCTGGCCTTCGAGAATCTGCGCGGTCTGCTCGGCGAGGTGGGCCTGACCTTCGCCGACGTCGTTGAGATGACCACCTACCACGTCGGGCTCTCTGCGCAGATCGACCGATTCATCGCTGTCAAGGACACCTACGTGGCCGCCCCGTACCCCGCGTGGACAGCCGTCGGGATCTCCGAACTGGCCATCCCGGGGGCGGTGGTTGAAATTCGGATCACCGCAGAGCTGAGCTGAGCTGCGCGCGCTGGCGGAGCTCGGCATAAAGTTACAGACGTGCCACTGCCTGACGAGGTCTATTCCCGACTGCTTGCGTTCCGCACGCGGTTGCGGCGCTTTGAGCGGTGGAGCGCCGACCAGGCGCAAGCGGCCGGACTCACCCCTGCGCAGCACCAGTTGCTGCTGGCGATCCGGGGCCACGGTGACTCGCGAGGGCCGACGGTCGGCGACATCGCGGAATACCTGCTGTTGCGCCACCACAGTGCCGGAGAGCTGATCCAGCGGGCCGAAGCGGCCGGCCTGGTCACCCGGGTCCGCGACAGCGGCGACCAGCGGGTGATCCGGCTTCAGCTCACCGAAACGGCGGCGCAATGCCTGCAATCGCTGACCGAACTGCACGTCAAGGAGCTCGAGAGGTTCTCCGCGGAGTCCCCACTGGGGCTGTGACCTTCATTGCTCTAGGCTTCACGTTTTCGCGATTGACAGGGTGCGCTGGCAGAATCGCCCGGTGAACTTTCGTAACGTCGCCATCGTCGCGCACGTAGACCACGGCAAGACGACTCTGGTCGACGCCATGCTCCGCCAGTCTGGCGCCCTGCAGGAACGCGGTGAGGCGCAAGAGCGCGTCATGGACTCCGGGGACCTGGAGCGGGAAAAGGGCATCACGATCCTGGCCAAGAACACGGCCGTGCATCGCCACCACCCCGATGGAACCGTCACCGTCATCAACGTGATCGACACCCCGGGCCACGCCGACTTCGGCGGCGAGGTGGAGCGCGGGCTGTCGATGGTCGACGGCGTGGTCCTGCTGGTCGACGCGTCCGAGGGGCCGCTGCCGCAGACCCGATTCGTACTGCGCAAGGCGCTGGCCGCGCACCTGCCGGTGATCCTGGTGGTCAACAAGACCGACCGGCCCGACGCCCGTATCGCCGAGGTGGTCGACGCCAGCCACGACCTGCTGCTCGATGTGGCCAGTGACCTCGATGACGAGGCGCAGGCCGCCGCGGAACACGCCCTGGGATTGCCCACGCTGTATGCCTCCGGCCGGGCCGGGGTGGCCAGCACCACCGCGCCCGCCGACGGTCAGATTCCGGATGGCGACAACCTCGACCCGCTGTTCGACGTGCTGCTCGAGCACGTCCCGCCGCCCTCGGGTGACCCGGAGGCGCCGCTGCAGGCGTTGGTCACCAACCTCGATGCCTCGCCATTCCTGGGCCGGCTCGCTTTGATCCGGGTCTACAACGGCCGCATCCGCAAGGGCCAGCAGGTTGCCTGGATGCGGGAGGTCGACGGCGAACCGGTGACCACCACGGCGAAGATCACCGAGCTGCTGGTCACCGAGGGTGTCGAACGCACCCCGACCGAAGAGGCCGGCGCCGGGGACATCGTCGCCGTGGCCGGTATCGGCGACATCATGATCGGTGACACGTTGGCCGATCTGGCCACTCCGGTCGCGCTGCCACGCATCACCGTCGACGAGCCGGCGATCTCGGTGACGATCGGCACCAACTCCTCGCCGCTGGCGGGCAAGGTCTCCGGCCACAAGTTGACCGCGCGGATGGTCAAGTCACGTCTGGACACCGAGCTGATCGGCAACGTCTCGGTCCGGGTGGTCGACATCGGCCGTCCCGACGCCTGGGAGGTGCAGGGACGTGGCGAGTTGGCTCTGGCCATCCTGGTCGAGCAGATGCGCCGCGAGGGCTTCGAGCTGACCGTC
The DNA here is from genome assembly GCF_963378105.1 of Mycolicibacter sp. MU0102. Taxonomy (NCBI): domain Bacteria; kingdom Bacillati; phylum Actinomycetota; class Actinomycetes; order Mycobacteriales; family Mycobacteriaceae; genus Mycobacterium; species Mycobacterium holstebronense. The sequence continues at coordinate 1,234,726 of NZ_OY726398.1, forward strand.
GGCAAGCCGCAGGTGGTGACCCGCAAGGTCGACGGCAAGGTGCACGAGCCGTTCGAGCACCTCACCGTCGACTGCCCCGAGGAGTACGTCGGTGCCATCACCCAGCTCGCGGCCGGCCGCAAGGGCCGGATGACCGAGATGGCCAACCACACCACCGGGTGGGTGCGGATGGAGTTCATCATCCCCAGCCGTGGCCTGATCGGTTGGCGCACCGACTTCCTCACCGAGACGCGCGGCACCGGTATCGCCAATGCGGTGTTCGAGGGCTACCAGCCGTGGGCCGGCGAGATCCGCGCCCGCCACACCGGGTCGCTGGTGTCCGACCGGGCCGGGTCCATCACCCCGTTCGCGCTGATCCAGTTGGCCGACCGTGGGCAGTTCTTCGTCGAGCCGGGCCAGGACACCTACCAAGGCATGGTGGTGGGGATCAATCCTCGGGCCGAGGACCTCGACATCAATGTCACCAAGGAGAAGAAGCTCACCAACATGCGGTCGTCGACGGCCGACGTGATGGAGACGCTGGCCCGACCGATCGAGCTTGATCTGGAACAGGCGATGGAGTTCTGCGCGGCCGACGAGTGCGTCGAGGTCACCCCCGAAGTGGTCCGGGTCCGCAAGGTCGAACTGGACTCAACGCTGCGGGCGCGCAGCCGCTCCCGGGCCAAGAACCTCTAGGTTTGGGCGCGGTTTTGCGCGCTGCTCGACGGTCTTCGCGTCGAAATCGCCGCCCGGATACCCTGGTGGCCGTGCCGAGACCAGCCCGCCGCGCCCATGTCACGGCGGGGGCACTGGTTTCGGCGACGATGCTGGTGCTGACGCAGGCGCTCTCGTCGTGCACGGTGAACCCGCCGCCGGCGCCGCAGAGCACCGAGACGCCGAAGAGCGCAGCGCCGCCGCCTCCGCGAATCAGCCAGATCATCATGGGCATCGATTCCATCGGGGCCGGCTTCAATCCCCACCTGCGTTCGGACCTGTCGGCGGTCACCGCGGCGATCAGCGCGCTGGTACTGCCCAGCACGTTTCGGCCCATCCCGGACTCCAGTACCCCCACCGGATCGCGGTGGGAGATGGACCCGACGCTGTTGGTGTCGGCCACCGTGACTTCCGAGGCGCCGTTCACGGTGACCTACCGGATCCGGCCCGAGGCGTCCTGGACCGACAACGCGCCGATCGCGGCCGACGACTTCTGGTACCTGTGGCAGCAGATGGTCACCCAGCCCGGTGTCGTCGACCCGGCGGGCTATGACCTGATCACCGGTGTGCATTCCGTCGAAGGCGGCAAGCAGGTGGTGGTCACTTTCGCCAAGCCGTACCCGGCGTGGCGGGAACTGTTCAACAACATCGTCCCGGCGCACATCGTCAAGGACGTGCCCGGCGGATTCCCCGCCGGCCTGGCGCGGGCCCTGCCGGTCACCGGTGGTCAGTTCCGGGTGGAGAACATCGACCCGCAGCGCGACGCGATCCTGCTCGCCCGCAACGACCGCTACTGGGGCCCGCCGGCCAAGCCGGACCTGGTCTTGTTCCGCCGCGCTGGGTCAGCGGCAGCGCTAGCCGACTCCATCCGTAATGGGGACACTCAGGTGGCTCAGGTGCACGGCGGCTCGGCGGCGTTCGCGCAGCTGTCGGTGATCCCCGGGGTACAGACCACCCGGGTGGTCACGCCCCGCATCATGCAGCTCGCGCTGCGGGCAGCGGAACCCAAGCTGACCGATGTGCGGGTGCGCCGGGCCATTCTGGGACTGCTCGACGTCGGCCTGCTGGCCACGGTGGGCGCCGGCAGCGACAACACGGTCACCTTGGACCAGGCCCAGATCCGCACCCCAAGCGACCCCGGCTATGTGCCCACCGCACCGCCGGCGATGTCCGAATCGGCCGCGCTGGCACTGTTGCAGGCGGCCGGCTACCGAGTCGAAAAGGATGCGCCGCCGTCCGCGCTGGTTCCCCCGGCCGGCTCCGCCACCGGTGTGCCGCACCCGCCGGAGATCACCCGGGGGCGGATCAGCAAGGGCGGGGAACAGCTGTCGCTGGTCATCGGGGTGGCGGCCAACGATCCGACCTCGCAGGCCGTGGCCAACACCGCTGCCGACCAGTTGCGCAACGTCGGTGTTGCCGCCACAGTCCTCGCGCTGGACCCGGTGAAGCTCTACCGGGAAGCACTGGTCACCCACCAGGTCGATGCGATCGTCGGCTGGCAGCAGGCCGGCGGCGACCTGGCGACGCTGCTGGCTTCGCGCTACGGCTGCGGTGCATTGGCTCCCACAACGGTGCCCACCTCGGTCAGCCCGGTACCGGGGTCATCGGCGACTTCCGCCCCGCAGCCCCCGGCGCCCGCACCGGCCACGACGACCTCGAAGGTTCCGCCCCGCTCCGCCGCGCCCGGGGCGCTGATACAGGCTCCGTCGAATATCACCGGCCTCTGCGACCGTGCCATCCAGGCTGAGATCGATGCGGCCATCGATGGCAGCAAGTCCATCGGCGACGTGATCGCCTCCGTTGAACCCCGGCTGTGGAATATGGCGACGGTGCTGCCGATCCTGCAGGACACCACGATCGTGGCCGTGGGTCCGAGCGTGACCAACGTCAGCCTGACCGGGGCGGTACCGGTGGGCATCGTCGGCGGGGCCGGAAACTGGGTCAAGCTGCCCTAGCGATGTACCCGGGCGTTAGGCTTGCCCGGGCTGGTGGTCCACGGGGGAGCAACAGGTGGACACCAGCTGGAATCGGCATTAACGAAGTCTTGCGCACAGGCAATTCTTGGGTAAGATTAAGCAAACCTGCGCTGGACTCGTCGGAGGGGGATTTGTCCATGGAACACCTCGCTCACCGTTGCGCCACAGTCGCGGCCGCAGCTCTTGGTGTCGGAAGTCTGGTCGCAGTGCTGACATCGATGACCCCGGCGCTGCCCGATGTACAGATTCGCGACATCGACCTGGCTGCGGCAAACGTCGACGTGAGCCCGGGTCTGGACGTCATCGAAAACCACGTTCGCCCGGACTTCGTCGGCGGGGGCGCCGGCGACCAGGAGATCAACCTGGGCTCTCTGCTTTTCGACAGCGGTGACGGCGCCTACGGAGTCGGCTCCACGTTCGACGGGGGCGAGCTGGACGGGAGCGCGTTGAACGAGTTGTCCGGGGGCAGCTTCGACCCGCAGAACCTGCCGCTCGGGTTGCCTTCTTTCCTGCCTGACCTGGGTGGGCTGGAGATCCCGGGCACCGGAGCGTTCAGCGGCGGAACCGGGCAGGCTGCCAACATTGCTGCAGCCGACGTGGCAACCGGCCTCGGTCTCATCATGCAGGCGATCCCGGACGCGCAGCAGGCGATGAACTCCGCCATCATCGCGATGGAGGCGGAGTTCAACAGTGCGCTTGTCGCAGCGCAACAGGCCGCCGCCGAGCGGCTGTTCGGCGACAACCCCGAATTCAACGACGCCGTGAACTGGATCTTCAGCATCAACAACACGGTGCTGGCGCAGAATGAGGCCGCGTTCAACGAGCTGTTTGGGATCAGCTTCGATACCCACGACAGCCTGCTCGGCCACTTCGACCCGGCGATCCTCGACACCGACTGGACCACCCTGCTCGGGTTCAGTCCAGACGAGTTCAACGAAGTCGTCAACGCGATTCAGGGTGACAACCTCGCGCTGCTGTTGGGCAGCATCGACTGGGATGCGCTGTTCGGCGGCCTGTTCTGATCGGAGTCCGGGCCGCCGATCCATTCGGCGTGCGGCGGTAGGGTTTTGGCGTGTCGGATCCGATTCCACGGTTGCTGTTCGTGCATGCCCACCCCGATGACGAAACCCTGACCACCGGGGCGACGATCGCCCACTACGCCGCCCGCGGCGCCGACGTGCATGTGGTGACCTGCACGCTGGGGGAGGAGGGCGAGGTCATCGGGGACCGTTGGGCGCGCCTGGCGGTGGACGGGGCCGACCAATTGGGCGGCTATCGGATTGGTGAACTGACTGCGGCGCTGCAGGCGTTGGGAGCCGGCCCGCCGCAGTTTCTCGGCGGCGCGGGACGCTGGCGTGACTCGGGGATGACGGGCACCCCGGCGCGCCGACAGCAGCGGTTCATCGACGCCGACGACGCCGAGACCGTCGGGGCGCTGGCCGCCATCGTCCGGAAGCTACGCCCGCACGTGGTCGTCACCTACGACCCGAACGGTGGGTACGGCCATCCCGACCACATACACGCCCATCACGTCACCACCGCGGCGCTGGCCGCAGCGGCAGAGGACGGCTCCGAACCCGGGTGGGCCACGCCGAAGTTCTACTGGACGGTGACCGCCGGCAGCGCCCGACGAACGGCCCTGCAAGAGCTGCGAGACGCCGATCGGCTGCCGCATTGGACGGCGGCCGCTGCGGCGGCCGCGCAGGCTGTTGGGGACTTCTCCGACGACCGGATCGATGCGGTGATCGAGGCCGCGGAGGCACGCGCGGCCAAGGTGGCAGCCATGAACGCTCACGCCACCCAGATCACCGTCGGGCCGACCGGCCGGGCGTTCGCGTTGTCGAACAACGTGGTTCAGCCGATCTTGGACGCTGAGCATTACGTCCTGGTCGCCGGTGATCCCGGTCCGCGCGACAGCCGGGGATGGGAAACCGATCTCCTGGCCGGACTTCGCCTCGATGACGACGGTCACAAGGTAGGCTCCTGCTGAGCAGTTTTGTAGAGGCAAGGACTTAGGTGGTTTAGGCATGGATCCCGATCTGGACCCGAACTTGGAGCACTGGCAGTGGTGGCTCGACAGCTACCAGTGGATGGTCGGTTCGTTGGTCAGCCAGCTGGAGAGCATCCCCACTTGAGCCCCGTCGCGTCGCTCACCGAGCCCGCGATGCCCACTGATGCGCCGGCATTCAACTTCGTCGTGCTGGCGCTCCTCGCCCTCGACGGCGCGCTCTGCGCCGTGGCCACCGCGCTGCTGTTGCCTGCGCACATCGGTGCCGTCCCCTTTCCGCTCAGTGCCCTGATTGGGGGCCTGGTCAACGCCGGCCTGGTGTGGGTGGCGCAGCGCTGCACCGAGTCGCTGCGGTTGGCGGTGCTGCCGCTGTGGACCTGGTTGTTGACCATCGCGCTGATGACCTTCGGTGGTCCGGGCGACGACCTGATTTTCGCCGACCGCGGCGTGATGGCCTACGGCGTGCTGCTGATGATCGTGCTGGGCAGCGCGCCGCCCGGGTGGGTGCTGTGGCGGCGTCGTCAGGCGCTGACCGCGCCCGCGACGGCCAGGCAGGCCTGACGGGCCGACGGGCGCGGACTGCGCGCCGGGCTACCTGAAAGGCCCGATTGGCGCGGCGACTACTGTGACGTTTATGGCATGCGCGAGATTCCGGATGCGGGTGACGCGCGGATGACGAACTCGTCGGCACTGCGCCGCGTACTGCGACGGGCCCGCGACGGCGTGCTCCTCAATCCCGAGGAAACCGCGATCGCCCTGACCGCGCGCGGCGGCGACCTGGCCGACCTGTGTGCGAGCGCCGCCCGGGTCCGAGACGCCGGTTTGGTGTCGGGAGGCCGGCGCGGGCCGGGCGGACGGCTGCCGGTCAGTTACTCGCGCAAGGTGTTCATCCCGGTCACCCACCTGTGCCGCGACACCTGCCACTACTGCACCTTCGTCACCGTGCCCGGCGTGCTGCGAGCGCAGGGTAAGCAGATGTATCTGGGACCCGACGAGATCCTCGACATCGCCCGCCGCGGCGCCGAGTTGGGTTGCAAGGAGGCGCTGTTCACGCTGGGCGACCGGCCCGAGGACCGCTGGCCCGAGGCGCGGCAGTGGCTCGACGAGCGCGGCTATGACAGCACGCTGGCCTACGTACGCGCGATGGCCATCTTGGTGCTGGAGGAGACCGGCCTGCTGCCGCACCTGAACCCAGGGGTGATGAGCTGGTCGGAGATGTCGCGACTCAAGCCGGTGGCGCCGTCGATGGGCATGATGCTCGAGACCACCTCCCGGCGGCTGTTCGAGACCAAAGGCCTGGCGCACTACGGCAGCCCGGACAAGGATCCGGTGGTGCGCCTGCGCACGCTGGCCGACGCGGGCCGGCTCTCGATCCCGTTCACCACCGGCCTGTTGGTCGGCATCGGTGAGACGCTCGCCGAGCGGGCCGACACCCTGCACGCGATCCGCAAGGTGCACAAGGAGTTCGGGCACATCCAGGAAGTCATCGTGCAGAACTTCCGGGCCAAGGAGCACACCGCGATGGCGGCGGTGCCCGACACAGGTTTCGAGGATTTCCTGGCTACGGTGGCGGCGACCCGGCTGGTGCTGGGCCCCAAGATGCGGGTGCAGGCACCGCCCAACCTGGTGTCGGCCGAGGAATGCCTGGCGCTGATCGGCGCCGGGGTCGACGACTGGGGCGGGGTGTCGCCGCTGACCCCCGACCACGTCAATCCGGAGCGACCCTGGCCGGCACTGGACGACCTGGCCGCCATCACCGAACAAGCCGGCTACGACCTGGTACAGCGACTCACCGCGCAGCCCGACTACGTGCTGGCCGGTGCGGCGTGGATCGATCCGCGCGTACGCCCACACGTGACGGCGCTGGCCGACCCGGACACCGGCTGGGCCCGCGACATCAATCCGGTCGGCCTGGCCTGGCAGGAACCCGACGAGGTGCAGTCCGCCGGCCGGGTGGATCTGCACACCGCGATCGACGTCGACGGCCGGGCCACCGAGACGCGCAGTGATCTGGGCAGCGCCTTCGGGGACTGGGAGTCCATCCGCGAGCAGATCAACGACCTGGCGGCTCGTGCGCCCGAACGCGTCGACACCGATGTGCTGGCCGCGCTGCGTTCAGCCGAGCGTGACCCGGCCGGCTGCACCGATGCCGAGTATCTGGCATTGGCCACCGCGGACGGGCCGGCCATGGATGCCGTTGCCGCCCTGGCCGATTCGCTGCGCCGAGACGCCGTCGGCGACGACGTGACCTACGTGGTCAACCGCAACATCAACTTCACCAACATCTGCTACGTCGGCTGCCGGTTCTGTGCCTTCGCCCAGCGCAAGGGCGACGCCGACGCATTTTCGCTGTCGAACGCCGAGGTCGGCGAACGTGCCTACGAGGCGCATCTGGCCGGCGCCACCGAAGTCTGCATGCAGGGCGGCATCGATCCGGAGCTGCCGGTCACCGGCTATGCCGATCTGGTCCGCGCGGTCAAGGCGCGGGTGCCGTCGATGCACGTGCACGCGTTCTCTCCGATGGAGATCACCAACGGGGTGTCCAAGAGCGGCTTGAGCATTCGAGAGTGGCTGATCAGCCTGCGTGAGGCGGGCCTGGGCAGCATCCCGGGGACCGCCGCCGAAATCCTCGACGACGAGATCCGCTGGGTGCTCACCAAAGGCAAGCTGCCGACCTCGATGTGGGTGGAGGTGGTCAGCACCGCCCACGAGGTGGGGCTGCGGTCCAGCTCGACGATGATGTACGGCCACATCGATTCCCCGCGGCACTGGGTCGGACACCTGCGGGTGTTGCGTGGCATTCAGGACCGCACCGGTGGTTTCACCGAGTTTGTGCCGTTGCCGTTCGTGCATCAGAGCTCGCCGCTGTATCTGGCCGGCGGGGCACGGCCCGGCCCGAGTCATCGCGACAACCGCGCGGTGCACGCGTTGGCGCGGATCATGCTGCACGGGCGGATTCCCAACATCCAGACCAGCTGGGTCAAATTGGGAGTGGAGCGCACCCAGGTGATGCTCAACGGTGGAGCCAACGACCTGGGCGGCACGCTCATGGAAGAGACCATCTCTCGGATGGCCGGTTCCGAGCACGGGTCGGCCAAGACCATCGCGGAGCTGACGACGATCGCCGAGGGGATCGGCCGCCCGGCCCGTCAGCGCAGCACCGACTACGCACCGCTAGCGATCTGACCCTATTGCGATTTCGGCGCGGTTTCTCCCACTCAGTGGGAGAAACCGCGCCGAAATCGCGTGAGATCAGGCGGCCGGCGGACCCGACCAGCCGTTAGAGCCGGTGGCGCCGGTCTTGCCGTCGGCACCGTTCAGACCTAGGTTCCCGACGCTGCCCTTATAGCCGCCCGAGGGTATTTCACCCGCAGCGCCCCTGGCTCCGCCGCTTCCGCCCGCTCCGCCGGTTCCCCCTACACCGCCCGTGCCGCCTTCACCGTGCGCGCCATCGTTGCCGGCGCCGAGGGCGATGCCGCCTGCGCCGCCTGCGCCCCCTGCGCCGCCGTCCCCACCGGCTCCGCCGTCCCCACCGTCGCCGCCGTTACCGCTGATGGAGCAGCCGCAAATCCCCCTCCCGTCGCCGCCGTTGCCGCCGTTGCCGCCGTTTCCGCCGCTGTCGCCGTTTCCACCTGCGGCGCCGTTTCCGCCGGCTCCACCGATGCCGCCGTCGCCGCGGATCACACCGCCGGCTCCACCGGTCCCTCCCGCTCCGCCCGCCCCTCCAGCCGTTCCGGCGGCGCCGTCTCCGCCCGCGCCGCCGTCTCCGCCGTAGCCGCCGGTGTTACCGATACCGCTGGTGGGATAACCCAGTGTCAGGGCGTACCCGCCCCTACCGCCGTTGCCGCCGTTGGCGCCGTCACCGCCGTTGCCGCCGTCACCGCCGGTACCGAAATCGCTGCCCTGATCACCACCGTTGCCTCCGGTGCCGCCGTTGCCGCCCGCGCCACCGTTGCCGCCGTCTCCGCCATCCCCGCCGTGGGCAGTGCTGCCGTAGTTAACGGTGTCGGCGAGGGCATCGCCGCCGCGGCCACCGATGCCGCCGTTGGCGTGGTCGGCGCCGTTACCGCCGTCACCGCCGTTGCCGCCGTTGATGGTTCCAGGCCAGAACTGGGTCATTTCTCCGGCTCCGCCGTATCCGCCGTCGCCGCCGCGTTGGCCGACGGTGCTGCCATTGGCACCGGCTGTGCCGCTTGAGCCATCTCCACTACCGTCGGGCGCTCCGTTTAATTTGCCGTTGGTCCCTCTTGTGGCGGCGCCGGTCTGGTTGAAGGCGGGATTGACTCCGTTGGTGCCTGCTGAGCCGTTGCCGCCGTTGCCGCCGTTTCCGCCGTTGCCGATGTTGCCGCCTGCGCCGCCGTTGCCGGCGTTGCCGCCGGTTCCGCTGGTGGTGTTGTCGGCGGTGAGGTAGCCGTTGCCGCCATTGCCTCCGTTACCGCCGTTGCCGCTGAAGGCGTCGTCGGATCCGCCGTAGCGGCCGTCGGTGCCGTTGGCGCCGGTGGTGGCGCCGTGGCCGCCTTGGCCGCCTTGGCCGATGGTTCCGGCGTCGCCGCCGTTGCCGCCGTTGCCGCCGTTGCCGCCTTGGGTGGTTCCATCTCCGGCGTTGCCGGCATTGCCGCCGTTGCCGCCGGTGCCGCTGTCGCCGCCGTTGCCTCCTGCGCCGCCGTTGCCGTCGGAGGCGGGTGAACGTAGGCCGAAGATGCCGGTCTTGCCTCCTGCGCCGCCGTTGCCTCCTGCGCCGCCGTTGCCTCCCGCGCCGCCGGTTCCTCCGGTGCCGCCGTCGCCACCGTTGCCGCCGGTGGCGGTCACGGCGTTGTCGATGGTGGTGTGGTCGGCGGTGGTTCCGGTGGCGTTGCCGCCGTTTCCGGCGTTGCCGCCGTTGCCTGCGGCGGTGCCTGCGCCGCCGTTTCCGCCGGCGCCGCCGATACCACCGATGCCGGCGGCGCCGAACACTGCGGAGCGGCCGCCTGCGCCGCCGTCGCCGCCGCTTCCTCCGGCGAAGCCGGCTACGCCGTTGCCGCCGGTGGCGCCGTTGCCGCCGTTGCCTCCGGTGGCGGTGGCGCCGGTGATGGCGTGGGCTGATCCGCCGTCGGCGCCGTTGCCGCCGTCGGCGCCGGTTGCCCCGGTGCCGCCTTTGCCGCCGTTGCCGCCGACTGCGTTGGTCAGGGCGTCGTCGCTGAGGCTGGCTTGACCGTTGCCGCCGTTGCCGCCGGCTTGGGCGCCGGTGTCGTTGAGCGTGCCGTTGGTGCCGTTGCCGCCGTTTTGGCCGGGGGCGTTGAGGGCGGGCTGGATGCTGCGGTCGGCGCCGTCGGTGGCTCGCCCGTCGAGGATGGCGGCGATCCCGTCGGCGCCGCGACCACCGGCGCCTCCGGCACCGCCAATGCCGCCGTCGCCGAATAGGTAGCCGGCGGCGCCGCCGTTGCCGCCATGGCCGCCGTTGCCGCCGATTCCGTCGATTCCGTTGAAGCCCGCGCCGCCGGCTCCGCCGGCCCCGCCGTCGCCCAAAAGCCAGCCGCCGTTTCCTCCGTTGCCGCCGTTGCCGCCGGCGGCCTCGATATCGGTGCTGTCCAGGCCAGCGCCGCCGTCGCCGCCGTTGCCGATCCATCCGGCGTCGCCGCCGTCGGCGCCGGCCGCTCCGGTGCCGCCGTCTCCGAACAGGAAGCCGCCGTCGCCGAGGTCCCCGAAGGCCCCTGAGCTGCCGAACACTGAGTCATTGGTTCCGGTGAAGCCGTCGATGCCGTCGCCGATGAGGACGCGGCCGAACAAATGCACAAATGGCTCATTGATACTGGTAATGAACTGTCCGACAAAAGGATCAGCCAACGCGGACTGGCCTGCGTCGTGAACTGCACCGACAAACCACTGATCAAATCCGGTCACCAACTCACCTAGGGCCGGTCCCGCAGACGCCTCAGCCCAGCTGAAATCCAGTCCGTCCCACCAGTTCGCCGAATCCCATTGTGGTGACTCCCACCCAGACGGATCGAACAAATCAGCCAACCAGTCCAAACCATCGGCCTGAGCCGACGGCGCCCCCACCACCCCCAACGCTAAAAACGCCCCAACACCCGCACGAACCCGGCTACCACCGCGGCCGCCCTTCACATCCTGCCTACGCGCCATAACATCTCTCCTTCCACGATTCAGAGGACAACCCCGGTGAAATGCCCTGCATGCCTAGGCATGCAGGGCATTTCGATACCGAGCTGTCAGCTTGTCGGCGAACCGGCCTGGCCGCTCGATCCGGTTGCGCCGGTCGCGCCGGAGTCGCCGTCCGCGCCGGCTGTTCCGGCGGTGCCGACGATGCCGCCCGTGACCACCGTGCCGGCCGTGCCCGCTGCGCCGCCGGTGCCGCCGCTTCCGCCGGTGCCGCCGTTTCCGCCGATGCCCGCGTAGCCGCCCGCGCCGTCATCGCCCGAACCGAGCGCTTTGCCGCCCGCTCCGCCATTGCCGCCCGTCCCACCGGTGCCACCTGCGCCACCAGTGCCAGCGTTGCCGCCGTTGCCGCCGTTGCCACTGGTACTGCCGGAAAGCTGGCCGGCCCCGCCGGTGCCGCCGGTGCCGCCGTTGCCGCCGACGTCGCCGGTGCCGCCGGTGCCGCCTGTGCCACCCGCGCCGCCGATCCCACCATTGCCGCTGATCGTGCCGCCGTTGCCGCCGGCGCCGCCGACCCCGCCGGAGCCGCCGCTCTGTCCGGTTGCGCCGGTGCCGCCGGTGCCGCCGTTGCCGCCGTTACCAGCGACGCTGAAACCGGGGTTCTCGACGCTGGCGCCGATCGCGCCGCCGGCGCCGCCGTTTCCGCCGTTGGCCCCGGCGCCGCCGTCACCGCCATCGCCGCCGTCTCCACCGAAGCCGCGGTTGGCGATCGTCGATGTCGTGCCGACGCCGCCGCCGGTACCGCCGTTGCCGCCGGCGCCTCCGTCACCGCCATTGCCGCCTTGGCCCCCATCGCCGCCGTTGGCGGTGACGATTCCCGAGTTCCTTCCAGCGGCGACGCCGCCGTTGCCACCATTGCCACCGTTGGCGAGATCGCCGCCGTTGCCGCCGTTGCCGCCGTTGCCGGCGTTGGTGCTGGTGAGGGTGCCGCCGGTGACGAAGGCGCCCTGGCCGTTGCCGCCGTTGCCGCCGCCCTGGCCCACGGTGCTGCCGTTGGTGGCGTTGCCACCATTGACGCCCGTGCCGCTGGAACTGCTGCTCGATTGGCTGGTTCCGTTCGCGGCAGTGCTGGTCTGGTTGGCGATCGGGTTGACGCCGTTAGCGCCGGTACCGCCGTTGCCGCCGAGGCCGCCGTTGCCGCCGTTGCCGATGATTCCCGCGTTACCACCGGCCCCGCCAGCGCCGCCGTCGGCGCCCGGTGCGGTGGCATCGGAGCCGTTGCCGCCATCACCGCCATTGCCACCGGTGGCCTGTGCGCCGTCGGCGCCTGCGGTGCCGTCGGTGCCACCGGCGCCCCCGGTGCCTGCCGCCCCCGCAGTCCCGCCGATGCCTGCGGAGCCGCGGTCACCGCCGTTTCCGCCGCGGCCACCGTCGAGGTTGATGGTGTCGCCGTCGGCGCCTGTGCCGCCGTTGCCGGCGTTGCCGGCATTGCCGGCGTTGGCACCGTTTCCGCCGTTGCCGTTGGTTCCTTGGGCGCCGTGAGTGGTGCTGCCGGCGTTGCCACCGGCACCACCGGCGCCCCCGTTTCCACCGGCACCGCCGTCGCCGCCGTCGTGGCCCGCACCGTCGTCGACCCCGGTCACGCCGGCGGCACCGTTGCGGCCGTGGCCGCCGTTGCCGCCGGTAGCGCCGTTGCCGCCGTTACCGCCGTTACCGGCGTTACCGGCCACCGAGCCACCGTCACCGCCGTTTCCGCCGGCCCCGCCGGCGCCGCCGTTGCCGCCGCTGGTTCCGGACTCACCGAAGTCGACGCCATTGACGCCGTTGGCTCCGGTTGCGGCGTGGCCGCCGGTACCGCCGTTGCCGCCGTTGCCGATGTTTCCGCCGGCGCCGCCATTGCCGCCGGCACCACCTACGCCGCCGTTGCCGGATTGGGTTGGGTTCAGGGTGGGCAGGTAGCCGTTGCCGCCTGCGCCGCCGTTGCCGCCGTTGCCGCTGATGGTGTTGGTTGCGCCGTAGAGGCCGTCGGTGCCGTTGGTACCTGCGGTGGCGCCGTGGCCACCTTGGCCGCCGAGGCCGATTGCTCCGGCGTTGCCGCCTGCGCCGCCTGCGCCGCCGTTGCCGCCCTGGGTGGTTGCATTGCCGGCGGCTCCGCCGTTGCCGGCGTTTCCGCCGGTGCCACTGTTGCCGCCGGCGCCGCCGGCGCCGCCGTCTCCGTCAGCGGCTGACGGGCGCAGTCCGAAGATTCCGGTCCTGCCGCCGGCGCCACCGTTACCGCCGGCACCACCATTGCCGCCGGCACCTCCGACGCCGCCGTTGCCGCCGACACCGCCGTTTCCGCCGGTAGCGGTCACGGCGCTGTCTGCGGTGGTGCCATCGGGTGTGGTTCCAGCGGCCAGGCCGCCCGCGCCACCGGCTCCGCCGTCGCCGCCTGCGGTGCCCACGCCGCCGGCCCCACCGGCACCACCGATTCCACCGATACCGGCGGCACCGAACAGGCCGGAGCGGCCGCCGGCGCCACCATCACCGCCGGCACCGCCGGCGAAGCCGGCCACGCCGTTGCCGCCGTTGCCGCCGTTGCCTCCGTCACCGCCGGTGGCGGTCGCGTTGCCGAATGCCTGCGCTGAGCCGCCCGCGGCGCCGTTGCCGCCGGCCGCCCCTGTTGCTCCGGCGCCACCGGACCCGCCGGCACCCCCGATGGCAGCAGTAATGCCGTCGTCGCTTCGGCTGTCCTGGCCCAGGCCGCCGTGGCCACCGGCTTGGGCGCCGGTGTCGTTGAGTGCGCCGTCGCTGCCGTTGCCGCCGGCCAGACCCGCCGCGTTGAGCGCGGGCAGTGTCCCGCCGTCGGCGCCATCAGCGGCCCGCCCGTCGAGGACTGGCGCGATCCCGTCAGCGCCGCGCCCGCCGGCGCCGCCGGCACCTCCGGTGCCACCGGCGCCGAACAGGTAGCCGCTGGCACCGCCGTCGCCGCCGGCGCCTCCCGCACTTCCGGCGCCGGCGATGCCGTCGAACCCAGTCCCGCCGGCCCCTCCGGCGCCGCCGTTGCCCAGCAGCCAGCCGCCTGCGCCGCCGTTGCCGCCGTTGCCGCCGGCTGCCGCGGCATCGGTGCTGTCCAGGCCGGCGCCGCCTGCGCCGCCGTTGCCGATCCAGCCGGCGTCTCCACCATCGGCGCCGGCTGCCCCCAGGCCGCCGTTACCGAACAGGAAGCCGCCGTCACCAAGGTCGCCGAAGATTCCTGAGCTGCCGAACAATGAGTCGTTGGTTCCGGTGAACTCATCGATGCCGTTGCCGAGCAGTTCGCGGCCGAACAGGTACACGAACGGGTCATTGACCACCGAGACGATCTGCGAGACAAACGGATCGGTCAACACCGATTGGCCCACTCCGTTAACGGTCTCGACCAGCCACTGATCGAAATCGGTCAGGGAACTGCCGAAGGCCGCTCCCGCCAACGGGTCATTCCATGCCAGATCCAGGCTGTCCCACCAAGGTGTTGAGTCCCAGGCCGATGCCGACCACACGCTCGGATCGAACAGGTCGGACAACCAGTCCAGTTCATCTGCCTGGGCTGGCGGCGCCACCACCGACCCTAAGGCCAAGAACGCGCCCACACCCACCGCAGCGGACCCGCGCCGGACACTCCCACGCGCACCAACCCACCCAACGCTGGGACTACCCTTCACGCCCTGCCGACGCGCCATGACACCGCTCCCTCCGAGCTGCAAAACCGCAAACCAACCTGAGAACGCCTCAAGTTGCGCTAAGGGAACCGGATGTCGAAAACCGTGTCCACCCAATGCATCACCATGAAAGAAATGCGCAGGGCTCGGATGTAGAGAAATCCGCCAAGGCGTTACGGCGTCAACTCGACCGGCAGTTCAGATCGGCCTTGCGGGGGCTGATTATGCTGGTGGACAGCAGAATTAGATTTACGCGCATCAAGAGATGAATTCGGCTCTGCGCGTCATTCGGCCTATTTCCCTGCCGCGCAAGGACATATGCTAAGGGCTCATCGCTCGCACCTGCAGTGACGCTCGTTACAGTCGCGCGGCGAGCTCGGTTCCCTGCTTGATGGCCCGCTTGGCGTCGAGCTCCGAGGCCAGTGCCGCCCCGCCGATGATGTGCGGTGTCATGCCTCGCGCCCGCAGTCCGTCCTCGAGGTCGCGCACCGACTCCTGCCCGGCGCAGATCACCACGTTGTCCACGGCTAACGATTGCGGGCGTGACTTGTTCGGGCCGTAGCTGATGTGCAGCCCGTCATCATCGATGCGGTCGTAGTTCACCCCGGAGAGCTGCTGGACGTTCTTGGCTTTCAAGGACGCCCGGTGCACCCAGCCGCTGGTCTTGCCCAACTTGCGGCCCTGGGCGCCCGCGGTGCGGGCCAACAGGTAGACCTGGCGGGCCGGGGGCGCCGGGTCCGGCGCAATCAACGCGCCTCTGGCCTCCCAGGGATCGGCGGCACCCCACTCGGCCTTCCATTTCTTTAGGCCTTGCGGGCCATGCGTCGGCGAGGAGTCGGGTGAATCCAGGACCAGGAACTCGCTGACGTCGAAACCGATGCCGCCGGCGCCCACCACCGCCACCGAGGAGCCGACCGGTGCGCCCGCGATCGCCTCGGCATACGACATCACCATCGGATGCTCGATGCCCGGGATCTGCGGGATCCGCGGTCTGACCCCGGTGGCCAGCACCACCTCGTCGAAGCCGGCCAACTCGTCGACGTGGGCGCGGCTGCCCAGACGCACCGTCACCGCGTACTTGTCCAGCATGGCGGTGTAGTAGCGGATCGTCCCGGCGAACTCCTCTTTGCCCGGAATCCGCCTGGCCAAGTCGAATTGGCCGCCAATGAACTCGTTCGCCTCCAACAGTGTGACCTCGTGGCCGCGTTCGGCGGCCGACACCGCCGCCGACAACCCGGCCGGCCCGGCGCCCACCACCGCGATGCGCCGGCGCCGCCGCGTCGGACCAAGCACCAGCGTGGTCTCGTGACCGGCTCGGGGATTGACCAGGCAGGAGACCTTCTTGTGCATGAAGGCGTGGTCCAAACAGGCCTGATTGCACGCGATGCAGGTGTTGATCTCCTCGGCACGGTCGTCGGCGGCCTTGCGCACCCAGTCCGGGTCGGCCAGCATCGGTCGGGCCATCGAGATCAAGCGCACCGAGGTCTCGGCGAGGACCTGTTCGGCGGCCTGCGGCATGTTGATCCGGTTGGATGCCACCACCGGGATCGTGACGTGATCTGCGACGGCGCTACTGATGTCGACGAACGCATTGTTGGGAACCGAAGTCACGATGGTCGGCACCCGCGCTTCATGCCAGCCGAAGCCGGAGTTGATCATGGTGGCGCCGGCGTCCTCGACTTCGGTTGCCAGCGTGAGGATCTCCTCCCAGCTCTGGCCATCCTCGACGTAGTCGGCCATCGACATCCGATAGCAGATGATGAAGTCGTCGCCAACGGCCGCACGTGTGTGAGCCACGATCTGCACCGGGAAGCGGCGCCGATTGGCCGCACTTCCGCCGTAGCCGTCGGTGCGCCGGTTGGTGCGCGCTGCCAGGAACTGGTTCAGCAGGTAGCCCTCGCTGCCCATGATCTCCACGCCGTCATAGCCGGCCTCGCGTGCCAATTCGGCGGCTCGGGCGAAGTCGTCGATCGTCGACTCGACCCCGCGGGTGGACAACGCCCTGGGCCGGAAGGGATTGATCGGGGCCTTGATGCTCGAGGCGCTGACCGAAAACGGGTGGTAGGCATAGCGTCCCGCATGCAGAATCTGCAGCGCGATCTTGCCGCCGGCATCGTGCACGGCGTCGGTGATGCGCCGATGGCGTCGCGCGTCGGCGCGGGTGGTCATGGCTGAGGCGAACGGCAGTAGCCAACCCGACCGGTTCGGGGCGTATCCGCCGGTGATGATCAGCCCGACGCCGCCGCGGGCACGTGCCGCGAAGTACTCGGCCAGTTTGGCGGTGTCGCCGGCGCGGTCTTCCAGGCCGGTGTGCATCGAACCCATGACCACCCGGTTGGGCAGGGCGGTGAAACCCAGGTCCAGCGGGGACATCAAGAGCGGGTACGGATTGGTCGATTCTGTTGTCACAGTGGCCCCTTCACCTCAGTGCCTGTTCAACCTCGTCAAGCCAGTCGATTGCGCTCTCCTCGGCGCGAATGCCGCCGCGCAACACCAGGTACTGATGCAGCGCGGCGCCTTTCAGGGCGCGGGGATCCGGGAACTGCTTCTTCTCCAGTGCGCGGTAGACGTCTAATCGCTCGCCACGTTCGGCGCGCAGGTCCACGGCCTGTGCGCGCACCGTGGCGCGGTCGCTGTGGCCGGCGCCGCGGATTTTGACGGCCAGTTCGCGCAGCCGGTTGTCCACCACCGAGCTCCCGCGCCCGGCCAGCGGGGCTGCGATCCAGCGAGCCAGCTCTGCGCGGCCGGCCTCGGCGACGGTGTAGACCTTCTTGTCCGGGCGGCCCTGCTGGGCCACCTCGGTGACCTGGACCCAGCCGTCGGCCTCCATGGCTCGCAGTGTCCGGTAGATCTGCTGGTGCGTGGCGCTCCAGAAATAGCCGATCGAGCGGTCGAAGCGGTGCGCGAGCTCATAGCCCGAACCCGACTGCTCGCTCAGCGACACCAGGATCGCGTGCGGAAGTGCCACGCGGGGGAGCATAGGCAGCCATGACCCAGCTATGCAACTTGTTGCACAGCAACTGAGTGCATAGCCGCCTTCCCTCGACGGGCCGTGGTGGTCGCGACGCCGCAGCGGCCTCTACTATCAGGACCGATGAATCCGCCCTGCGTCGCCGCAGCCTCGTGAGTCCCGTGCGCGGCGGCAGATCGGCAGCACTGCCGACATTTCCGTGGGACACCCTGGCCGAGGCGACGGCGCTGGCCAAGGCGCATCCCGACGGCATCGTCGACCTGTCCGTCGGCACCCCAGTCGATGCGGTGGCCCCGGTTATCCGCGAGGCACTGGCTGCGGCGTCCTCCGCGCCGGGGTATCCCACCACCGCCGGCACTGCGGCGCTGCGCGCCTCGGCGGTCGCCGCGCTGCAACGGCGTTACGGAATCACCGGTTTGGCCGAGTCGGCGGTGCTGCCGGTCATCGGCACCAAAGAACTCATCGCGTGGCTGCCGAGCCTGCTCGGCCTCGGCGACCAGGACGTGGTCGTGGTCCCCGAACTGGCCTACCCGACCTACGAGGTAGGTGCCCGGCTGGCCGGGGCGCGGTGGGTGCGCAGCGATGTCCCGCAGTCACTCGACGGTCCGCCGCCGGCCCTGGTGTACCTGAATTCGCCGAGCAACCCGACCGGGGCGATCGCGACCGCCGACGAGCTGCGCGCCGTCGTGGGCTGGGCCCGCGAGCACGACGTCCTGGTGGTCTCCGACGAGTGCTACCTCGGGCTGGGCTGGGAGGACCCGGCGCCACTGTCGGTGCTGCACCCGGCGGTCTGCGACGGTGACCACCGTGGCCTGCTGGCAGTGCATTCGCTGTCGAAGACCTCTTCGCTGGCGGGCTACCGAGCCGGTTTCGTCGCCGGGGACGGCGCGGTGGTGGCCGAATTGCTCGCGGTACGCAAACACGCCGGGATGATGGTGCCCACCCCGATACAGGCGGCCATGGTCGCCGCCCTCGACGACGACGCGCACGAGCAGCAGCAGCGTGAGCGCTACGCCCGCCGCCGCGCGACGCTGCTGCCGGCGATGCAGGCGGCCGGCTTCACCATCGAGTTGTCCCAGGGCGGGCTCTACCTGTGGGCCACCCGCGGCGAGGCGTGCCGGAACACCGTCAATTGGCTGGCCCAGCGCGGCATCCTGGTGGCTCCCGGCGAGTTCTACGGCCCGGCCGGCGCGCAGTACGTGCGGGTGGCGCTCACCGCCACCGACGAGCGGATCGCTGCGGCGGCGGCCCGGCTGGGTTAGCCGCCCGGCGCGCCGCATTCGCCGGTGAGAATCCGCTCGATAGCGTCGTGCTCCGCCTGGGTCACCCACAGGCCGTAGCCGGACTTCACCGCGACGATCCGCGAGACGTAGGCGCAGCGATAGGACTTGTTGGGCGGTAGCCAGGTGGCTGCGTCGCCGTCGCCTTTCTGCTCGTTGACCGGCCCGCTGGTGGCCTGCAGGTTCAGCGGATCGTTGGCGAAGTTGCGGCGGGTCAGCTCATCCCACTGCTGGGCGCCTTTCTGCCAGGCATCCGACAACGCCACCAGATGGTCGATCTGCACGGCCTGGGAGGTACCCCGACCGCGCTGGAAAGCGATCGCGGTGCCGGTGTAGGGATCGTTCAAGACACCGGATGTCACCACGCAATCGGCGGTGCCCGCCTTGAACTCGATGTCGACCAGGTCGCGGCGCAGGATGTCGTTGCGGGTGTCGCAGCCGTTGTGCCCGCCGGGCACCGTGACGTCGTCGCTCCACGCCTGGCCGAACAGGACGCGCGAGTAGCCGGTCTTGGGGGCGCGGCCCTTGATCGGCAGCGCGTTGAGCATGGCCAGCTCGGCGGATCCGTCGGCGGCCCCGACCGGAACCGGGTCCGCGGTGGCGACCGGGGCCACGACCAGCAGGGCCGCGGTCAGCGCGGCAAAACAGCCCGGCCACCTGGGTCGCCGGTCGACCATGGCACCTCCAACCCCGTGAACAGTCGCGGACGCTACCAGCTTGGCCCGACACGATCGATGCGCGCTGATCGCCGCGCGCCATAGGCTGAGCGGATGCGCATTCATCCCGAGGTCGCCGAGGCGTTGGCCGCCGGGCGGGCTGTGGTGGCGCTGGAGAGCACGATCATCAGCCACGGTCTGCCGCGTCCGGACAATGTGCGCATTGCGCGTGCCATCGAGCATGCCGTGCGCTCGGCGGGCGCGGTACCGGCCACCATCGCGATCATCGACGGCCAGCCGCATATCGGCCTCGACGATGATGCGCTGCACCGCATCGCCATCGGAGGCACGGCGATCAAGGTCAGTGTCCGCGAGATCGCGATGCTGGCCGCGGTGGCCGGCGACGGTGCGACCACGGTCGCCGCGACCGCGCACCTGGCGGCGGCAGCCGGCATCACGGTGTTCGCCACCGGTGGATTGGGCGGTGTGCATCGCGGCGCGCAGCACAGCTACGACGAGTCCGCGGATCTGACTGCCCTGTCGCGCACCCCGGTGCTGGTCGTGTGTTCGGGCGTGAAGTCGATCCTGGACATCGGTGCCACGTTGGAGCGGTTGGAGACGCTGTCGGTGGGGGTGATCGGCTACCGCACCGACCGTTTCCCGGCCTTCTACCTCGCCGACTCCGGCCACCCGCTCGACTGGTGGGTCCAGACGCCGAAGCAGGCTGCCGCGGTGCTGCGGGCTCGCGACCGGCTGGGCACCGACGGCTACGGGCTGGTGCTGGCCAACCCGATTCCCGCCGACGCCGAGCTGGATCGCGAACTGCATGACCGGGTGCTGGCCGAAGGATTGGCCGCCGCCCGAGCCGCGGACATCCACGGCAAGGACGTCACCCCGTTCCTGCTGGACTATTTCCACCGCGAGACGCACGGCGCATCGGTGGCCGCCAATGTCGCACTGGTGTTGGCCAATGCGCGGGTGGCCGCCGAGATCGCGGTGGCTTACGCCGCCGGGTGACCGAGCGCGCCAGCGCATCTGGGCGCATCCTGGGTTATGGACGCCATCACCGAAGTACCGGTTCCGGTCAACGAGCCGGTCCACGACTACGCCCCGGACTCGGCGGAACGCACCCGACTGCGCACCGCGCTGGCCGCGCTCGCCGATCAACCCCGCGACTTGCCGCACGTCATCGCCGGCCGGCATCGGATGGGCGATGGTGCGCGCATCGACATCGTTCAACCGCACCGGCACGCCGCCGTGCTGGGCACGCTGACCAACGCTACCCACGCCGAGGCCACCGCCGCCGTTGAAGCCGCTGCCGCGGCCAAGAACGACTGGGCGGCAACTCCGTTCGATGAGCGCGCGGCGATCTTCCTGCGCGCTGCCGACCTGCTGGCCGGCCCGTGGCGGGAGACCATCGCCGCCGCGGGCATGCTCGGCCAGTCCAAGACCGTCTATCAGGCCGAGATCGATGCGCCGTGCGAACTCATCGACTTCTGGCGGTTCAACGTCGCGTTCGCCCGTCAGATCCTGACGCAGCAGCCACTCAGCAGCCCGGGCGTGTGGAACCGCAGCGATTACCGGCCGCTGGACGGGTTCGTCTACGCCATCACCCCGTTCAACTTCTCCTCGATCGCCGGCAACCTGCCGACGGCACCGGCGCTGATGGGCAACACGGTGATCTGGAAGCCGTCGGTCACCCAGACCCTCGCCGCCTACCTGACCATGCAGCTGTTGGAGGAGGCCGGACTGCCGCCGGGGGTGATCAACCTGCTCACCGGTGACGGCTACGCGGTTTCCGAGGTGGCGCTGGCGGATTCGCGACTGGCTGGAATTCATTTCACCGGCTCGACGGAGACATTCCGCGCGCTGTGGCGTCAGGTGGGCGCCAGCATCGACCGGTACGGCAGCTACCCACGACTGGTGGGGGAGACCGGCGGCAAGGATTTCGTGGTGGCGCACCCCTCGGCGCAGCCGGAAGTGCTGCGAACTGCGCTGATTCGCGGTGCCTTCGACTACCAGGGGCAGAAGTGCTCGGCCGCCTCGCGGGCGTACATTCCCCGCTCGCTGTGGCAGCGCTTCGGTGACGACCTGCTGGCCGCCACGGCACAGCTGCGCTATGGCGACGTCACCGACCTGACCAATTTCGGTGGCGCGCTGATCGACGGGCGGGCGTTCGCCAAGAACGTGCGCGCCATCGAGCGTGCCAAGGCCGCCCCCGGCGTCGAGATTGCGGTCGGCGGAGACTATGACGACAGCGTGGGCTATTTCGTGCGGCCCACGGTGCTGCTCTGCGAGGACCCGACCGACGAGATGTTCAGCACGGAGTACTTCGGCCCGTTGCTGTCGGTGCACGTCTACGCCGACGAGCGTTACGAGCAGATTCTCGACCTCATCGACACCGGATCGCGTTACGCGCTGACCGGGGCGGTCATCGCCCAGGACCGGTATGCGGTGCGTACCGCGCTGCAGCGGCTGCGGTTCGCCGCCGGGAACTTCTACGTCAACGACAAACCGACCGGTGCGGTGGTGGGGCAGCAGCCGTTTGGCGGGTCGCGCAACTCGGGCACTAACGATAAAGCGGGCTCGCCGCTGAACCTGCTGCGCTGGACGTCGGCGCGAACGATCAAGGAGACCTTCCTTCCGGCCACCGAGCACCGCTACCCGCACATGGCGGCGCCGTGAGCCTGATACCCTGGGGGGTATGAGTCACTACCAGGAAGTCCTCAACGAGCTGAACCCGCAGCACCGCGACCTTCGCCAGCAGATTCCCGGCGTCTACCAAGCGTTCGGCGAAATGAGCAAGGCCACGTTCGAATCCGGCGCGTTGGAGCGCAAGGTCAAAGAGTTGATGGCCATGGCCATGGGGGTGGTGCAGGGCTGCGACGGGTGTATCGCCTCACACGCACGGGCGGCGGCACGCGCCGGGGCGACCAAGCAGGAGGCCGCCGAGGCCATCGGCGTCAGCATCCTCATGCACGGCGGGCCGGCCACCATTTACGGCGCCCGTGCGTACACGGCGTTCTGCGAATTCGCCGACGACACGGATTAACGATTCCGTGTCGAGCCGGCCGGCTTAGCTGCGGATCACCCTGGCGATGCACATTTCCGGTTCGACGAACGGTTCCAACTCCGCGCTGCCGCCGGGAGCGTTCTCGGCGTTGAGCAGCCCACGCAGCAGGCCCCGGTGCATGGCGCAGCTGACCTCGGGGTGTGCTCGTGCCAAGTCGCGGACCGGGCACGCGTGCAGCAGGATCATGCGTCGGCTGCCGCCGTTGCCGTCTTCGGTCGGCGCGGTGAGTTCCGCGCCGAAACCCATCCGCGCGAAGATCCCCGCGATCCGGTCGGCGCACTCG
Organism: Mycolicibacter sp. MU0102; assembly: GCF_963378105.1. Classification (NCBI taxonomy): domain Bacteria; kingdom Bacillati; phylum Actinomycetota; class Actinomycetes; order Mycobacteriales; family Mycobacteriaceae; genus Mycobacterium; species Mycobacterium holstebronense. The sequence continues at coordinate 1,257,442 of NZ_OY726398.1, forward strand.
TCGATGCCGGCGTCGGGGGTCGATCCGTTCGGCGAGACGGGCCCCTCGGCGGCGGTGTCGTCGGAGGCCAAGATCCGGTCGGCCCAGCGTTGGCCCGCCCGTTCGGCACGCTCCTGGCGCTCCGCGGCGGTCTCGCCGAGTTCCATTGCCAATATCTCGGCCAGGCTGCGGTAATCCAGCCGGTCACGCACCGCCACGTAGCCGGTGCGGGGTCGCCCGACGCCGTCACGTTTGATCCGGGTCCGGGCGACTGCGCCGTCCTCACACAACGCATCGAGGTGGAAACGCACCGTGGTGACGTGCAGGTTCATCCGCTCGGCGAGCTCGGCGGCGTCGACCGCACCACTGGCAGCGCCCACCAGCCGCAGCACCCGGTCCCGTTGCTGGTTGCGTGGCAGCCGCTGACTGCGAGCGGTGCTCTGGCGCTGGGCGGACTGGTCGTGCATGGGAGTACCTCTCCTTGAGGAGTTGCCCACAAATTTAAGGGAACTGATTCGTTGATACCACTTGTGGCGGTCGGCCGCCGCTCGGTCGGTCGGCTGGGTCAGCGACCCGGACCGGGTAACGTCCCCCAGATGCTGCTGACCTCGCTGGCTGCCGACGGCGCGAACGCCTCGGACATCGCCGATGCGGTGCGTATCGACAACACCTTACTGAGCCGTGCCGAGCTGAGTGCCGCTTCCGCGGCAGTGCTCGAAGACGTTGCCGGGGCGCCGACGGTCGCGGTGTTGGCCACCCCGACGGCGCAGACCGTGCTGGCGGTCACCGGCTGTCTGCTCGCCGGGGTGCCGGTGGTACCGGTGCCCGCCGACGTCGGCGTCGCCGAACGCCAGCACATCCTGCGTGACTCGGGAGCCCAGGCCTGGCTGGGGGAGCGGCCCGACGACCTCGCCGGCCTGCCGCACTTCCCGGCGCGCGCCGGATCGTCGAGCCTCGCTGGACCGCCGGGTCCATGCGACGAAGACGACACCGCGTTGATCATCTACACCTCCGGCACCACCGGCCCGCCCAAAGGCGTACAGCTGAGCCGGCGGGCGCTGGCCGCGGACCTCGACGCCCTGGCCCAGGCCTGGCAGTGGAGCCCCGATGACGTGCTGGTGCACGGCCTGCCGATGTACCACGTGCATGGCTTGGTCTTGGGTCTGTTGGGTTCGTTGCGGGTGGGCAACCGCTTCATACACACCGGGAAGCCGACGCCGGAGGCATACGCGGCCGCACGCGGCACGCTGTATTTCGGGGTGCCCACCGTGTGGTCGCGGGTGGTGGCCGACGCGAGTGCTGCCGCAGCGCTGCGGCCCGCACGGCTGCTGGTCTCGGGCAGCGCGGCGCTGCCTGTCCCGGTGTTCGACGCCCTCGTCGCCCAGACCGGTCATGCCCCCATCGAGAGGTACGGCAGCACCGAATCGCTGATCACGGTGAGCACGCGGGTCGACGGCGAGCGGCGCCCGGGATGGGTGGGCCTGCCGTTGCACGGGGTGCAGACCAAGCTCGTCGCTGACGACGGCGGCCCGGTGCCGCACGACGGCGCGACGATCGGCCGGCTCGCGGTGCGGGGGCCGACGCTGTTCAACGGTTATCTCAACCGGCCCGACGCCACCGCCGAGGCGTTCGACGCCGATGGGTGGTACCGCACCGGGGATGTGGCGGTGATCGACGGCGACGGCATGCATCGGATCGTCGGCCGCGAATCGGTCGATCTGATCAAGACCGGCGGCTTCCGGGTTGGGGCCGGTGAGATCGAGACGGCGTTGCTGGGCCATCCCGCGGTTTCTGAAGTGGCCGTCGTCGGATTGCCGGACGAAGACCTGGGGCAGCGAATCGTCGCCTTCGTCGTCGCCGCGGCGGACGGCGCTGCGCAGCCCAGCGAATTGATCGACTATGTCGGTCAACAGCTTTCGGTGCACAAGCGGCCTCGCGAGGTACGGATCGTGGATGCCTTGCCGCGCAACGCGATGGGAAAGGTGCTCAAGAAAGCGCTGCTGACGTAGGCTCCGCTTGCGCGAATCGAAACCAGAAGGGTGGTCCCGTGAAGCCTAGGAACCGATTCAGTCTCGCCGCTGTCACCGTTCTCGCCTGCGCGACGGTCTTACTCGGCGGATGCTCGGCGGTGGACAAGGTCATCAACAAAGGTGGCGACACCACCTGCGGAGAGTTCAACGGCCACACCGACGAGAAGCAGCGGTCCGAAATCTCCAAGATGCTCAAGGACAGAAAGGGCGGCGAACCCTCGAACCTGGAGCTGTCGGGAACGCAGGTGGCGGTCAGCGCTTACTGCAAGACGATCGGGAAAGACAGCGACAAGATCAGCAGGGCGATGCTGTAACGCTCATCTCATTCGCGGCTGCGGTCACCGCAGGGTCCGGCCGGTTCCCAGCTTCGCATCGCGCACTGGACGCCGTCGTCATCGAGTGCGGCCACCGGCAACGGCGCTTGGTCACTGCGACAGCGCATCCCGTCGACAAAGATGGCCACAAAACGGCGCCACAGGTCAGCGTTGACATGGCCGGCGAACTCGCTCACTGTGCCGGCCAGAAGACCGAAGATCGGCATGTCGGTATCGGACAGTTCGGGGCGCAGGCGACCGTCGCTGCGCGCTCGCTCCACGAGCCTCTTCTGGACGGGTATGAGCCGCTCCTGCGCCGCCGTCACGCGATCGCCGCCGTAGGACTTGCTGAAGGCGATCTCCCGCAATCCTCGGTCGGTCGCGGTGATCTCACACAGCTGCTCGACGTACCACACGAACCCCTGCCAGGGATCTGGTTGTTGCAGAGCTGATTCCGCCAGATCCGCCAGCTGGTTCAGACCGTCTACGAAGATCGCCTCGAGCAGCTCCTCCTTGCTGGCGAACCTTCGGTAGACGGTGCCTACTCCCACACCCGCATGGTGGGCGACGTCGTTGAGATTGGGCTCCAGGCCCTTGCTGGCAAACAGGTCGCGGGCCGCCTCCAGGATGCGCTTCCTGTTGCGCTCGGCGTCCTTGCGCAACGGGCGGTCCGTCGTCTCACTCACGTTCACCTGCCAAGTGTAATGGGCGCAACATCAAACCGGATTGACTTAATCCGCTTACATAGTTAGCTTAGCTACCTGGAGCGGAGACGGCGACCGGCCTGGTCAACGTCGGGGAAGGCGGACGATGAAAAGGCTGATCAGCCGGGTTTGGCTGCCCGCTTTGATCGTGGCGGCAGTCGCGGCAGGAGCCGTCACCGTCGCACAGCTGCGGACCGTGTTCGGTGCGCATCCGGTCGTGGTGACCGACTTGTCCTCCGACAACGCCGAGGACTTCAACCCGAAGTTCGTGAAGTACGAGATCTTCGGTTCGGGCACCACCGCCGTCATCAACTACATGGACCTCGAGGGCAAGCCGCAGCGCGTCACCGATGTGGCGCTGCCGTGGACCCTGACCCTGCAGACCACCTTGCCCTCGGTGATGCCCAACATCCTGGCCCAGGGCGACGGCGACAGCATCAGCTGCCGGGTGACCGTCGACGACGAGGTCAAACAGGAAAGGACGGCTACCGGAGTGAATGCCGAGACCTTCTGCTTTGTGAAGGCCGCGTGAGCGCGCCGACGGCCGGAGCGCCGACCGAACCCATTCCGGCAGCGCGTCACGCCGCGCGCCCGGGGTTACCCCGATTCATCCGCAAGTTCGCGGTGCCGATCATCCTGGCCTGGATCGCGTTCGTTGCCGTGCTGAACATCGTCGTGCCGCAGCTTGAGGAAGTCGGCAAGATGCGTGCGGTGTCGATGAGCCCCAACGACGCACCGTCGATGATCGCCACCAAGCGCGTCGGAAAGGTGTTCCAGGAGTACGACACTTCCAGCTCGGTGATGATCGTGCTCGAAGGCGACGAGCCGCTGGGCGCGCAAGCACACGAGTTCTATGACCAGATGGTGCGCGATCTGCGCGCCGACACCACCCACGTGCAGCACGTTCAAGACTTCTGGGGCGACACACTGACTGCCAAGGGCGCCCAGAGCGCCGACGGCAAGGCCGCCTACGTTCAGGTCTACATCGCCGGTGACCAGGGCGAGACGCTGGCCAACGAGTCGGTGGACGCGGTGCGCCACATCGCCTCCGAAGGGCCCGCCCCCGCCGGAGTGAAGGCCTATGTGACGGGCCCCGCGGCAACAAGTTCCGACCAGAACCACGTCGGCGACAAGAGCATGGAAACCATCGAGATGCTCACCTTCGCCGTCATCACGGTGATGTTGCTGGGCGTGTACCGATCCATCATCACCACACTGATCGTGCTGCTCATGGTCGTCTTCGAGCTGTCGGCCGCCCGGGGGCTGGTGGCATTCCTGGGCTTCCACAACCTGTTCGGCCTGACGACCTTCGCCACCAACATGCTGGTGACGTTGGCCATCGCCGCCTCCACCGATTACGCGATCTTCCTGATCGGTCGATATCAGGAGGCGCGCAAAGCCGGCGAGGACCGAGAAACCGCTTACTACAGCATGTTCCACGGAACCGCGCACGTGGTGTTGGCCTCCGGGCTGACCATTGCCGGGGCCACGTTCTGTCTGCACTTCACGCGGCTGCCGTACTTCCAGACGATGGGATTCCCGCTGTCGATCGGCATGGTGATCGTGGTCGCTGCGGCCTTGACCCTGGGGCCCGCAGTCATCTCGGTGTGCAGCCGCTTCGGCAAGATTCTCGAGCCCAAGCGCGTCACCCGCTCGACCGGGTGGCACCGGGTCGGTACCACAACTGTCCGCTGGCCCGGGGCGGTCCTGGTGGCCGCCGTCGCGGCGGCGCTGGTCGGTCTTCTCGCGCTGCCCGGGTATCACACGAGCTACAACGATCGCATCTACCTGCCCGATGACGTCGCGGCGAACGTGGGCTACTCAGCGGCGTTCCGGCACTTCTCCCAGGCGAAGATGAACCCGGATCTGATGATGATCGAAGCCGATCGGGATCTGCGTAACCCCGCGGACTTCTTGGTGATCGACAAGATCGCCAAGGCCCTCAAGAACGTGCACGGCATCGCCCAGGTGCAGACCATCACCCGTCCCGACGGGGATCCGATCAAACATTCCACGATCCCGTACACCGTCGGCCAGAGCGGCACGGCCCAGCTGATGAACAACGACTACATGCAGACCAACCTGGATAACCTGCTCAAGCAGGCCGACGATCTGCAGGCCAGCATCGACTCGATGACCGAGATGATGAGCATCCAGCAGGATCTGGCCGAAGTGTCGCAGCGGATGGCCGACAAGATGTCCAACACGGCGGTCGACATCGGCGAAATGCGCAACCACATGGCCGATTTCGACGATTTCTTCCGGGTGTTCCGCAACTACTTCTACTGGGAACCGCACTGCTTCGACATCCCGATTTGCTGGTCGTTGCGGTCGATCTTCGATGCACTCGATGGTGTGGACACCATGTCCGCCGACTTCGACGAGATCGTGCCCGACATGCAACGCATGGCCGAGCTGATGCCGCGGATGGTCGCGGTGATGCCGGCGCAGATCCAGTCCATGAAGAATCAGAAGCAGACGTTGCTCAACCAGTACCAGGTGCAGAAGGCCCAGCAGGACCAGAACATGGCGATGCAGGAGAACTCCACCGCGATGGGCGAGGCGTTCGACACCGCCAAGAACGACGATTCGTTCTACCTCCCGCCGGAGGCCTTCGACACCGCCGACTTCAAGCGCGGCATCAAGCTGTTCATGTCGCCGGACGGACATGCGGTGCGGTTCACCATTATTCACCAGGGTGATCCGTTGACGCCGGAGGGAATATCGCGCATCGAATCGCTCAAGGTCGCGGCGGCCGATGCGATCAAGGGGACGCCGTTCGAGGGATCCTCGATCTACCTCGGCGGCAGCGCGGCGATGTTCTACGACATGCAGCAGGGCGCCAACTACGACTTGCTGATCGTTGCGACAGCCGCACTGATCCTGATCTTCATCATCATGATGGTGCTGACCCGCGCCGTGGTCGCCGCGACGGTGATCGTCGGCACGGTGGTGCTCAGTCTCGGTTCGGCGTTCGGTCTGTCAGTGGTGCTGTGGCAACACATCGTCGGCATCCCGTTGCACTGGATGGTGTTGCCGATGTCGGTCATCGTGCTGCTTGCCGTCGGCGCGGATTACAACCTGCTGCTGGTCTCGCGCATCAAGGAGGAGATCCACGCGGGCCTGCACACCGGGCTGATTCGCGCCATGGTCGGCACCGGTGCCGTGGTCACGGCGGCGGGTCTGGTGTTCGCCTTCACCATGGCCTCGATGGCGGTCAGCGCCTTGATCGTGATCGGCCAGGTCGGCACGACCATCGGGCTGGGCCTGCTCTTCGACACCTTGATCGTGCGGTCGCTGATGACACCGTCGGTCGCCACCCTGCTCGGGCGCTGGTTCTGGTGGCCGCAGGTCGTGCGTCCCCGGCCGGTTCCGCAGCCCTGGCCGCAACCGATTCAGCGCGACCCGCAGGAGGCGCTGGTTTAGTTGGCGTGCAGGTCTTCGTTGAGGGCGATGCCCTGGCCGTCCCGGGCCACCACCTCGACCGCGCCGGTCTGCGAGTTGCGGCGGAACAGCAAGTTGTTGCCGCCGGCCAGATCGCGGGCCTTGGCCGTGCTGCCGTCGGGCAGGGTGACCTTGGTGCCGGCGGTGACATACAGTCCGGCCTCGACCACGCAGTCGTCGCCCAGCGGGATGCCCAGCCCGGCGTTCGCACCCAGCAGGCAGCGCTTGCCGATCGAAATCACCTGGGTCCCACCGCCGGACAGCGTGCCCATGATCGAAGCGCCGCCGCCGACATCGGAGCCGTCACCGACCACCACGCCCGCCGAGATGCGGCCCTCGACCATGGAGGCGCCCAGCGTGCCGGCGTTGAAGTTGACGAATCCTTCGTGCATCACCGTGGTCCCAGACGCCAGGTGCGCACCGAGGCGCACCCGGTCGGCGTCGGCGATGCGCACGCCGGACGGCAGTACGTAGTCGACCATGCGGGGGAACTTGTCCACCCCATAGACCGTCACCGGGCCGCGGCGGCGCAACCGGGCGCGAGTCGACTCGAAGCCCTCGACGGCACAGGGCCCGTAGTTGGTCCAGACCACGTTGGTCAGCACTCCGAACAGTCCGCCGGCGTTGAGCCCGTGCGGCGCCACCAGTCGGTGCGACAGCAGGTGCAGGCGCAGGTAGGCGTCGTAGGCGTCGACGGCGGTGTCGTCGAGCGACCCGATAACGGTGCGCACCGCAACCGTCTCGGTGCCGCGGTCCTCGTCGGCGCCGAGCAACCCGGCCAGCTCGGCGGGCACTTCGTCCGCGCCAAGGCGGGTGGTCCCGGGCTGGCCCGAGCCGCCCAACTCCGGTGCGGGAAACCAGGTGTCGAGCACAGATCCGTCCGCGGCCAGCGTCGCTACCCCGACGCCCGAAGCTCCAGTCACGCTGGTCAGGCTACTCGGACCGCTAAACTGAGTCCGTGCTGGACCTGCACTCCGACCCGATTGCCCTGACCGCGGCGCTGGTGGACATCCCCAGCGAGTCGCGGCACGAAGCGCTGATCGCCGACCAGGTCGAAGCCGCGCTGCGGGCGCAGGCGCCCGGCTTCGAGATCATTCGCGACGGTGACGCGGTGCTGGCCCGCACCCACCTGGGGCGCCCGAATCGGGTGCTGCTGGCCGGGCATCTGGACACCGTGCCGGCGGCCGGCAATCTGCCCAGCCGGCGCACCACCACCGCCGACGAGGGTGACGTGCTGCATGGTTGCGGCACCGTCGACATGAAATCCGGCGTCGCCGTCTTTCTGCACCTGGCCGCCACCCTCACCGAGCCCGTGCACGATCTGACCTGCGTGTTCTACGACTGCGAGGAGATCGAGGCAGCCGCCAACGGGCTGGGCCGCATCGAACGCAACCTGCCGGACTGGCTGGCGGCTGACCTCGCCATCCTCGGCGAGCCCACCGGCGGCTACATCGAGGCCGGCTGCCAGGGCACACTGCGGGTCGTCGTCACCGCGGCCGGCACCCGGGCGCATTCGGCGCGGTCCTGGCTGGGCGACAACGCCATCCACAACCTGGGGGCAGTGCTGAATCGGCTGTCCGCTTACCAGCCGCGCAGTATCGACATCGATGGCTGCGTCTACCGCGAGGGCCTGTCGGCGGTGCGCATCGACGGCGGGGTGGCCGGCAACGTCATCCCCGATGCCGCGAGCGTGACCGTGAACTTCCGCTTCGCCCCGGACCGCACGCCCCATGAGGCGCTGATCCACGTGCAGGAGGTTTTCGACGGCCTGCACGTCAAGATCGAGCAGACCGACGTGGCCGCCGGCGCCCTGCCGGGGCTCACCGCACCAGCCGCCGCCGCGCTGGTGGCCGCCGCTGACGGACAGGTTCGGGCCAAGTACGGCTGGACCGACGTGTCCCGGTTCGCCGCTCGCGGCATCCCCGCGGTCAACTACGGCCCCGGTGATCCCAACCTTGCCCACACCGTCGACGAGCGGGTGCCGGTTCAGCAGATCAGCGCCGTGGCCGAGCTGCTGCGCGGTTTCCTCAGCCCCTAAGCCGCGCCAGCGCGGTCCGGCCGAACGCGCAGTCGACCTCGTCGCACAGCCGGCTCAGCGAGTCGACGGCCCGGGCATCCCCGAGCTGGGCGGCGGTGTCCCAGGCCTGCAACGCCACCGCCGACTGCCCGGTGCGCTCGGCCATCCGGGCGGCTTCGCGGGCCGCGGCGATCGCCCCATGCTGATCGCGCATACCGGCCCGTTGCCAAGCTCGCGCCACCCCCAGCTCCGGAGCGAACAGCGCCGACTTGGTGCCGTGCCGGGATTCGGCCCGGCTCAACGCCTTTGCCGCGCCGGCGATGTCGGCCTGGCGGGCCAACGCAGTGGCCAGCAGCGTCAGCGACAGCGGCCCCCACGAGTAGCCGGTGCGTTCCAGCGTGGCCGCGGCCGGTGCCAACATTTTGGTCGCGGCGTCGTACTCTTCGGCCGCGATCAGCACCTGCGCCACCAGCACCTCGCCGATCGCCCGGCCAGGCTGGGACAGCTCGGCGAAATCGGTGAACTGCCAGGCGAGCTCGCGCGCCTGCGCGAGTCGATCGGCCATCAACAGTGCGGTGATCTCGGCGAGCCCGACGGTGAATCGCAGCACCCCGGGATGTTCGGCGTCCAGCGCACGGCGCGCTAAGGGGCCGACGTCGTCGAACCGGCCGGATCGCGCCGCGCACAGGGCTGCGGCGCTGCCCGCCCAGGCCACCGCCATGTCGTCGGCGGCCGGGTCGGCAAGGACCTCGGTGGCGGCCTGCACGGCGCGGCCGATATTGCCGGCATTCATCGCGAAGGTGGCGCCGAGCGCATCCAGAGTGATGCGCGGGGCCGCACCGGTCACCCGGCCACGCGTGGCCGCCAGGAAGGCGGTGGCGCGTTCGGGCTCGCCCAGCATGAAGAACTGATTGGCGGCCCGCGGCAGCGCCCAGGCCATCAACTCCGGCTCGCTGAGACCGGCCGGGTCGACGGCCGCCAGTACCCCGTCGGCGTCTCGCCCGCGGCCCTGCCAGCCCAGCGCGTGCGCCAAGGCCAGTCGGGCCGCCAGTGCGTCCGACCGATCCAGGGCGTGACGGGCCAGCCGCTCACCCAGTTGTAGGTCGCCCAGCCGCAACGCCTGCTGGGCGGCGTCCACCACCTCGGCGACGGGCTGGGGCGCGGCGCTGTCGGCGGCCAGCGCCGCCAGCCGCAGCTGCTCGCCGACGTGTGCGCAGGGCCGGGCTGCCAGCGCGCCCACCACTTCGGTACGCCGGGCACGCGCCTCGTCGACTCCTAAAGCCCCGCGGGCCCGCTCGGCGAACAGCGGGTGCGCGGTGTAGACCACCGGGTCCGGTTCGCGGCCGCCGCGAGCGCGGGTCTCCACCGCGCCCAGCTCCTCGGCCCGGCGGACCGCGTCGGCGCTGGTGAGGCTGATCAGATCGACCAGCGCCAGTGGCTCGAAGACGGCCAGGTAGTCCAGCACCGTACGGGCGTCGGTCGGCAACCCCGCCACGAAGGCGTCCACGTCGCGACCGGCCTCACGCACCGCGCCCACCTCGTCTAAGGCGGTGACGTCGATGCGAGTCAGCAGATCGTCGCCCCACAGCGCGGTGATCGGCGGCGGAGGCGCAGGGGCACAGTCCGCACGCCCGGTGACGATCACCCGGGCCGTCCCGGCCAGCGCCACCTGGTAGACCAGCGTCGCCGACAAGATGTCGAGCAGATGGGCGTCGTCGACCACCAGCAGCAGCTCGCCCCCCGCCTCGACCAACGACGCGCGCGCCGCCCGCAGCAGTGCGGCAGGCTTGCCGATGTCGTCCACCGCAACCAGATGGCTGAAGGCGCCGAACGGCACGTTGCGCTCGGCGGGGGTGCCGATCACCCAGCACACCCGGGTCCCGGGATGGCGGTCGGCGTAATCCTCGGCCGCTAACCGAGCCAGGGTGGACTTGCCGCACCCGTCGGGACCGAGTACCACCGCGCCGGCCCGGGCCCCGCCGGGATCGAGTGCTGCGGTGAGCTGATGCAACGCCGCCGAATGCTCGGGGACGTTCCACCGGATCGGCATCGCCGAGAGTTTACGGTCTGAGCCAACGGCCCGATAGCCTTTCGGTGTGCGGTCGAGCGAATGGGCGGTCTGTGTCTACTGCGCGTCGGGCCCCAGCGATCCGGCCCTGCTGGCGCTGGCCGCCAAGGTCGGTGCGGCAATCGCCGAGCGGGGTTGGACGTTGGTGTGGGGAGGCGGCAACGTCTCGGCGATGGGCGCGCTCGCCGTGGCCGCCCGCGAGCGCGGCGGACATACCGTCGGCGTGATCCCCAAGGCGCTGCTGCACCGCGAGGTGGCCGATGTCGACGCCGACGAGCTGATCGTCACCGACACCATGCGCGAGCGGAAACAGGTCATGGATGACCGCGCCGACGCTTTCCTGACCCTGCCCGGCGGTATCGGCACGCTGGAAGAGCTGTTCGAGACGTGGACTGGCGGGTATCTGGGCATGCACGACAAAGAGGTGGTGCTACTGGATCCTGATGGCCATTACGAGGGGCTGTGGACATGGCTGTCGGGACTGATCGACACCGGTTTTGTATCCCGGCGTGCGATGGATCGTCTGCTGGTGTTCGGCGAGATGGAGGCGGCGCTGGACGCCTGTTCACCCGGTACCGCCGGTACCGGTTAAGCTCTCGATTTTCGGCGAAATGAGGCGATAACGTGTCCGACCACGACTCCGGCACCGTCACCCAGGTGGGACTGGTCGACATCCTGTCCCGTACCCCCCGTCTGTTGGCCGACGGACCGACCATCCTGCGCGGGCTGTGGACCGGGCTGCGAGCCCGCCCTACCTCCAAGGCCTCGATCGGCAAGGTCTTCCAGGACCGCGCGGCTCAAGTCGGTGATCGGGTCTTCATCCGGTTCGGCGAGCAGCAACTGACCTACCGCGAAGCCAACGAGACCGTCAACCGCTACGCCGCCGTACTGGCCGCGCGCGGCGTCGGCCACGGCGATGTCGTCGGGATCATGCTGCGCAACTCCCCGGACGCGGTGTTGATGATGCTGGCCGTCGCCAAATGTGGCGGGGTGGCCGGCATGCTCAACTACCACCAGCGCGGTGACGTGCTGGCCCACAGCCTGGGCGTCCTGGGCGCCACGCTGCTGGTTGTGGAGTCCGACCTGGTCGATCCGGTCAAAGAATGCGGCTGCACCGACGTGCCGGTGACCATCGAGGAGTTCCGGCGGCTGGCCGCCACGGCACCGGACGGCAATCCGGCCTCCGTCAACGCGGTACTGGCCAAGGACACCGCGTTCTACATCTTCACCTCCGGTACCACCGGCTACCCCAAGGCCAGCGTGATGACGCACTATCGGTGGTTGCGTGCGCTGGCGACGTTCGGGGGCGTTGGGCTGCGGCTGCGCGGCAGTGACACGCTGTACTGCTGCCTGCCGCTGTACCACAACAACGCGCTGACGGTCGCGGTGTCGTCGGTGCTCAACGCCGGTGCCACGCTGGCGCTGGGCCGCTCGTTCTCGGCCTCGCGGTTCTGGGACGAGGTGATCGCCGCGGACGCAACGGCGTTCGTCTACATCGGCGAGCTCTGCCGGTATCTGCTCAACCAGCCCGCCAAGCCCACCGATCGTGCGCACAAGGTGCGGGTGATCGCCGGCAACGGCCTGCGGCCCGAGATCTGGGACGAGTTCACCCACCGGTTCGGGATCAAGCGGGTCTGCGAGTTCTACGCCGCCAGCGAGAGCAACAGCGCCTTCCTCAACGTGTTCAACGTGCCGCGCAGCACCGGCGTCTATCCGCTGCCGCTGGCCTACGTGCAGTACGACCCCGACACCGGCCTGCCGCTGCGCGGCGCGGACGGCTGGGTGCAACGGGTGCCTGCCGGCCAGCCCGGGCTGCTGCTGAGCCCGGTGAACCGGTTCTCGCCGTTCGACGGCTACACCGACCCGGAGGCCAACGAGAAGAAGCTGGTGCGCAACGCCTTCCGCGACGGCGACTGCTGGTTCAACACCGGTGACCTGATGCGCCCACAGGGCATGGGGCACGCCGCGTTCGTCGACCGGCTCGGCGACACCTTTCGATGGAAGGGCGAGAACGTCGCCACCACGCAGGTCGAGGCTGCGCTGGGCATCGACGATGCGATCGAGGAGTGCGCCGTCTACGGCGTCGAGGTGCCCGGAACCGGTGGCCGTGCCGGGATGGCCGCGGTCAAACTGCGCGACGGCGCGACCCTGGACGGGCGGGGGCTGGCCACTGTGGTCTTTGACCAGCTGCCCTCCTATGCGGTGCCGCTGTTCGTGCGGGTGGTGCCGTCGATGGCCCACACCACCACATTCAAGAGTCGCAAGGTGGAGCTGCGCGAGGAGGGCTACGGCGGCGGTGGGGCGGTCATCGAGGACCCGCTGTACGTGCTGGCCGGCCGCGGCGAAGGCTACGTGCCCTTCTATGCCGACTACCCCGGCGAAGTAGCCGCCGGTAAACGTCCGCAGGGCTGACGTCGCGTGCGGCGGCCTAGCCGCCCGCGCTACGACCTTGCGCCGGCATCCGTTTCGTCCAGGCTGGCCCGTTCGACGCTGAGTAGGCTCGCGGTCTCATGGGCTTCTCGGTAGGCCCTGGCGCCGCCGTTGCACCCGAACAGTCGTTTGCTCCAGAGCAGCCAGACCACCGCGGCGACATTGATCGACAGCGCGACGACGCGAAGAACCGTGATCTTCTCTGACAACTCGTAGATCTCCAGAGGAAGAAAGACGCTGGTCGCGACGACCGCGAAGTATTCGCCCCACCGTTGCATCAGCCACAGCCCGACCGCTTCGACAAGCTCGATCGCCGCATAGGCCGCCAGTGCCGCGGCGATCCACAGCAGCGTCGACGACGACAAGGCGAACGCCTGGGCGATGTGCCGAATCAGCTTCGAGTTGTCCGGATCCCAACCGATCTGATCTGCCAGTGGTTGCAGCAACGGCAAGTCTCGTTCGAAGGCGTCCTGCAGGCGTTCGCGTGATCCGCTGACCTTGAACACTCCAGCCGCTACCAACATAAAAATCAGGCAGCGAACCGCGCGCTCTACCGCAAGTGCTCGCATCAAGATCCGGTCGCGCAGCATCGGACCCCGGGGAATCTCCGGCGCTGTGTCGGCTGGGCCGCTGCCGCGGGGAACCCCCACCACGAATGTTTCGCAGCGCAAACACCGCCATGCCTCGCCCACGGGCGTATCGGCCCGCAGTCGCCGCCGAAGTTCCGGCTCGTCGGGGGCGAACGTCGCGTGCCCTCGCAGTCCGCACGCGCAGAGCGCAAAATCCACCATGTGAGCACGGTAGTGTCCTGCGGCCCGTAGGCCACCAGGCACCATGGAGCAGTGCAGTCCCACTTCTGCGGTCGTCCGGTGGCGGCTGACCGAGCGCTGATCATGGCGATCGTCAACCGCACCCCCGACTCGTTCTACGACGCGGGCGCCACGTTCACCGACGAGGCGGCCAAGTCCGCCGTGCACCGCGCCGTGGCCGACGGCGCCGATGTCATCGACGTCGGCGGGGTCAAGGCCGGGCCGGGGGAGACCGTCGACGCCGACACCGAGACCGCCCGGGTGGTGCCGTTCATCGAATGGCTGCGCAGCGCCTACCCCGACCAGCTGATCAGTGTGGACACCTGGCGTGCAGAGGTGGCCAAACGCGCCTGCGCGGCCGGTGCCGACCTGATCAACGACACCTGGGCCGGGATCGACCCGGACCTGCCGGCGGTGGCCGCCGAGTTCGGGGCAGGGCTGGTCTGCTCGCACACCGGAGGCGCGAAACCGCGCACCCGCCCCTTCCGGGTGAGCTACGGCACCAGCGTCGACGGGGTGGTGAAAGCGGTGATCAGCGAGGTCACCGCGGCCGCGGAACGGGCGGTGGCGGCCGGGGTGGCCCGGGATCGGGTGCTGATCGATCCCACCCATGATTTCGGCAAGAACACCTTCCACGGGCTAGCGTTGTTGCGACATACGGAGGATTTGGTCGGTACCGGATGGCCGGTGCTGATGGCGCTCTCCAACAAAGACTTCATCGGGGAGACTCTTGGAGTGGGTCTCACCGAACGACTGGACGGAACATTGGCGGCTACCGCGTTGGCGGCGGCCGCCGGAGCCCGGATGTTTCGGGTTCACGAGGTCGGGCCGACCCGGCGCGTACTGGAGATGGTGGCATCGATCCAGGGCGTTCGGGCCCCGACCCGCACAGTAAGGGGACTCGCATGACCGACCTGGTCTCGGCGCCGGGCGACACTCGGCTATCCGGGCGCACCTGGACTCGGCCGCATTGGACGGTGGCCGAGCTGCTGGCGGCCAAGGCCAAGACCGGTCGCAGCGTCTCGGTGGTGCTGCCCGCGTTGAACGAGCAGGCGACCATCGAATCGGTCATCGACAGCATCACACCGCTGGTCGACAACCTGGTCGACGAACTGATCGTGCTGGACTCCGGCTCCACCGACGACACCGAGATCCGGTCGATCGCGGCCGGCGCGCGCGTCGTCAGCCGCGAACAGGCCGTCCCGGAGGTCGCACCGCAGCCCGGTAAGGGCGAAGCGCTGTGGCGGTCGCTGGCGGCCACCAGCGGCGACATCGTGGTGTTCGTGGATTCTGACCTGATCGACCCCGACCCGATGTTCGTGCCCAACCTGGTCGGG
The DNA here is from genome assembly GCF_963378105.1 of Mycolicibacter sp. MU0102. NCBI lineage: Bacteria > Bacillati > Actinomycetota > Actinomycetes > Mycobacteriales > Mycobacteriaceae > Mycobacterium > Mycobacterium holstebronense. The sequence goes on from NZ_OY726398.1 coordinate 1,272,574, forward strand.
CCCCTGCTCACCGGGGACGGCGTTCACCTCGTCAAAGGGTTCTATCGGCGGCCGCTGAAGGTCAACGGCACCGAGGAACCCACCGGTGGTGGCCGGGTCACCGAGCTGGTGGCCCGACCGCTGTTGACCGCGCTGCGCCCCGACCTGGGTGCGGTGATCCAGCCGTTGGGCGGTGAGTATGCGGGCAGTCGTGAACTGTTGGCGTCGGTTCCGTTCGCGCCCGGCTACGGCGTGGAGATCGGGCTGTTGATCGACACCTACGACCGGTTGGGGCTGGAGGCGATCGCCCAGGTCAACTTGGGCGTGCGGGCGCACCGCAATCGCCCGTTGGCCGAGTTGGCCGTGATGAGCCGCCAAGTCGTCGCCACGTTGCTGTCGCGCTGCGGCGTCCCGGATTCCGGGGTGGGCCTGACCCAGTTCGTCGCCGACGGCCCGGACGGAATGGATTATCTGCCGCGCACCACGCCGTTGTCGCTGGTCGACCGGCCACCGATGAACACCCTGCGCCAGCGCTGATCCGCTCGGCACCGCCCCTCATGTCGGTGCAATGAGGCACTATCGATGCCGTGACACTGGTCTTGCTGTATCTCGTTGTGCTCGTGCTCACCGCGTTGCTGCTGTTCGGGGTGGCCAGCACGCTGTTCGGTCGGGGTGAGCAGCTGCCGCCGCTGCCGCGGGCGACGACGGCGACCATGCTGCCGGCCTCCGGGGTCACCGGTGCCGATGTCGAGGCGGTCAAGTTCTCCCAGGTGCTGCGCGGCTACAACACCGGTGAGGTCGACTGGGTGCTGGAGCGCCTCGGTGCCGAGCTCGACCAGCTTCGCGGCGAGCTCGCCGCGGCGCAGGCGGCCGCCGAGACGGCGGCGGAGTCGCGTTGAGCGGCGTTCTGGACGACGGCCAGATCCGGTGCGGCTGGGTCGACGGCGCCTCGGTGCTGTACCGCGACTACCACGACCAGGAGTGGGGACGCCCACTGCGGGACTCGGCCGCACTGTTCGAGCGGGTCAGTCTGGAAGCGTTCCAGAGCGGACTGTCGTGGCTGGTGATTCTGCGTAAGCGGGACAACTTCCGGCGGGCGTTCGCCGATTTCGATGTGGAGACCGTCGCGCGTTTCACCGACGCCGATGTGGCCCGGCTGATGGACGACGCGGGCATCGTGCGCAACCGGGCCAAGATCGAGGCGACGATCAGCAATGCCCGGGCGACCATCGACCTGGGCGCGACCGATTTGGCGGACCTGTTGTGGTCATTCGCCCCGCCGCCGCGTCCGCGCCCGGCGGATCTGTCGGCAATTCCGGCCGTCACGCCGGAATCGACGGCGATGGCGCGCGAATTGAAGCGTCGCGGGTTCCGATTCGTGGGGCCCACTACCGCGTATGCGTTGATGCAGGCCACGGGCATGGTCGACGACCACGTCCGGGCATGTTGGGTGCCACCGGTAACCGCCTAGATCCTTTAAAATGCACTACGGAATCGGGTCTTGTGCACGCGCCGTCTCCGATAGGGGAGAATGGCAGAGTGAATTTGCAGTTCGAAGCCGGACGCTGCGACTGCCGTGCACACCCGGCGCAGATCATGGGCACGGCTTGCGGGCTGGTACCTGGAGGGAGCACTCGATGGCGGCGATGAAGCCCCGGACCGGCGACGGTCCGTTGGAAGCGACCAAAGAGGGGCGAGGCATCGTAATGCGAGTACCGCTTGAGGGCGGTGGACGACTGGTCGTCGAGTTGACTCCCGATGAGGCCGCGGCGCTCGGCGACGAACTCAAAGCCGTCACCGGCGGCTAGGGGCTAGCGGCCCGCCTGCCGGTAGACCGCCAAGGTCTGCTCGGCCACCCGCGCCCAGGAGAACACCTCCTCGCAGCGACGCCTGCCGGCGTCGCCGTAGCGTTGCGCACGGGTCGGGTCGGTGATCAACGCGTTGACGGCGTCGGCGAGGTCGGCGTGATAGCCGTCCGGGTCGGCGTCGTCGTAGTGGACCAGGGTGCCGGTCTCGCCGTCGGTGACCACCTCAGGGATGCCGCCGACGTCGGAGGCGACCACCGCGGTGCCGCAGGCCATCGCCTCCAGATTGACGATACCCAACGGCTCGTAGACCGAGGGGCATACAAAAACCGTTGCTGCCGAGAGTAATTCGCGGATCTGCCGGGCGGGCAGGGTCTCGTGTATCCAGAACACCCCGCTGCGGGTGGCGGCCAGATCGGCCACGGCGGCGCTGACTTCGTCGGCGATCTCCGGTGTGTCCGGGGCGCCGGCGCACAACACCAATTGCGCGTCCGGGTGGAACCGGTGGGCGGCGGCCACCAGATGCGCCACCCCTTTCTGGCGGGTGATCCGCCCGACGAACGCCACCATCGGCCGGTCGGGGTCGACACCGAGTTCGGCTGGCATCGAATCGGCACCGGTGGGCTGTGGACGCCAGACGTCGGTGTCGATGCCGCTGTAGATCACGTGCACGCGGTCCGGGCGCAGGTCCGGGTAGACCCGCAGCAGATCCTCACGCATGGCCGAGCTGACCGCGATGACCGCGTCGGCGGCGATCGTCGCCTCCTTCTCGGCCCATGACGAGACCCGGTAGCCGCCGCCCAGCTGCTCGGCCTTCCAGGGGCGTAGCGGCTCCAGCGAATGCGCGGTCAGCACATGCGGGATGTCGTAGAGCAGCGCCGCCAGCCGGCCGGCCAGCGCGGTGTACCAGGTGTGGGAGTGGGCGACATCGGCCGTGCTGACGGCGTCGACCATCGTCAGGTCGGCCGACAGTGTCCCCAGCGCCGGATTGGCGTCGCGCAGCGCCGGATCGGGCTGATGCGCGTGCGCGCCCGGCCGGGGCGCCCCCATGCAGTGCACGTCGACGTGGCACAGCCGTCGCAGCGCCTCCACCAGGTTGGTGACGTGGACGCCCGCGCCGCCATAGATCTCCGGAGGGTATTCCCGAGTCAGCATCGCCACCCGCATAACCGGCACGGTAGCGGTCGCCGATTATCGGCCGTGCAGCGGATCGATCGGTGATTTTTTTGTAAAGAACGTTCGCCAATCGTGCGGTCAACCTGGCAGGGCTTCGAAGGGGCCGATAGGTTTGTGGCCATGAGGGAAGCGCCGCATGTGCTGGGCATCGTCCTGGCCGGTGGGGAGGGCAAGCGGCTGCACCCGCTGACCGCGGACCGCGCCAAACCGGCGGTCCCCTTCGGGGGTGCCTACCGGTTGATCGACTTCGTGCTGTCGAATCTGGTCAATGCGCGCTACCTGCGGATATGTGTTCTGACGCAGTACAAGTCGCATTCACTGGACCGGCACATCTCCCAGAATTGGCGGTTGAGCGGCTTGGCGGGGGAGTACATCACCCCGGTGCCAGCCCAGCAGCGCCTCGGCCCGCGCTGGTACACCGGGTCCGCCGACGCCATCTACCAGTCGCTGAACCTGATCTTCGACGAGGACCCGGACTACATCGTGGTCTTCGGGGCCGACCACGTGTATCGGATGGACCCCGAGCAGATGGTCCGCTTCCACATCGCCAGCGGGGCCGGGGCGACGGTCGCCGGGGTGCGGGTGCCGCGCGCGGAGGCGTCCTCGTTCGGTTGCATCGACGCCGACGAGTCCGGCCGGATCCGCGGCTTCCTGGAGAAGCCGGCGAACCCGCCTGGCACACCCGACGATCCGGCCAGCACGTATGTGTCGATGGGCAACTACGTCTTCACCACCAAGGTGCTGATCGATGCGATCCGCGCCGACGCCGACGATGACCACTCCGACCACGACATGGGCGGCGACATCATGCCGCGCCTGGTGGCCGACGGCATGGCCGCGGTCTACGACTTCTCCGACAACGAGGTGCCCGGGGCCACCGAGCGCGACCGCGGCTACTGGCGTGACGTCGGAACCTTGGACGCGTTCTACGACGCGCATATGGACTTGGTCTCAGCGCACCCGGTGTTCAACCTGTACAACAACCGCTGGCCGATTCACGGCGCGACCGAGAATCTGGCGCCGGCGAAGTTCGTCAACGGGGGCTCGGCGCAGGAATCGGTGGTGGGCGCCGGCAGCGTCATCTCAGCGGGCTCGGTGCGCAACTCGGTGCTGTCGTCGAATGTGGTGATCGACGACGGCGCGATCGTGGAGGACAGCGTGATCATGCCCGGGGCTCGGGTGGGGCGCGGCGCGGTGGTGCGGCACGCGATCCTGGACAAGAACGTCGTGGTCGGCCCCGGCGAGATGATCGGTGTCGACCTGGAGAAGGACCGGGAACGGTTCTCCATCAGCGCCGGCGGTGTGGTGGCCGTCGGAAAGGGCGTTTGGATCTAGCTAGCGGCGATCGCAAGCCCGGCGGAGCCGGGCGCTGCGGGTCGCCGCCATCGGGCCGGGCTAGAACGGTTCTTCGGCGCCGCCGGGGTTGCAGCCGTTGGCGAGCAGGTTCAGCGAGCTCACGTCCGGACGCCACGGCTCCAAATTCCAACTGGTTTTGCCGGGTTGGATGAACTCCGCGAACTGCCAGTGGCACAGGAACTGTGCGCGCATGCCGGCGTTGTTGGCCTCCGGGTTGCGCTTGACGACCTCCGCCCAGGCCTGCTCGCCCTGGCGCAGCGTGCCGGGTTCACCGGCCTCGGTTCGGCCGGTCTCGGTCGGATAGACACGCAGGCTGGTTCCGCCGTCGTAGGTCACCCACTGGGTGTTCGCGACGTACGGCGCCGCGCTGATTCCCGCGGCCCCTAGGAAGCCGCCGGACCCGCCCAGGCCACCCGCGCCGCCTTCACCGCCGAGGCCGCCGTCACCGCCGCGGCCGAACAACAGGCCACCCGCGCCGCCATCGCCGCCGGCGCCGCCGTTCTCGGCCTCGTCGCCCTCACCGCCGACGCCACCGTCGCCGCCACGGCCCAGCCACCAGGCCCCGGCGCCGCCGACTCCGCCATCGCCGCCGACGTCGCCCTCAACACCGCTGCCCCCGGCGCCGCCGGTGCCACCGGTGCCCAGCAGCATGCCGATTCCCACGCCACCGGTGCCACCCTCGGCGCCCGCGCCGCCGGCACCGCCCGCACCTCCCAGACCCATGAACCAGCCGCCGGCCCCGCCGTCGCCGCCGGCGGCACCGGCACCGCCCAGCCCGCCTGCGCCACCGTTGCCGAAGAATCCCGCGTCGCCGCCGGCACCGCCGATGCCGTCGATACCCACGAGGCCGGCGCCGCCGTCGCCGAACAGGAATCCGCCATCACCGGCGTCGCCGAACCAGCCCCACTGACCGAACAGGCTGGTGTTGACGCCGTCGAACCCGTCGATGCCGTCGCCGATCAGATCGCGACCGAACAGCGTGGCAAACGGTGCGTTGATCAGGCCGAGGCTGAGCTCGCCGAATGGGCTGGAAATCCACTGCTGCAAACCGGCGTGCAGGGGTGCGTAGATGTATTGGTTCACCAACTCGGCGGTGTCGAGTGACTGGTTCGGGCCCGGCAAGGCCAGTAACGCGTCGATGACGTCGGAGAACAGCTTGTTGGTGGCCGGATCGAGGTTGTCGGTGAAGGACTGGACCAGCGCCATCAGGCTGCCGAGGTCGAGTCCGCCTGCGGCACTGCCCGCGACCTCCACCGGCGCTGCGGCGTCGAGCAGCCAATCCCAGTCCGCCTGCGCGGGGGCGGCGGCCAGCATCGGGGTGAGGCCGACGACCAGGGCACCTGCTGCCGCAGCGGCCGTCCGGGCGGGGCAGAGAACACGACCACCGTTGCCGCCTCGCACGCGTGAGCGCATCGCCACCGACCTCCCTGAGTCCCGCTAACAGCTAGAGCTCAGGGAACTATAAGTCAATTGTGTGCCCCGCGGTATCTGAGCGAGCCGGGAGTCGCAACTACCAGAGGTAGGGCAGCAAACGATAGCGGACCTGGTGGGTGTAT